>DATFWZ010000001.1:0-2151 GCA_035258765.1 Gemmataceae bacterium
CGTCGCGATGGAGCTGGAGGACTGTGCCTTCCCGACTCTGATGGACATTGTCGTCACCGACGACGAGAACCTGGCCTTCGACGGGTGCAACTACGCGCTCCTGGTCGGGGCCGCGCCGCGCGGACCGGGAATGGAGCGGAAGGACCTGCTCATGAAGAACGCCCAGATCTTCCGGTCGCAGGGTAAGGCGCTCGCCGCGAAGGCGGCCCGCGATGTCCGCATCCTCGTCGTCGGCAACCCTTGCAATAGCAACTGTCTCATCGCCTACCGCAATGGCCGCGACATCCCCGCGGCCCAGTGGGGCGCGATGACGCGGCTGGACCACAATCGCGCCGTCGCGGCCCTCGCCAAGAAAGCCGGGGTGCCCAACGAGGCAGTTACTTGCGTCACCATCTGGGGCAACCACTCGAACACGCAGTACCCGGACTTCACCAACGCGAAGATCAACGGCAAGCCCGCGACGCAAGTCATCACCGACCGCACCTGGCTGGAGACGGCCTTCGTCCCCCAGTGCCAGGAGCGGGGCAAGGCGGTGATCAACAAGCGCGGGCTGTCGAGCGCGTTCTCGGCCGCGAACGGGGCCATCGACCACGTCAAGAGCCTGCTGACCGCGATTTCAGCGAACGATTGGACCAGCGCCGCACTGGTGTCGGATGGGCAGTACGGGGTGCCGAAAGGACTGGTGTTTGGCTACCCGGTGCGATCGGACGGAAAGGGCAACCTGAACGTCGTGGACGGGCTGACCCTGGACGCCTTCGGGAAGACGAAGTTCGACGCGACCCTGAAGGAGCTGCTGGAAGAGCAGGACGCGGTCAAAGATCTGCTTCCAAGCTAGAACCGCTTGCGGCATTGCAATTCAAAAGAGCCGGGGCCGCCCTTGCGGGCGGCCCCGGGGACATCGACGATAATGGCGACGTCGAGCTGCTTCCTTACGCGTTCTTGAGCAGGGCCGCGACCGGCTTGGCCTTCTCGCCCGCGAGCGGGCTCGGACGGCCCAGGTTGTCGCGGATCTGAGCGTCCTTGTCGAAGCCGAGCGCCGCGTAGATCGTCGCGAACAGGTCGCCGGTCGTGACCGGGTTCTCGGCGATGCTATCGGCGCCCTCGCTCGTCTTGCCGTAAACCTGGCCGCCGATGATGTTGCCGCCGGCGATGAGCACCGACCACAGGCCCGGGTTATGGTCCCGGCCGGCGTTGTTGTTCACGCGGATCGTCCGACCGAACTCGGACAGGGTGACGACCACCGTGTCCTGCAGCCGGCCGCGCTCATAGAGGTCCTTGAGCAGGGTGCCGATGCCGGAATCGATCTCCGGCAGCCGCCGCTCGAGCTGCGGGAAGATGCCGTTGTGCATGTCCCAACCGCCGGTGTTCACCTCGACGCACGCGGCCCCGGCCTCGGTCAGCTTCCGGGCCAAGAGGCACCCCTGGCCGAACGCCCCTGTCCCGTACTCGGTCTTCAGCTTGATCGGCTTGCCGTCCACATCCTTGTCGAGCTTGAACACCTCCTTGTTCTTGGAGATGATCAGCCCGAGGGCCTTGTCGTAGACCTCCTGGTGGGCCTTGGCCGCGTCCTTCTCGGACCCGGTGCTCTTCTGGAACCCGCCCTCCAGCCGGCTAAACAGGTCGCCGCGGCGCTGCATCCGGTCCATGCCGGCCATGCCGCCGATCTCGCCCGGCGGGACAGCATTCTCCGGCGGCTGACCCGGCTGGTTGATCGGCAGGGCCCCGTACTTCTGACCCAGGAATCCCGGCCCGATGCCGCCGCCGCCCCCGACCGTGATGAACGCCGGCAGCTCGCCCTCGTTTTCGCGGTAGTACCAGGCGACCTTCGACCCGATGTGCGGCTGGTCGACGAGCGGGTTGATGGGCAGGCCGGTCATCATGACGCGCGTCCCGCGGGCGTGGTCGCCCTCGGTGCTCTTCATGGTGCGGATGATGGCCGCGTTCTTCATCTGCGCGCCGACCTTCGGCAACAGCCGGTTGATTTTGATGCCCGAGACGGCCGTGGACGCGGACTTGGTCTCGCCCATGTTCGGGTGCGGGTCCTTGTCCTCCCAGAAGTCGATGGCCGGGTAGCCGCCGCCGAAGTGGATGACGATCAGGCTCTTGTTCTTCTTCTTGAGGGCCGGGGCCTGGGCCCGGAGGGTGGTCAGG
>DATFWZ010000002.1:0-6420 GCA_035258765.1 Gemmataceae bacterium
CCGCCGCTGTGCTTCTGGTATCATCCATCCACAGAAGAAAATCCATTTCGAGGCGACGAGCCGGCAACGCCGTCGGCTGACTCCGGAGTCCGCTCATGCGCCCCGTTCCGCCTCGATTCGCCGCGAGCAATACCAAGGTCATCGTCATCATCCTGGCCTGTCTCGCGGCTGCCGTCCTAATCGGCGTCCTCGCGTGCGCCGGCGTCGGGTATTGGGCGTTCAAGAAGGTGACCAACGAGCTGGGGGACGCCCAAACAGCGGCCGATACGTTCTTCGAGCAGCTCAAGGCCGGCCAACTTCAACCTGCCTTCCAGGGCACGACCTCCGCTTTCCAGGGCCGACAAACGTTCGCCGAGTTCTCCGCATTCGTCGCCGCAAACCCGAACCTCACCGGGCACACCTCGCGGGCGATGACCGAGTTCAAGCTGAACACGGTCAATGGCGGCAACCAAATGCGGCTCCACTACAGCCTGTCGGGTCCTACCGGGGCCACGGACTGCACTCTCATCCTGCTCGACGAGGGGGACAGCTGGAAGATCGATCGGTTCACGGTCCCCTGACCTCCGGCCCGTTTGCCCCGCGCGTCGCGAGCCTGTAAAGTGGCAAGGAGCCCGCCCCGCCGTACATTCCGCCACCCCGCGGCCCCGACCATGATCCTCGTCGTCAAGCCGGACGCCACCCAGGAGCAGATCGACCACATCATCCAGCGGGTCGAGGAGCTCGGGTTCCGACCGCACGTCAGTCGCGGGGAGCAGCGGACCATCATCGGCGTCATCGGCGACGAGCGCAAGCCGCAAGTCGAAACGTTCGGCGCCATCCCGGGCATCGAACAGGTACTGGCCGTCCTCAAGCCGTTCAAGCTCGCGAGCCGCGAATTCCGGAAGGCCGACTCGGTGGTGACCGTGGGCAGAGTCCGCATCGGCGGCGGGCACCTGGCAATGATCGCGGGGCCGTGCGCCGTCGAGAGCCACGAGGGGCTCGATCGCATTGCCGCCCACGTCAAGAAGGGCGGGGCGAACATCCTCCGCGGCGGGGCGTTCAAGCCACGGACCAGCCCCTACGCCTTCCAGGGGATGGGTGAAGAGGGCCTGCGAATCCTCCACGACATCGGCGACAAGCACGGCATGCCGGTCGTGACCGAAGTGATGGACCCGCGACAAGTCGGGCTCGTTGAGCAGTGGGCGGACATGTTTCAGATCGGCGCCCGCAACATGCAGAACTTCGACCTGCTCAAAGAGGTGGGGAAGGCCAAAAAGCCGGTGTTGCTCAAGCGGGGCATGTCCGCGACGGTCAAGGACTTGCTCATGTCGGCCGAGTACATTCTCGCCGAGGGGAACCAGGCGGTCGTCCTGTGCGAGCGCGGCGTCCGCAGCTTCGAGGACTCGACGCGGAACATGCTCGACATGAGTGCGGTCCCGAATGTGAAGGGCCAGAGCCACCTCCCAATCGTGGTCGACCCGAGCCACGCAACCGGCCGCCCGGACCTGATCCCGTCGATGGCGAAGGCGGCCGTCGCCGCCGGGGCCGACGGGGTGCACGTCGAGGTGCACGACTGCCCGGAGAAGGCGCTGTCGGATGGCCCGCAGGCACTGCTGCCTGACCAATTCGTGAAGCTCATGCAAGACGTCCGCAAGCTTGCGCTGGCGGTGGGCTCTTCGTTTGATTAGCCCGTGCGCATAGGTCCCATGGGACCTATGCGTCCCATAGGACCTATCCGCTGAGTTCCCATGATCCTCGTCCTCCGCACCGACGCCACCCAGCCGCAGATCGATCACGTCATCGAGCGCGTAGTCGAGCTCGGGTTCGAGCCCCGGGTCATCACCGGGGCGTTCCGCACCATCGTCGCCCTGATCGGCGACGACAACGCCCCGGGTGTCGAGAAGCTGGACGCGATCCCGGGCGTCGAGAATGTCCACCGCATCCTCAAGCCGTTTAAGCTGGCCAGCCGCGAATTCCACCGGGCCGACACGGTAATTGACGTTGGCAAGGTCAAGGTCGGCGGCGGGCATTTGGCGATGATCGCGGGGCCGTGCGCCGTCGAGAGCTTCGAGGGCCTCGACCGCATCGCCGGCCACGTGAAAAAGGCGGGGGCGAACATCCTCCGGGGCGGGGCCTTCAAGCCCCGGACCAGTCCGTACGCGTTCCAGGGAATGGGCGAGGAGGGGCTCAAGATCCTCCGCGACGTCGGCGACAAGCACGGCATGCCCGTGGTCACCGAGGTGATGGACACCCGGCAGGTGCCGCTTGTCGCGAAGCGGGCGGACATGTTCCAGATCGGCGCCCGCAACATGCAGAACTTCGACCTGCTCAAGGAGGTCGGACAGACGCGGAAGCCGGTCCTGCTCAAGCGGGGCATGTCGGCGACAGTCAAGGACCTGCTCATGTCGGCGGAGTACGTCCTGGCCGAGGGGAACCCGTCGGTGGTGTTGTGCGAGCGGGGCGTCCGCGGGTTTGAAGACTCGACCCGCAACATGCTCGACCTGAGCGCCGTGCCGAACGTGAAGGGCCAGAGCCACCTGCCCATCATCGTTGATCCCAGCCACGCGACTGGCCGTCCGGACTTGATCCCGTCGATGGCGATGGCGGCCGTGGCCGCGAAGGCGGACGGCGTGCATGTCGAGGTGCACGACTGCCCGGAGAAGGCCCTGTCGGACGGGCCGCAGGCGCTGCTGCCGGACCAGTACCAGGCGCTGATGGTTGAGTTGCGGAAGCTCGCGGAGGTGCTGGGGCGGACGATCGACCGCTAGGGAAACGACGCATGCGCAAGAAGTTCATCGCCGGCAACTGGAAGATGTACACGACGGCCACAACGGCCAAGTCGCTTGCCGAGGCCGTTGCGAAGGGCGTGACCGATAACGCGGTCACCGTCGCGGTTTGCCCGCCGTTCCCATGGCTCAACCTGGTCGCCGACGTGCTCCAGGGATCACAGGTCGCGGTCGGGGCGCAGAACTGCCACTTTGCGACTGAGGGCCCCTACACCGGCGAAGTCTCCCCGGCCATGCTCCTCGACTCCGGGTGCAAGTACGTCATCGTCGGCCACTCGGAGCGGCGGCACGGCCTCGGCGAGCCGGACGCGTTTCTCAATCGCAAGGTGAAGGCGGCAACGGCGGCCGGTCTAACCGTCATTTTCTGCGTTGGGGAATTGCTCGCGGAGCGGGAGGCCGGGCAGACCGAAGAGGTGATCTGGTTTCAGCTCGCGGCCGGGCTGAACGGCCTGTCGCCGGAGGCAGTTTCGAAGCTGGTGATTGCGTACGAGCCGGTCTGGGCGATTGGGACCGGGAAGGTCGCGACACCGGCCCAGGCCCAGGCGGTCCATGCGTTCATCCGCAAGCGGTTCGCCGTGCACTACGGCGAGGCCGCGGCCCAGGCGTTGCCGATCGCGTACGGCGGGAGCGTGAAGACGGACAATGCGGGCGAGATCCTCAAGCAGCCGGATGTGGATGGGGCACTCGTCGGCGGGGCGAGCCTCAAGGCGGATTCATTTCTGGGCATTGTGCGCGCCGCGGTGTAGGGACCAGTCGGTAGAATGGGGACTTATAGGACCCATAGGTCTTATAGGTCCTATAAGTCCCACTGCACTTTCTCAGCACGCCTGCGCTAGGGCCGCGACGCCGGCCGGCGGCGTCTCCAGCGTGACGTCGTCCGGATGCCAGAGCGATTGCTTCATGCGGGCGCGCTCGGCCAGGATGGCGATCTTCTCCTCCGACCCCGGGATCGCGGTCGTCGGATTTGGCGGAAGCGGGGCGGTCCCGCAGAAGTTCCCCTCCCCCCGGCGGGCGTACTTGCTCGTGGACGGGTACAACTCCCGCACCCCCGGCCGGTAGTAACACGACCAGCACAAGCCTCGCGGGCGGTTTACCTTCGACTTCTGACAGTGGCGGCAGATCATGGGCTTCTCCCTCGTCGGTCATCGGATATTTGTTAGGTTGGTCATCAGGCCACCATGGGCACGCCGGCGAACGGGTCGCGCACGCCGTCGGGGACCGCCGGGGCCACCTTGTCGGCCCGCTCCGCGATCGCCCGCTCCACTTCCGCCAACAGCTCCCGCCGCATCTCGTCGCGCGGGGCGTCGTCGAACCAATTCAGGAACCACCGGCACGCGGCCGCCTCGCCCAGCCGCTGGTCGGCCTCGAAGCAACAGCGGGCGAAGAACTCCTCCACCTCGCCGACGGTCTCGAGCTTGTCCCCCTGCCAGCCGCAGTAGCCGAGGGCGCACGCGGCCTCGACCGGCCAGTCCTGCACGCACATGAGCGGGGGCGGGGTGGTCGTGGAGCCCTGGGTGAGCCGCGGGTCGTCGGCCGCCAGAGCGTCGCGAAGCACCTCGAGGCCGTTCAAGCTCAGCACCGGGGCAAATCCTTCCCGCCAGACTGTTCGCCAGCTCTCCATCGTCCGACCCTCCTCCGGCTCCGTTTCGCGCCTGCTTCGGCGGCGAAACTCCTCAGTGTCTTACCTCCTGATAATGTACGCATGTACATAGACGTTGTCAATCTGATTTTTTTGGATTTTTTTGTTTTTGAGGGAGAAAATCAACCAACTCCCGGACTCTATGCGGTCAATAATTGAACTTAAATGATCTAAAATATACTTTTATAGACATCCAGCTGAGGCAAATCAGAAGTTTTGGGCGCGAAAACCAGCAAAGAGTTGTTGTGGAGTGAGGCGCGACTTCCGTTGTGCTGGAAACGACGTGGGTCAGACGCAGTGACCGAACTGATGTAGGCGACTTGGCCCCAGGCAGTTAGAAATGAAAGGCATTCAGACCCTGACTGGAATCGCAGCAGCCTGACCGCCGGGAAGAGGTGAATGACGCCGTATCTGTTGCGGAAGCGCCGCTTGCCCCATCCCCGATTTCATCATAAGAATGTGGGTCCGTGACCCGTAGAATGGGAACGGACCAGAGGAAGCCGGCCGCCCGGGTGCCTCTCCAGCCCATCATTTGCCCATACATCCGAGGTGACGTCCGCCGATGACTGACCCGACTGAAGCCCAAAAGTGTGCCGACCTGCTCCAGGCGATCGGCGAGAAGAACCGCATCCGCATCATCGAGTGCCTGTGGGACGGATCCAAGAACGTCTCCGAGCTGGCCAAGCTGCTGAAGATCGAGATCGTCAACGTATCGCACCACCTGGGCGTGCTCAAGTCGGCCCGGCTGGTGCAGCACGAGAAGAAGGGGCGCTACGTCGTCTACTCCCTCGCCCCGGAGTATTTCAGCGGGGATAACGGCAAGGCCGGGTCCCTCGACCTGGGCTGGTGCCACCTGACGATCCCGCGAAAGTAAGGCGCTGCGAGCGAGGAACACCCGCCGGGAGTCGGCCAACCGCCCGACTCCCGACCAATTATTCCGCGCCTTGGTCCTTCCAGCCACGCCAGGCCCGCTTTACCGCCCGGGCCACCGGCCCCGACAACGTCACCGACTCCCGTAGCCGCCGGGTTAGATCGTCGCAGTGCCGGTCGAGCTCCGCAATCCGGTCGTCCTTCGCCTTCAACTCCGCCCGATGCCCCTCCGTGGCCCGGCGCATCGCCTCCTTTATCTCGTCGCCGACCAGCCGCACCCAGTTCCGGTCCGCGGTCAGCGGGTCGAGGCCGGCGTCCGGGTCACATGCGTACCCGAGCCCGGTAAAGACGTCCGGCAGGGCGTCGGCAATCTCGCGTGCCTCGGCGGCGGCCAGCAGGGTGCGCCAGAGCCCGGGGGAGCCCTTCCAGAAGTGGTTGTTCGTCGCCCGCTGACGCAGCCGCGCCAGCGAACACGCCGCGACGGCGTCCGCCCGCGAAGCGCACCGCACCGGGCCGAACTCCGACTCAAGCCGCCGAACCTCGCCCTCCGGGTCGCGGACGCAGTCCTCGTAGCGAACCCCAAGGACCCCCGGCCGGCCCCACCAGTCGGGCATCACCGCCAGGAGCTGCGCCGCCCGCGGCCCCTTCGCGTACTCGACGAACGCCCGGCTCCGCGGCATGGCCCCGTAGATGTCCGCCTCCGTCCCGCCGGCCCCGAGCAGCCAGCCCTCCGACTCCGACTCGTAGACGCAGAAGTGCAGGATCGAGACGAGCACGTCAAGCGGGTGCCGGGCGACCGTGACTACCCGAAAACCTTGCGACTCCAGCTCGGCGACGAACGCCGGCTCGTGCCGCCAGTGGATTTGCAGGACGACTTCGGGGGGCAACTCGGCCCAGTCCTTGTCCGCGAGCCAATGGCGGGCCACATGGGGGACCTGGTAGGCCGCGGCCAGAAGATGGCGTACCCACGTGTTCCCGACCCGCGGAGTGCTGACGACGGCGATTCTGAGCGGGGCGTCCATGCGGGGTGCTCGCGGGCGGGCAGATCATACATTACACTGGCACCCCCGCAGGAGGCGAGTCGTGCCCCCGTTCCGGTCGCCGACGACGCTGGTCGCCCTGGTCGTCGCCCTGACGGCGGTCGGG
>DATFWZ010000003.1:0-7506 GCA_035258765.1 Gemmataceae bacterium
ACAATGGTTTCTGGTGGGGAGTCAGGGCGCCAACTCGCCCCCTAGGGCCTGGCGGCCTGACGCCGCTGGCCGCGGCCCGGCCGAATCCCACTCCCCTAATCCTCGCTTTCGGGGCAACCGGGGGGCCACCGAATAAACGTCACCATTCGTCCCGCCGGTCCGACGCCGCGGCGCCTCGTATAAAGTCCACCGCGGTCTTTTCTCACCAGCGCCCACCGAGAGAGTTATCCCATGAGGACCCGGATCTGGCTGGCGGCCGTTTGCGCCGCCGTCGCGGGAGTGACCATGCCGGATACCCCGCTCCACGGCGACGAGGGCATGTGGCTCTTCAACGCCCCACCCAAAGAACACCTGAAGTCGAAGCACGGTTTCGAGCCGACCGACGCATGGCTCGACCACGTCCGCCTGTCGAGCGTCCGTTTCAATTCCGGCGGGTCCGGGTCGTTCGTCTCCGCCGACGGCCTGGTCATGACCAACCACCACATCGGGGCCGACGACCTGCAGAAACTTTCCACTAAGGAGAAGGACTACTTGCGGGACGGTTTCCACGCCCGGACGCTCGCGGACGAGAAGAAGACCGACGGGCTGGAGCTGAACGTCCTCCTGAAGATCGAGGACGTGACGGCCAAGGTACAGAGCGCCGTGAAAGAAGGATCGTCACCTGCCGAGGCCGCCGACGCGCGGCGGAAGGCCATTGCCGAGATCGAGCAGGGGGCGGCCGACGAGAAGAAGGGCATCCGCGCCGACGTGGTCACGTTGTACGCCGGCGGGGCCTACCACCTCTACACGTTCAAGAAGTACACGGACATCCGGCTCGTGTTCGCGCCCGAACAGCAGATCGCCTTCTTCGGCGGCGACCCGGACAACTTCGAGTACCCCCGCTACGACCTCGACATCTGCTTCTTCCGCGTCTACGAGGACAACAAGCCGGCCAAGATCGAGCACTACCTGAAGTGGAGCCCGGCCGGTTCGAAGGAGGGTGAGCTGGTGTTCGTCTCCGGGCACCCCGGGCGGACGAACCGGCAGGACATGATGGCCGAGCTCGAGTACCTGCGCGACCTGCAATACCCGAACCTGCTTGCCCGGCTCAATCGGCTGGAGGTGCTTTATACCTCCTGGGCCGAACGGACTGAGGAGAACCAACGGCGGGTGAAGGACGACTTGTTCGGCGTCCAGAACAGCCGCAAGGCGCGGGTCGGCGGCCTGGCCGGGCTCCTCGACCCGAAGCTCATGGGGCGCAAGGCGTCGGAGGAGAAGCGCCTGCGAGATTTCTGCGCCAAGCAGGGGTACAAGGAGGCGACCCAAGCGTTCGCGACGATCGCGGAGGCGGAGAAGGTGCGGGCCAAGATTGCCCGGGACGTCAACATGTTGGAAAACACCCAGGGATTCAACAGCCACCTCTTCGGCATCGCGCGCACGCTCCTGCGAGCTTCCGAGGAACTGCCGAAGGCGTCGGGCGACCGGCTGCGGGAGTTTGGCGACGCCCGATTGCCGTCGCTGAAGTTCGGACTTTTCTCCGACGAGCCGATCTATGAGGATCTGGAGCAACTCAAGCTGACCGACTCCCTGACCTTCCTGGCCACGACGGTCGGGGCGGAGAACCCGCTGGTCAAGAAGGTGCTCGACGGCAAGTCACCGCGCGAGCGGGCGGCGGAACTGGTCGCGGGGACGAAGGTGAAGGACCCGGAAGTTCGCAAGAAGCTGTTTGACGGCGGAAAGGCCCAGGTGGACGCGGCCAAGGACCCGATGATCGAGTTGGCCCGGACGATTGATCCGGAAGCCCGGGCGTTCCGGAAGCAGTTCGAGACCCAGGTTGAGGAGCCCAAGCGGCAGGCGGCCGCGGCCGTCGCGAAGGCCCGGTTCGCCCAGGACGGGACGAGCACCTACCCGGACGCGACGTTCACGCTCCGGCTGTCCTTCGGGACCGTGCAGGGGTACACGGAAAACCGCAAGCGCGTGGCCCCCTACACCAACTTCGAGGGCATGTACGCCTGGTCCAAGGAGCACAACAACAGGCCGCCGTTCGACCTCCCGCCCCGTTGGCACGAGCGAAAGGGCCAGCTCGACCTCTCGACGCCGCTCAATTTTGTCTGCACCGCGGACATCATCGGCGGCAACTCGGGCAGCCCGGTGGTGAACCGGAACGGCGAGTTGGTCGGAATCATTTTCGACGGCAACATCCAGTCCCTGGTGCTCGACTTCATCTACGAGGACGAGCAGGCCCGGGCGGTCAGCGTCGATTCCCGGGCGATCGTGGAGGCGCTGCGAAAGGTGTACGACGCCACCGAACTGGCCGACGAGCTGTCCGGGACAAAGAAGGCTCAATAGGAACTGCAGAATTCTGGGGGGCGGCCCAGCCAATCTTGGCCGGGTCGCCCTTTTTTTTCGGATGACAATTGAGGCGGCCGGTGAATCCCGTATGCACCCATTCGCGAAGAACTGGAACCCTCCGGCCTGAAGTGTTCTCTATAGTGGTAAGCCCGTTACGGTTGGGCGGCGAATTGTAGCCGTGACCGATCCAAATTCGCCGCCATGGTGTTTGCAAGAGAAGTGGTTTTGCCCGCCTGAGCCCCCCGGCTCCTGATTTGCCCGCTGGGGCGGTCGCTGACGGACTCCCGGAACCGTCCGTCCATTGGAGGCCACGCCGTGCCGTTCCCCCTGCGCGCCGCGCTCGGCGCCGCGCCCGCGCTCATTGTCGTTGCCGGCTCCGCCTGGGTCGCCCACATTGCCGACCGCACTTCGGATCGGCCACCGGGTTCGGATACGTACGAGGAGACGGTCCTTTGGCCCTCGCCCGACGACGAGGCCCGGATGCACCGCCTTGCCGTGAAACAGGAGGCTGTCTCGGACCTGATGGACGGGTTGCTGACTCTTGAGGAAGTCGTCGAACGGTTCGAAGACGTGACGGAGTCGTCCGCGGAGTCAGTCAACAACATGCGACGCACGGTGGAGGGAGGGACGGACCGGGATCGCATCTTGAACCAGGTCGTGCTCTTCGCCCGTGTGTACGCTTCGAACAATCCGCGCCGATATCAGGAAGCCCGGCGTCGAATCGAGCAGGAGGCGCGATCGCTGGCATCGTCGCACGGGACCGTTCACTAGTCCGTGTCACCGGTGCCCAAGTCATCGCAAGTTGAGGCCGAAGACGTCGGCGGGCGCTCCAGTAAACGCCGGACTCCTCCGCTGACGGCTTGCAGCCTGAGGCATTCGGCAGTGTGAAACGCATCTCGCAACCCCTGGCGGTCAGGAGCGTACCGGATCAGGTTGCCACTCAGGTTGCCAAATCCGCGCGCACTCGCCGGCCAGCCTGACATTTCGTTGCCAACGGGTGACCCGCAAACCTTGGTAACCAGACCCGGTACCGCCAGGGCAAGTTGAAATCCCGCTCGTACCGGTTGCAACGACCCGCCTCGGCGAGCACTACGCATTTCGAGTTTCCCCGCTTCCGCCCCGGGCACCTGACCCAACCCAATCGCGGGGGCAAGTCTTGCCTATCCGCACAGCAACGCACGCCGATTCCGCGATCCGGTCTACTCACAATCCAATGGCATAACTCCTACTGAACCAGCCGCTTGCGCTCTGTCCCCGCGCGTCGTTCGACCGATTTGGCACGCGGATCGCTTTACACCATCGCGTCGCCGCTCACTCTGATTGGTACGAATTGATGTCGCAGCACTCGCATTCTGGACCCCGCCAAAACGTCCCCGTCCGTCGCTCCAGTTGATTTGCTAGCCCCACTACGGTCCGCGCGACCGTCCCTGCCGGACCTCCCTCCCGCCGGCCACCCGCACCCGGAACTCGCCCATTCCCTCGAGGCCCGACAATGAGGCTATCCACTTGCTCCCTGGTTGTTGGCGCTTTTCTAACTGCCCTCCTAGCGGTCGGCGCGTCGGTCTACCCGTCGTTCGCCGCGGAGTCCGCCGCCGACTTCTTTGACATGCCCGACTTGCGGCAGACGATTCGTTCGGAGGAACGGATTGAACGGGAGCTGGCCCGAGTCGACCAAGAGGTGCTGCACCGCCTGGCGTGCCGGCAGGAGGTCGTGGCGGACCTGGTCGCTGGTCGGGTCTCATTCGAGTTGGCGGTTCGTCGGTTCGTCGATTTGAACCGGTCCGATCCGGCCGCGCAGCGCCTGACGCAAACGGTCTTTGCCGGCCAAACCGACGAGGAGCGGGGCGCTCGGCAAGTCATCGCACACGTCCGAGCGTTCAATAGCGAGCAAACGGACGAGCTCGCACTCGAACTCGAGTGCGAGCTCGCGGCCGGGCTGACGGCCGAGGATTAACGACTCGGGCTCAGGGACACTGCTGGAGTTTTCGCAGGATCGCCTGCTCGATGGCCGTCTCCCGACCCTTGGGAATCCACCGCTCTCCGGGCTCGGACAGCGGTGCCGTGACGTCCGGGTCCACGATGAAGAAGTGGTCGCGGTCCACTGTCCAGATGTCCCCGTAGATCGGCACGCCTGTGAACTGGCCGGACGGCGCTGCGTAATCCTTCAGTTCCTTGCGGACCACCACTTCCACGAAATACCCGGAGGGCTCGGCCTCGCGAATGCGCACCTCACACCGGTAGCGGTAGGGTTGCAACGTCGCGAGAAGTCGGTCGTACTTGTCCGGGGAGCCGGGCCGCCACGGCTGCTCGTAACCGGGCGCGAAAGTGGTGCGGCCGAGGACGCGCCCCTCGTACCGGTTGGCGTACGCAATCGGGAAATAGTCGTCGACCGCGTCGAGGACCCGCTCGAACAGCTCGCGGTACGCTTCCCCCGGTGGGAGCTCGGTCGTCGAGTCAACGTGAGTCGCCGGCGGATGAGCGCATTCGCCCGCGACCGCGCCGGGCAGGCGCATGGGGTTGTCGAGGAGCGGACGGGTTACGCACCCGGCCGGCAACAGTGCCAGCAGACACGCCGCCCGCAACCGATGCATGGCGCCCCCCGTCGGGTCCCCCCGAACAGCGGCACCATGCCGTCGGCAGGGCACGAAGTCAAGGGGGTGTGGAAGCCCGCGCTCCTTCCCAGGCTGCCAGGTCCGCCTCGGTGACCATGACGCGCCGGATCGCCGTGGCTTTCCCGGTCGCAGGATTGGCATCGACGATTGCACCCCCCAACCGGACGTCGTCGATGGCGACTTCCCAGTGCGTCGGAACGAAGTTCAGCGTCGTTGCCAAAACCCGGTCGGCGCGGCGGCCGAGGACGCCCGCGTAGGGCCCGGTCATCCCCACGTCGCAAACGAAAGCCGTCCCCTCGGGGAATACCTGCTCGTCCGCCGTGGGGACGTGGGTGTGCGTGCCGATGACGGCCGTGACGCGGCCCTTCAGGTGGTGGATGAGCAAGTACTTGTCCGCGGTCGCCTCCGCGTGGGCATCGACGAGGACGCACCGGACGTCAGGCGGCAGTTGCGCCAAGACCCGGTCGGCCGCCTGGAACGGGCAATCCACGGGCCGCATGAACGTCCGCCCCAGCACGGAGAGGACCGCCAGTGACGCGCCCGTTGGCGTGGACAGGATGACGTGATCGCGGCCCGGTGCCGCGGCCGGGAAGTTGGCCGGCTTGACAACCGGTTCGCCAGCTTCCAGGACGGGAATGATGTCCGCCTTCTTGTAGAGGTGGTCGCCCATGGTGAAGGCGTCCACCCCGGCGGCTTTGAGCTGCCGCAGGGTGGTCGGATACAAACCCGACCCGCCGGACGCGTTCTCGGCGTTGGCAATTACCAGGTCGATGCGCTCGGCCGCGCGAATGAGCGGGACGGCCCGGCGCACGAACTGAACGCCGGGCGTTCCGACGACGTCGCCAATGAACAGGATGCGCATGACCAACCGGGGGAACGGGGCGGCTTACCGGGCGAATTCGACCGACCGCGTCTCCCGGACCACCGTCACCTTGATCTCGCCGGGGTAGTCGAGCTGCTGCTCAATCGCCCGGGCGATGTCGTGGCAAACCTTCTGGGCCTCCGCGTCCGTGGTGCGCTGGGCGTTGGCGATGACGCGGAGTTCGCGCCCTGCCTGAATGGCGAACGCCTGCTCGACCCCCGGGAAGCCGCACGCGACCGCTTCCAATTCCTCGAGCCGCTTGACGTATTTCTCCAGCGTCTCCCGCCGGGCCCCCGGGCGCGACGCACTGATCGCGTCGGCGGCGGCCACCAGAACCGTGTAGATGTGGTCCAGGGTGATGTCATCGTGGTGACCGACGATGGCGTGCAGTACTTCTTTACTCGTCTCCCCGTACCGCTTGGCCAGCTCGGCGCCGATCTTCGGGTGCCCGCCCTCCATCTCGTGATCGGCCGCCTTGCCGACGTCGTGCAGCAGGGCGCAGCGCCGGGCCAGCCGGGCGTCCAGTCCGAGCTCGGCGGCCATCATCCCGGTGAGATGGCAGACCTCCAGGCTGTGGTTCAGGACGTTTTGCGAGTAGCTGGTACGGAACCGCAACCGGCCCAGCAGTTGGACCAGCTTCTCGTGGACCGGCCCGACATCGGCCTCCGCGACCGCCGCCTTGCCGATCTCCATGATGTGCTTTTCCATCTCCTTCTGGGTTTCGGCCACCACCTCCTCGATCCGCGTCGGGTGGATGCGGCCGTCCTGGATAAGCTTCGCGAGCGATAGGCGGGCGGTCTCGCGACGGACGTTGTCGAACGCGCTGACGATGACCACCCCGGGGGTGTCGTCGACGATCACGTCCACTCCGGTCGCCTTTTCGAACGTCCTGATGTTTCGACCTTCGCGGCCGATGATGCGGCCTTTCATGTCGTCGGACGGGATGTCCACGGTGCTGACCGTGGCCTCGGCCGTGTGCGGGGCGGCGTAGCGCTGAATGGCCGTGGCCAGGACCTCCCGTCCCTTCTGCTCGGCCTCGGATCGCAATTTGTCTTCGTGGCGCTGCAGCCGGGCGGCGATCTGCTCCGTGAGGTCACGCTCGACCCGTTCCAGAAGGAGCTTTTCTGCCTGGTCGCGGCTGAGTCCGGACAGCTGGTGCAGCCGGTCGTTCTCGGCCTTGATCAAGTCATCCAGCTCGGCCGCCCGCTTCTCCAGGGCCTCCTTGCGGTCGGACAGTTTCTTCTGGGTATTCTCGAGCGACTTGTCCTTCTTGACGACCTCGCGGTGCCGGACCTCGAGGGCGGCTTCGCGCTTTTCCAGCTTCCGCTCCTGCTCTCGCAAGTCGGCCCGGAGCTGTTCGGTCTCGCGATTGAACAGCTCCCGCTTTTGAAACATGTCGTCCTTGGCCTGGAGTTCCGCGTCCTTGGCGATCCGGTCGGCGTCCTTGCGAGCCTGGTCGATGATGTCACGGGCCCGGGCCTGGGCCTGGGCCTCGTGGTCGCGGGCCTGGGACTCCACCTCCAGCACCCGACTTTTCATTTGAGCGCGGCCGGCGTAGAAACCCGCGCCGACCCCGACGACCAGGGCCAGCGCGAAGCCGAGGACGGCGACCTCGACGAGCATTGAGGACACTCCTTCGCGTGTCCGCCAAGCCTCTCGGTGGGATCGGGGGCCGGACGGCGCGGGGCCCGCGGCGCCGGC
>DATFWZ010000004.1:0-4983 GCA_035258765.1 Gemmataceae bacterium
TCGCCGAACTCACGTCCGAAATGATACCGTATTCGCCGGAGGAACTGATCGCCATCGCCCACAAGGAATACGCCTGGTGCGAGGCCGAGATGAAGAAGGCCTCGCGCGCGATGGGCTTTGGCGACGACTGGAAGAAGGCGGTCGAGAAGGTCAAGACGCTGCATGTCGAGCCGGGCCATCAGCCCGAGTTGATCCGCGACCTGGCCCGCGAGGCGATCGATTACGTCCGCCGCCACGACCTGGTCACCGTACCGCCGCTGTGCGAGGAAACCTGGCGGATGGAAATGATGTCGCCGCAACGGCAACTCGTCTCGCCGTTCTTCACTGGCGGCGAGGTCATCAGCGTCGCCTTCCCGACGAATACGATGGCCCACGAGGCGAAACTCCAGAGCCTGCGCGGCAACAACATCCACTTCTCGCGCGCGACCGTGCATCATGAACTGATCCCCGGCCACCATTTGCAGGGGTTCATCGCGGCCCGCGACAACAGCTACCGCGGCTCGTTCGGCACGGCGTTCTGGACCGAGGGCAACGCCCTGTACTGGGAGTTCGTGCTGTACGACATGGGCTTCCCGCGTACAGCGGAGGATCGCGTCGGCTTCCTGTTCTGGCGCATGCACCGCTGCGCGCGGGTGAAGTTCTCACTCGGCTTCCACCTCGGAAAGATGAACCCACAGCAGTGCATCGACCTCCTGGTGGACAAGGTCGGGCACGAGCGCGAGAACGCGACGGCCGAGGTCCGCCGGTCCTTCGCGGGCGGGTACCCGCCGCTGTACCAGGCCGGCTACCTGGTCGGGGCCAAGCAGTTCTGGGCGCTGCGGCACGAGCTTGTGGATTCGGGTCGGATGACGGAGAAGGCGTTTCACGACGCGATTCTGAAGGAAAACCACATGCCGGTCGAGCTGGTGCGGGCGGTGTTGACGAACCAGAAGCTGACGAGGGATTTCGTGCCGACCTGGAAGTTCGCCGGCGACCTGCCCGCGGCCGAGTGGCCGTCGCGGTAACGGCGACGCCGTGGCGGCAGAATTCCACTTGTGTCGAGGCCGACTTCACCGGAGAAATCAGATTCTCTCCTGGGCGGCCAGGCGCGGCAGAATCGGAATTCTGCCCCCACGAGTCGGTGCCGCCGCGGCCGTCCAATGCCTTCTAGAATTACTGGTACCCGCTTCCACCCTGCGGGTCCGTCTCTGCCTTCCTCCACCACCGACGTGGACGCTACCCCCTTCTGGCTCCTCGGCGCTTGTTTTGCCTTCGTCCTGCTCGGCCTCGTGGTCGTGGCCGCGTTCTGGTTCCTGCTTGTTCGCGGAAGCCGCAAAGTCGCCGGGGCGGCACTCAATGCCCAGGTCGAGGAAACAATCGAGGACTGGGCCGAGGATCACGGCTATGAACTTCTCGGCCTGCGCGAGGCCGACGCGCGGGACAATCCGTTCACCGGGCGGTACGGCAACTGGGGCGGGAAGCGGCCCGGTATTGTCATGCGGGTGAAGATCCGCGACCGGGATGATCGCGTCCGCCGCGGCTGGATCCTGCTGCTTGCGCGCGGGGCGGTGGTGTACCTGGGGTATGACCCCGGCACGTTGGAAGTCGAGTGGGAAGATTGACTCGATCCCCCTCTCCGCCGAAGCGGGGACAGGGAGAAAAACCCAGCGCGGGTACGCCGCGACGAATCATTCGCCCTCCATTGCCTTGGCCTACGCGCCTCAACAATCCCATTCGACCGGCCCGTCGATGACCTGGGCGTCGGCCGGCCACCGGACCCCGTCCGGTCCCTCGTCCTACACGACCGTCCGCGCGACCGTCAGCCGGAAGTGCGTGATCCGTACCTTCCACAACGTCCACGGCCGGATGACCGCCGCGACATCGATCCGAGCAGGAACGTCGATCCCCCGGCCCGGGAGGGTGAAATCGACCCACGGATAAACCAACTGCATCGCCCAGCCGGATGTCCGGGCCCGCACCTCGCCGTCCACGAACACGCGTTCGCCCCAGCCCATCGAGTCGTACGTGACGGACGCGTCCACGTCGCCCGTCAGCATCAGCACGCGCCGCCACCGCTCGCGGAACACGGAGCGGACCCGGACTTGCGGCTCGTCGGCCGCGTAGCCGGGACCGAGGTCCGCCGACCGTGGGGCACCGGGCTCGGGCATCGCTGGGCTCCGACTCGTCGTTGGTCAGTCGGCCTCAAACCATGAGATTACGGCATGCCCTGATTGTTGGGCCAGCGCAGAATGTTCAAGGTTCTCTTGGCCGACGGCTCAATCCGTTTCGTCGCCAACGGGATTCAAGTTAATACCTGGCAGGCCCTCGCGATGCGCGCCGGCGGCGAAGTCGTGAACGATTCCTAAAGCGCACGCCACCGGGTTCGCGAGGTAGGCATCCCGATGCCGCGCGGACCCAGGTACAATGGGCCGAAATCAATCTTGCCACCGGGCCCGACTCGCATGCGCCTACTCTTCGCCATTCCCCACTACTTCAATCCGGACCCGGCCGGCGGTGGACGGCACGGATCGGTCCGAAAGAACCCGCGGCCCCGCGTCGAGGCCTTGACCGCCTGCCTGATCGCGATCCGCCAGCTTTTCGGCCGTCCGCACTGCATCATCGACATCTTCCGCCGGACGACCGTCCCGGCCAACCACCATACCGCCGTCCAGGCCGACGTCGTCGTCTGCACCACTGGCCCGACGCACTTGATCGGCCAGCTCCCGCTCGGGCCGGGTTATTTCGCGCACCTGTTGTCGTCGGCCGATCCGCGGTTGCTCGGGTTTGAATGCCACGCCGCCCTGCGCGACCGGCTCGGCCAGTACGACTATTACTGCTACCTCGAAGACGACCTGATCCTGCACGACCCGTGGTTCTTCGTCAAACTGCAGTGGTTCACCGGGCAGTTCGGCGAGGACGCGGTGCTCATGCCCAACCGGTACGAGGCAGGCCGGAACAAGCTCGTCCACCGCGTGTACGTGGACGGGCCGATCCGCCCGGACGTGACCACGCCGTTCCAGGACGTGAGCGATACGCCGGAGCTCATGGGCGACGTCCTGGGAATGCCGGTCGCATTCCGGCGGGTCCATAACCCACACTCCGGCGCATTCTTCCTCACCGCACGGCAAATGGCAACGTGGGCAGCCCGGCCCTACTTCCTCGACCGGGACACGCGGTTCATCGGCCCACTCGAAAGCGCGGCCAGCCTCGGAGTGATGCGGACGTTCCGTGTCTACAAGCCCGTCCCGGAGGTCGGCGCGTTCCTGGAGATCGAGCACTTCGGCAATGGCTTCCTGGACCTGATCAAAGCCCAACCGGGCGAAGGCGTCCTCGGCCCACCCGGCTGAGATTTCCATTTCACTCACTCCCAGTGCCCCCAAGGCACGACATCGCGCACTTGCAACGACTCCGCGCGCGGCCGGTGGCGCCGGCCAATGGCACTCTCTTGATACTCGCCATCGGGGGAACCCGGGGGACGCCGAACAACGACCCCAAACGCCGCCCTACGCAGATCGCAGGACGCCATATTTGAGCAGCCATGCAATCGTGGCCCGGGCCTTGACGGCGTCGGAACCGGCCCGCTCTAGGATCGCCGCCAGATTGCCAACCGACTCGGGCCGATCCGCCGCTTTGAGGAGCGTCGCGATCGCGGTGTCGTCCGGGCACCGACGGTCTGGCATTACGTTGGTCAGGGGCAGCGCGGCGAGCACGCCGACCTCGGGAGCACCCGCGACGGCCCGCAGCAGGTCCGAATCCGTCAGCCATCGGGTCGCGTAGCCCGCGAACGACTCCTCGGGAGCCGGGTATTGGACCGGCGAAAGGACGGCACATCGCGATTTGCCGCGCGCCATAACCTCGCGTTCCTGCTCGGCCCAGAGAGTTTCGTACGCCCGCACGACCTTTTCCCAACTGAACCGCTCGACGGCCCGGGCGCGGCCCGCGATCCCCATTTGTCGCCTGAGCTCGGCGGAACCGACCAACCGGCTGAGCGCATCGGCGGCCGCCTCGAGGTCCACCGTCACCGCCTGGCTGCATTCCCCGAGGAAGTGGTCGTAGTTTGTCTGCCCGAACAGGAGCCGGAACGTGGCCCCATTCGTCGCCCCGCGAATCATCTGCGTCGGCACCAGAAATCCCGACTCGCCGTTGGTGACGAGGTCGCGGTACCCGTCCCAGTCGGATCCGACCACCGGCAACGCGGTGGCCATGGCCTCGACGACGACCAGGCCGAACGTCTCCTGAATGTTGTCCGGCAGTGAGACGAAGACGTCGGCCGCCGGCCAGACGCCGGAGCGCACCTGCGGGTCCTGGCCGTCCAGGAAGCTGACGCGGGCCGCGGGGGCGAAGCGGGCGGCCCCGTCCCGATACGCCCGATCCACCGCCGGGTGGGCCGCCCATCCCGCCAAAACCAGGTGGACCTTCCGGCCCGTCCGCCGGGCCGCCTGATCGGTCGCGTGGAACACAGGGAACGGATGGGCCTTGGCATGGTGCGACAGGCGGCCGACGCAAAGGACCATGACCTCGTCGTCGGCTACCCCGAACTGCTGCCGCCGTGCCTTACGCTCGTCGGCCGTGGGCGGGCGGAACTTCTCCGGATTCACCGCGAGAGGAATTACCTCCAACCGCGGGCGCAACGCGGGCACGCCGCCAAAGCGGTCGGCCAGGTATTCGGCAAATGCTCCCGTCACGGCGCGGACCAGGTCGGCCACTGCCCGCGACGTGCAAATGAGCGAGTCGTACGACTCATACGGGGCCGTGAGCAGATCACACAGGGACAGGGCGGCCGATTCCGACGACAGGGTGTGCGTCACTCCGCACAGGGCGAATTGAGAACCGGCCGCGTGCCGGGCCCACGCGAACCGCGAGCCCGGCGGGCAGGGAAAGTACAAGATTCGCGGCGCGTCCGCGGCGGAAACGAATTGCGCTTCCGTGAACACGCGCAGGCTGCGTTGCCGCCGGCGGCTCGACGGGTGGACCTCGCACTCGCGGCGGAGCGGGCCGGCCCGG
>DATFWZ010000005.1:0-8048 GCA_035258765.1 Gemmataceae bacterium
CCATTTCGGGACGAACGGGGGCCGGAGCGAGTACCTGTTCAACACACTGCACTTCGACCTGGACGCCGCGGACTACCACCGGTTTTATCCGGTCCTGGAATTGAGCTGGTTCCACTACACGACGAACGGCCGCGAGCGGCCGTTCCTGCAGTTCGAGGGCCGCGACCTCGCAAACGTCGGGGGGTCGGCGAAGGATCGCGACTTCCTGTCCATCGCCCCGGGGTTCCGGTACAAGTTTAGTGAGACCCTTCAGTTCGGCTTGTCGGCCGAGTTCCCGCTCCTGGGCACGCGGGACTTGCACCAGTTCCGCCTCGGCACGGACTTGATTTGGCGTTACTGAGGCCCGGCGCAAGTCAGGCGGACGTTGCAATAACTTCTACTCGCGCGTCGTCCATACACTGGTCAGCGGGCGAGCGGAGCGGCGTCAGCCGCCCGATAGTGACAACATCGGGTGGCTGACGCCGCTCCGCTCGCCCGCTTGCTGCGCTCCACTTCGGGGCGCGGCCAACCGGCGAACATCCACCGACGAGTTCCCGCCTCCCATGCGCTTCCCCTCCATCGCCCTGTGCCTGTGCGTCCTTCCGGCCGTCGCGGTCGGCGGGGAGTTCAACAAGAAGATCAACATCGGAGACGTCGCTCCGGCGTGGAAGGACCTCCCGGGCACCGACGGCAAGAAACACTCCCTCGCCGACCACGCGGGGAAGCGACTCGTCGTCCTCGTGTTCACGTGCAACAGTTGTGCATGCTCGGAGGAGTACGAGGACCGGATCGTCGCGTTCGCCACGAAGTACAAGGACAACGTTTCGCTGGTCGCGATCAACGTGAACACGATCCCCGAGGACCGCCTCGACGCGATGAAGAAGAAGGCGGAGAAGAAGAACTTCCCGTTCGAGTACCTCTACGACGAGTCACAGCAGATCGCCCGCGATTTCGGGGCGACCTACACGCCGGAGTTCTTCGTCCTCGACAAGGCGCGAAAGGTCGTCTACATGGGGTCGATGGACGACAAGACGAAGGCGGACGCGGTCACCAAGAAGTACCTGGAGGCGGCCGTGGACGCGGTCTTGAAGGGCGAGAAGGCACCGAAGGCCGAGACGGTCGCCCGCGGCTGCCTGATCCGCTGGAAGCGGTCGCGGGACTGACAGTCGCAATTGGTGCAAGTTGGATTGGGTTTGTTTCCGCTGGGTAGCGACGGTCAGAGGAACCTACCACCCCAGCCCCATTTCCGTCAGTCTCTCTCGCACCTCTCTCACCCGCAGCACAACCAGACGGTCGTCTTCGTCGGACACCGTCGCGATGTCCCCCTCCGGGGAGAAGGCCAGGCCGTGGACCGTCTTGCCGCCGTGAGGCTGGTAGCGGAACAGAAGGGCCTTGGTTTCCACGTCCCACACCTCCACCTGGCCGTGGTCCGACCCGAGGGCGACGAGGCGACCGTCCGGGCTGAAGTCGTGGGCGTAGTCGGCCATGCTCCGTTTCGGGACCCGGAACAACTCCTCCCCCGACGGGAGGGCCCGGACGGCCCAGATCGCGTTCGACAAGAGTAATTCCGCCCCGTCGGCCCCCGTCACGTTGAGGGTCAGGGCCCGGATGCCGCCGGCGCTGATGCGGCCCGTCTGGCTCATGAGCCCGGCTGCCCCGGCCGGAGCGGGAACCTCGGCGATCAGGCGCCCGCTCGTCAGCTCGTACAGGTGGCCCGGCTCGGCGGCTTCGGGCGGATCGACCCCGAACAGCAGAAGCGGCCTTGGCGGGTCCACGTAGAAGCGGCCGCCGTCCGGGGACGCCTCCAGCCCAGCCCAGCCGGTGGTCTTTCCCGGAATATCGTAAAGTTTGCGGTCGGCCCCCAGGTCCCGCGCGACGAACCGCGCCTCGTTCTTGCCGCCGGACATGGACGCTATTCCGACCAGCCGGCCATCGGGCACGTAGGCGGTGACAGCCCATCGGCCAGGCATTCCTGCCTTCGGCGGGGTTCGACGGGAGACCTCGGCTCCAGTGTCCGCGTCCCGAACGGTCACCTCCGCCAATTGTTCCAGCACCAGCCGCTTGCCGTCCGGAGCGAAATACAGCCGGCCGCGATTCGTCGTCAGCCCGGGAAGCCGCCGCTCGATCCGCCCCGACCGCCGGTCGATCAAGGCGACCCGGTCCCAGGGCGGGTCGGCTTCCCTGGGCCTTACCGGGTTGGGCTGCGGCGCAGCCGTCGGGGCGAACACGGCGAGTCGCCGGGCGTCCGGGCTGAACGCTGGGCGGCCGGCGCCCCGAAGCCGGTACACGGTGTCGGCCAGCGGCTCCGGGTCGGGCTTCCAGATGCGTAGGCTCTCCAATATCCCGACCACGGCCAGATCCCCGGCCGGCGTCCACCACATGCGGTGGACCCCGAGGGAGACCGTTTCCGTCAGCCGGAACCGTTCGGCCCCATCGCGGGCCCCGTATACCCGGACGGTCGAGTCGGTCCCGGCGACGGCCAGCCACCGGCCGTCCGGACTGAACGCCAGCGAGATCAGCCTCGAGTCCATCCCGGCCGGCAATGGATCGCAGGTAGCCAGCGCCTTCCCCGCCGTCAGGTCCCACAGAACGACGGCTGGGGTCTCGCCCGGTTTGGCCACGGCCACAGCCAGGATCGGATCCCGCGGGTGCCATTCCAGTGTGCGCAGCTCACCCCCGACCGGCACCTCCACGGGCTTCGCCTGCGGGTCGGCCGACAGGTCCACCACCTGGACCGTCTTGCGGTCGGCCGTCGCGAAGCTGATCCGCCTCCCGTCGGGGGAAAAGCGCAGGCCGGCAAACAACCTCCCCTCGTCCAGATAGGAACGCAGGTCAGCCCACTCCGCGCTCTTTATGGGCTGGCGGCCCAACGACCGCGGGGCGTTCGGTCGGGCGAGTTCCCAGACGACGAGCTCAGCCTCCTTGTCGTCGTGTCGGACGGCGGCCACCCTCTTGCCGTCCGGGCTGAATCGGGTACGGGCGACCGTTCCCAGGGGTTTCGCCCCGGGCGGGTCCCTGAGCTGCACGGCCGTCCGGCCCGAGGGCAGCTCATGGATCGTTACCGCTCCGGCCGTGGTGAAGGACCGGGACGCGGTTCGCGAGCCGTCCGGGGCGAGGGCAGCACCCCCACCACTAATGGCGGTCAGAAAGACGACCTGCTCCAGGTCGATCCGCTTCGCGCTGCCGGTTGTGATTTGCAACCGGTGGACGTCGGCGCCTGTGGCCAGGTCTATGACGCGCAACTCCACGTCGCGCGGCCGGCCAGTTACGATGCCCGTCCGGAGGACAAAGCGGCCGTCCGGACTAAATTCGATCAGGCTCCCAGTGCCCAACGGCAATTCGCGGACCGGCCGGATGTCGTGGGCGATCAGTGCCATGACCGCCTCGCCGCGGAGGTCGGCGGCGGCGGGCAGCTCCACAGTCTTGTCATCCGGGTTGGCCGCGTCGCGCGGCCGGGTGCGCAATTCGGCCGCGCCTTCGAGCAGGGTCAGGGCCTGGCTCCGCCAACCGGGGCGGCCGGCCAGCCGGACGGCGCGGGCCTGCTGATATTTCGTCAGGCACAGGACGTCCATCAGTACTTCCTCGCGGTTCCGGGCCTCCCGCTCTTTCTCTGCCGCCTCTTTCGCCCGCCGGTCCGCCCGAGTGGCGTACACTGCCGAGGTGACCGACCCGGCGACCAGGGCCAAGAGGACGGCGGCGCTCAGCCCGGCCACGGCCGGGTTGCGCTTGACCCACTTCCAGGCGCGGCGGCTCAAGCCCGCCCGCCGGGCTGTGACCGGCTCCCCGCGGCCCCACGAGGCCAGGTCGTCAGCCAGGGCCCCGGCCGTCTCGTACCGCCGCGCGGGGTCCTTCTCCAGGCACTTGAGCGCCACTGCCTCCAGGTCCGCATCGCACGCCGGGTTGAGCCACCGCGGCCGGGCCGGATCCTGCTCCTCGACCATCCGCAGAGTCTGCGCGACCGACTCGCCCTTGAACGGCGGCCGGCCGGTGAGCGTTTCGTACAGGATGGCGCCCAGGCTGTACGTGTCCGCGGCCGTGCTGATCGCCTTCGACCCGCGGGCCTGCTCCGGGGCCATGTAGCTCGGCGTCCCGAGGATGGAACCCGATTGGGTCAGCGAACTATCGCCCTCGACCTTCTTGGCCAGCCCGAAGTCGGCGATGACCGGCGTGGCCGGATCGACGAGCAGGAGATTCGACGGCTTCAGATCGCGATGCAGTACGCCGCGCTGGTGGGCGTAGTGGACCCCGCGCGCGACCTGCTCCAGTAGGGCGACGAGCCCACGGACGTTCGTCCGTGGGCTCTGCTTGAGGACGTCGGCCAGCGTGCCGCCCTCGACCTGCTTCATGGTGAAGTACGACCGGCCATCGACGTCGCCGACGTCGTAGATCGGGAGGATGTTTGGGTGGTCCAGGTTGGCGGCCGCTTCCGCCTCCTGGCGGAACCGCTGCACGTCGGTTGCCGAGGCGAACCGGCCGGCCAGGACCATCTTGAGAGCCACCACCCGGTTCGCGGACAACTGCCGGGCCTTATAGACGACCCCCATCCCGCCGCGGGCTAACTCCTCAAGCAACTCGTAGTCGCCGAACCGGCGGCCCGGCGGTGGGGCGGACGCGGCGGCATCGCCCCCCGCGGTCAGTGTTTCGGGCCTGACCGGGGCGACGGTAACCGTGCGGTCGTCCGGCGGGGCGGGGTCAGTCGGCATGGCGCGGCTCGGCAGAGGCCACGGACGTGGAGGCAATTGTTTTCGCTCGCGGAGCCAATGTCAAATGGACCGGCGCGCGATGCCGTCCGACCGGCCGCGGATCGGTGATCGAGAACGATGGGGAGGCGGGGTGGTGATCAGACCGCACGACCTCACCACCCAACCACGTCACCACTCCAGCCCCATCGTCGCGAGTCGCTTGCGGACCTCTCGCAAGTCGAGAAAGGTAAGTTCCTCGCCGCCTCGGGCCTCGGACACGATCTGACCGTCGGCGGTGAAGCTCAGGCGCCGCAACCGCCGGTCGCCGTGCGGCCGCCATCGGACTAACACGTCCCCCGTTCCGGCGTCGATCAAGAGTGCCGTCCCGTCGGCGCCATCGAGCACCGCGTACCTTGCGTCCGGGCTGAAATCCACGCCTCCGGCCTCCTGCACCCCGGTGGGTATGCGGGCGATCACGGCCCCGTCCGGCAGGGCGTGCAACTGGTACATGGCCGCTTGCCGCGGCTCCCCGGGCCGGGCCCCAATCGGGACGATGGACGACAGGAGTCGGCGGCCGTCCCGGCTGATCGCGACCGGGTAGGCGATTTTCTG
Organism: Gemmataceae bacterium; assembly: GCA_035258765.1. Lineage (GTDB taxonomy): Bacteria > Planctomycetota > Planctomycetia > Gemmatales > Gemmataceae > SIAJ01. Next base: position 5,274 of record DATFWZ010000005.1, read on the forward strand.
ACCGCTCGCGTCGTGAAGCGGGAAGCGCCCGACCGCCCGTCCGGTTTGCAGGTCGAACAATCGGCACGACTCGAGCTTCTCGTCCGGCCCCAGGAGCACGGCGTTCGGGTCCACCGTCAACCACCGGCCGTCCGGACTCAAGAGCGCCCCGTTGAGGCTTACCGGGGCGTGCCGAATCTCCGGAACGTCGCGCACCGGTTTCCCGGCGACCACGTCCCACACCTCAACCGGTCGGCCCGGACCGGCGGCGCACAGGGCCAGGAGCCGGCCCTCGGCGTCCCAGGACAGGTCGTCGAACATCGACGCGCCGAATTTCCTCGGCGTGCTGTACCGGTCGATCTCGCGGCCGGTTGGCACATCCAGCACCACAACCCTGTCGTCAATTCGATAAGCCAGCCGCAACCCGTCCGCGCGGAAGTGTAGGCCGCCGCTGGGCATCGATTCCGACGACCAGGCCCGGACAATCTCCCCTGTCCAGCGGTCCATCAGGATGAGCCGGTCGTCGCGCCGGTCGATCTTGTCCCGGATCAGCTCCCAGAGGCCCTGGGCTTTGATGCCGCGTTTGGCCGCGCGACCCGCGGGCAGGGGCAGGACCCGGGCGGCGAGCCACCGCCCGTCGGCGCTGCACGTCGGCTCGTCCAGGGCCCCCCTGGGGTTCACCACCTGGGTCGGCACGTCGTGCGCGACCCGCCAGACCCGGACGGCGTCCCAGAAGTCGACCGTGACCAGGTCCCCGTTCGCGGTCCACGCCAGCCGCCACGCCTGCGCGCCTGCCTCCGACGGCAATTGGAGATACTCGCCCGCGTCCCGGCCGCGGAGGATGTGCACCGGGCCCTCGGATTCGGCTACGGCCAGGAACGTGCCGGCCGGGTGGTAGGCGAGGGCGGCCGAGCCGCGGAAGTCGACGGACACCCGCACCGCCGGTGCCTTCCGTGTCAGGTCAAACAAGATGACTCGGCCGATCGGTCGGTCGTCGGGCCGAGTGGCGAGGGCCAGCACGTCGCCGGCCGGGTGCCAGGCCACCGCTCGTACAGACGGAATCGGCATTGTCGCGACCTCGGCCGGCGGGTCACGCGTCACGTCCACCACCCGAACGCCCGACGAATCGGCCGTCGGGAGTGCAACCCGCTTGCCGTCGCCCGAAAACACGCCACAGACGTCGTCGTCGAAGTTGGCCCCGGCCTGGCCGATCAACTTCGGGTGCTCCGGCCGGGCGAGGTCCCAGACGATGAGTTCCGGCCGATCCACCCCCGTCCGCTTCGCCAACAGTCGCGATCCGTCCGGGCTGAATTGGTAGTCGCTGACTTGAACGTCGGCCTTCGACGGCGGCTTGGGCCCGGCACCGCTGAGTTTCCCGACGAGTCTCAGTGTGGGTACTTCGTAGAGCTGCACCTCCCCGTCCCCGCCACCGATGGCCAGGCGCGTTCCGTCCTGGTTTAGGACGTGGCCAAAAACGATGTCGAGAGCCATGCCAGGGCCGCCCCGAGCAGCGTCATGGAATGGGAACGTGTGCGAGGCGATGTCCTTGCCGGCCACCAGGTCGTGCACCAGCAGCGAAACGCGCTCGGCGCGCAGGTCGGTCGAAGTGACGAGTGCCCGCGTTCCGTCACCGCTCAGAGTCGTGTCGTTCCCGGCCCCGGTGTTGAGCTCGCGGACCGCCGTGGCGTCCGGCCGCATCAGGGCCATAATCGCCTCGCCGCGGAGGTCAGCCAATTCCGGCATTGCCACCCCGGTGTCGATCCGCTCCCGGGGTTCAAGGCGGCCCTCGGCCGCCGTGCGAAGGAGCTGAAGGGCTCGGTCCCGCCAACCGGGCCGGCCGGCCAGCCGGGTCGCCCGGGCCTGCTGGAACAGGGTCACATCCAACACGTCCCGGAGTACCGCCTCCCGGTGTTTGACCGTCGCTTCCTCTTGCAGCGCCCGCTGCTCGTTCGCAGCCGCCTCCTTGGCCTGCTTGCCTGCCTTGAGAGCATAGACGGTCGAGACGGACCCACCCGCGATGAGCGCCAGGAGAATGCTCAACGTGAGGGCGGTAACGGTCCGATTGCGCTTGACCCACTTCCAGGCACGGCGGCCGGCGCCCGCCCGCCGGGCGGTAACCGGTTCCCCCCGGCGCCACGCGGCCAGGTCGTCGGCCAGGGCTGCCGCGGACTCGTACCGTCGGCCCGGGTCCTTCTCCAAGCTTTTGAGTGCGACCGCCTCCAGGTCCGGGTCGCATTGCGGGTTCAGCCGCCGGGGCCGAGACGGATCGTCGTCCTCCACCATGCGCAGCGTCTGGGCGACGGTCTCGCCCCGAAACGGCGGGCGCCCAGTCAGGAGCTCGTACAGGATGGCCCCGAGCGAATACGTGTCCGCGGCGGTCGTGATGTTCTTGGCACCCCGGGCCTGCTCCGGGGCCATGTAGCTCGGCGTCCCGACCACGGCCCCGGACTGAGTCAGAGAACTGCCGCCCTCAAATTTCTTCGCCAGCCCGAAGTCGGTGACAAACGGTGTGACCTGCGACTCGGGCCTGGAACCCCTCTCCCCCCGCTTCGGGGGGAGAGGGGCAGGGGTGAGGGGGGTTCGGCCAATGACCAATGACCCACCAAACACCAATGACCAAGGAATGACGAATGCCGACGGGCGAAGGACGAAATGGCCTGCCCGATCGTCATTGATCATTGGTCATTGGTCATTCCTTGGTCATTGGTGGGTCATTGGTCATTGGTCATTCCTCCTCCCCCTTCTCCTCTCCTCCACCGCCCTCGCCGACCCCCCTCCCCCCGTCTCCGCTCCGCC
>DATFWZ010000006.1:0-5886 GCA_035258765.1 Gemmataceae bacterium
GCGGGCCGCCCAGTCGGGCGGCCCGCGTGTCAATCGGCAACCCTCTACTTCAGCTCGACGTCCCAGTACGCGGCGTCGAGGAACGACTGCCACGACTGGTACTTCCGTTGACTGAGCTTCATCGCCAGGAGCGGGCTCCGCTTCGGCTTCTCCGGCTTGCGGATGAGCGCCATGCTGGCCTGCCGCGGGGTCCGCCCGCCCTTGCGGACGTTGCAGTCCACGCAGGCGCAGACGATGTTCTCCCAGGTCGTCCGCCCGTTCTGGGCCCGGGGGATGACGTGGTCCAGGCTCAGTTCCGAGGACGGGAACTTCCGCCCGCAGTACTGGCACTGGTTGTGGTCGCGGGCGAAGATGTTCCGGCGGTTGAACTTCACCGTCTGCTTCGGCACCCGGTCGTAGGCCAGCAGCCGGATGACCCGGGGGGCCTGGATCTCGCACGTGGCCGACCGCACCCAGTCGTCGTCCGCCTCGCGGAAGAACTTCGCCTTGTACTCGCTGACCTCCCGCCAGGTGGCGAAGTCGTACGTGACGTACTGCCCCTCCTCGAGCGTGACGACCTCCGCCAGCTCCTTGAAGAGCAGGCAGAATGCCCGCTTGACGCTGATGACGTGCACGGCCATGAACATCTTGTTCAGCACCAGCACGCTGGCGTCAAGCGGGGACGGATGGTGGGTGTCGGTCATGTCCGCCCGTCCTTTCTCCGGGGACGCCCCCGGGCTGCCGAAGGAACGACGCGTCAACGGGCGAGTAGGTTCAAGGTGTGGTCATTCTAATAACCGGGCCGCCCGGGCAGCAAGGAACCTGCGAAAGGCCTCGCAAAACCTTCACAGCTGTACGTCAGTAGACGTTCACGCGCGAGCGGTACCGGTGGCGGAGCTCGTCGGCGCCTTTGTCGCTAATCCGATTGCCGCCCACGTACAACTCCCGAACCTGACCCAGGTACGGGGACGCCGCGAGCGCCTCAGCCCCGGCGTCGCCGATCTGGTTCTGGCGCAAATGCAAGCGCTCCAGCCGGGCGAACTGCGGCGACTCGGCCAGGGCCTTGACGCCGCGATCGGTGATGGCGTTGGAGTGGAGGAACAGGTCCCGGACGTCGGCCAGGACGTCCGACCCGCACAGCGCCTCCAGCCCCTCGTCCGTCAACAGGTTGCCGCTCAAGTGTAGCTTGCGCAATCCAGTCAGGTACGGGCTCTTGGCGAGTGCCCGCACCGCGTCGTTCCCGGTCCGGGTCCGTTCCAGGTCGAGATGGAGCAGCCCGGACATGTTGGGCGACGCGGCCAGGTAGCGGAGGCCGTCGTCGAACAGGTCGTTGTGGTCGAGGATCAAGACGTCGAGGTGGCGCAGGTGGCTCGACTCGGCGATGGCCCGGACGCCGGCCGATCCGAGCGAATTCCGGGCCAACTTCAGCTCGGTCAGGTTGGCCAGGTAAGGCGACTTCATCAGCGCCTCGACCCCGTGGTTCCCGATGCGGTTCCCGTCGTTGAGGTCGAGGACACGGAGCCTGTTCAGATAGACGCTCTGTGACAGCTTGCCGGCGTCAATGAAGCTGAATCGGTGCAACCAGACTTCCTGGATCGGCGCGGCCGCGAACACTTCCGGGGCGAACTCGAAGAACGCGTCCGGGGTCTCGAACCGGGCGGTCGAGATGAACCCCCGCTCGGGCATTTCCCAGTGGACGCCCGGGAGGTCCGGCAGCTCGTCCACCCACTTTTGAAACAACGGTTGTTGCAGGTTAGCGATGCGCGATTCCAGCGCCGGGCGATCAGGGTCGCCGAGTGGCATCCGGCTGAAGCGCACCTGGAGGCGAATGAACTCCGCCCGCTCCGTGTCCCCCTGTTCGTCCAGCCAGTCGGCGTAGACCAGGCGCGGGGCGTCGTCTTCCGGGTGGGCGAGGATGGTGCGGAGGAACGCGGTGTCCGTGGCGGTGTCGAGCATCACACCTATCTTACCAGGCCACAACAAGCGGCCCGTAGGACAGGTTTCCTAGCCGGTCGCACTCGACCTTGACGGCCGGGCGGTGGGTCGGGTGGCGGCGGAGACCGAAGCGCAGCGAGGCCACCGCCACCCGACCCACCGCCCGGCCGTCAAGGTCGAGTGGGTGCACCACGATCGTGTCCTGTTTCCCAGTTTGGAAAACCCGTCCGACGAGACACCTACACGTGCACTCGCCGGTTGTAGATCCACCACTCCAGAAGGAGGAATACCAGCCCGAAGAGCACGACCCACCGCCATAGCTCGCGCGGCTGCTTCCGGGTCGGACCAGCTTGCACTTCGACCTCGCCAATCTTCACCGACGGTCGCGGCTCGATATGGCTTTCGTTGGGGTCGAACAGGTTCACCGCGAACCGCCGCGTCTGGTCCCCCCAAGTGGCCTCGTACACCCCCAACTCCGTCGTTCCACCGAAGGAGAACTCGGCCCGCGTGCCGCGCTCCAGCGTCGTCGGCGTCCCCGACGGGGTCTTCACTCGTAGTTCCTTGACGTCGCCAAACGGCCGCAGCGTCTTCGGCTGACCGGGGCGTACCGTTTCCTCCGTTGTTGCGTCGCGGACGTTGCCGAGCGCGTACAAGACGTTGCGCAGGAAGAGCGGGAACAGCGGCTTGAGAAACCACCGCGTATTCCACCGGGCGTCGTCGGTGGCCAGCGGGAACGCCAGGATGAGGTCCTTGTACGCCTGTCGCTGAAGGGTAAACATCAGCAGCAGGTCCCGCTCCCCTTCGACGAGTCGCGGCGTCTTCGGCGGCAAATTGCCAAACCGGTAGGCCTCGGCGATTTCGAGGTCGTGCCAGCCGCGCAGTCCGCGCATGACCGGATCGGCGTCGATCCAACCGCGGACCTGCGGGAATTGAACCGTCTCGACGCGATTCGCGTCGGCCTCACCGCCGAAGTGCCACGGCGGCGGCGGGTAGCCGATGAAGAGCGTGTTCGCTCGCGGCAAGTCTTCTTCGCGGACCGGCCCGCACCGGTCGAAGACGACCAGGTCGTACTTCCCGTCGCGGACTGGGTCCAGGTACGCCTTCGAGTCCTTCAATTCGGCCGGCCGGATCGTGTTCACGTCCGCGACCTGCCGCGTCGCCCGCCCGTCGAAGAAGTACTCGAGGAGGGGATTGCCCGCCGTCACGATCAGGATGCGCGCCTTGCGGACGATCCCGAGCACGAGCCACGCCTCGTCGTCGAGCGGGAACGCGTCCTTCACCCCCGTGAGTTTGACGTGGAGGGTAATGTCCGCGTTCTCGTCGATGCCGGTCAGGTCAAACTTCGCGACCGACTCGCCAGGGATGTCCTTGCCGGTATTGGCCGGAGACGGGTCGTCCGGGACCGGCGGCTGGAAGACCCGCGGTGACAACGGCAGGTCCCGATGGCGAACGTCCTGGATCGACTTGCCGCCCGACAGCACGTCGAGATCGAGCCCGGCCTTCACGGGCGTGTTTCGAAAGTTCAAGACGCGCACAAAGGCCTGGAGGCGCGTCGGGTCGGCGTCGTCGCGAACCGCGTCGAATCGGACGATGCCGACGTTGTCCGCATTCCCCGGCTCGGGCACCCCGGGCGAGTGAAACGTCAACTGCAGGTTCGACAGGGCGAAGTTGGCGACGTCCGCAAACCGGCCGTCCGAATACAGGTGGACATCAGCTTGCATGCCCTCAGCAGCCGCGTACGTCCGCTCTTTGCCCGGCTCCGGGTTCTCCGGGCGGACAGCCGCGTCCTCCGTGGAAAACAACGGGTTGGCAAGGCTCGCGGCCAGGCTGAGCGCCTCGTCGATCTGGGTCGGATTGTTGGTCGGCTCGATCGCCTCGACCGCCCGCCGGAGGATGTCGCGATTCGACGTGTAGGACTGGCGGATCTCCGCGGTCGAGTTGAAGACGATGACCATGCCGAAGTCGGAATCGGTGGCCGCGTCGATCTCCTTGAGGGCCTCGGCCCTGGCCCACTCGAGCCGGTTCGGCTTGACGTCGGTCGCCGACATGCTCGCCGAGTTGTCGATCATCAGGATGTAGTGCTTGCCGGAGGCCTCCGTCCCGTGCAGTCGCGGTGCGAGCACCGCGTAGATCGCCGCCAACAGGACGAGAAGCTGGAGCAGCAGCAATACATTCTTCCGCAACCATTGAAGCAGGCGGTTGACGTGGAGGTCCTCGATGCTCTTCTTCCAGAGGAACGTGCTCGGCACCGCCTGCGGCTTGCGCTTCAGCTTGAGGAAGTAGAGGAGCAGTAGGCCGAGCGGGACGAGGAACAGGAGGATCGCGGCCCAGGAGTTGATGGCGGTGTGATGGCTGAGGCCGACCTTGTCTTCCAGCCACGAGTTGGCCTCGCCGCCATAGCCGAAAAGCTCCAGCCCAAACAGGGCGATGGCGGGCAGCGCCAGCACAACGAGCCCGGCCAAGGCAATCGGGAACCAGAATCGGAGGAGCATCCCGCTAATCTAACAGGGCCCCGGGGGGATGTCACTTGGTTCCCCAGCCTGGCGACGTGTTGCCTGACGTGAGCCTGTTCCGACCGGACGGTAGCACCGTGCGCCTGTCCGAGGTTGTGACCGGCCCGACGATCGCTATCTTCCTCCGACACCTGGCTTGAATCCCGTGTCAGGCGCACCTGGTCGAGGTTGCGGAGCGGGTCGGGGAATTTCGGGCGTTTGGCTGGGCGGTCGCCGCGATATCGATGAGCCGGCCGGAGGCGCTGACGCGATACCTGGCTGAGAAGCCATTGCCGTTTCCGGTCTTCGCCGACCCGGATCGCGCCGGCTACGCCGCGTTCGGACTCGGACGGACTTCATGGGCCAAGTTGCTTAGTCCTCCGATCGTCTGGAGGTACACGCGAATGGTCCTCCGGGGCGCCCGGGTGCGCCGAGTCCCGGAGGGCGAGGACGCCCTGCAGCTGGGCGGCGACTTTCTCGTTCGCGACGACCGCACACTGCTGTGGGCGCATCGCGGCGTCGATCCGACTGATCGGCCCAGCGTGGACGAACTGCTTCGCGCCATCCGCGACGCGGCATGAAACCCCTTGAGTGTCGGCCCAGTTCCGGGGAGAATCGGCCGCACTACCCGTTGCCTCTTGTGTCACGCATCATGGTCGAACCACTTACCCCCCTCGAACGTCGCGTCCTCGGTGTCCTGGTGGAAAAGTCGCTCACCACCGCGACTCCGGAGCCGCTCACCTTGAATGCGCTGGTCACCGGCTGCAACCAGAAGAGCAACCGCGACCCCGTCATGTCCGTGGAAGACCCCGAGGCGGACGCGGCCCTGGAGGGCCTGCAACGTCGGGGGCTTGTTTTCAAGATCACTGGCGGACGCGCCGAACGGTGGCGGCACAACCTCTATGACGCCTGGCAGGCGAGCAAAGGTGAGCTGGCGCTCCTGGCGGAGCTCCTGCTTCGCGGGCCGCAAACCGCGGCCGAGGCGCGGTCGCGGGCCTCGCGGATGGAGCCGCTCGACCACGAGGAAGCGAGCCGGGTCATCAAAGGGCTCGTCGATCGCGGGATGGTCATCTGGCTGACACCCGAGCACCGCCGCGGGGCAGTCTTGACGCACGGCTTCCATCCGCCCGATGAGCTGGAACGGCTCAAGTCGCAAGATTCCAGCGCCTCTCGCCCGGAAGAAGTCCGTGCCACGCCGACGCCCGCCGCCACCCCCGCCCCGCCTCCGGACCAACTCAACGAGCTTCGCGGCAGGGGGGATGAAGCGGTCGCGGACATCGGCCGGTTGCGTGCGGAGCTGCAGGAACTCCGAACAACGGTTCAGAGCCTCCAGGCTGCCCGCGGAAGTGCGCCCGGCGAGAGTTCCGGCACTTGAGCCGACGACACGAGGGGAGGTGCGCATGACGCGGGTGGCGGATCCGACTGCTGATCGCCCTACCGCTGCTGGCGTGGGGATTCGACCGCTGCCTGATGATCTATT
>DATFWZ010000007.1:0-12653 GCA_035258765.1 Gemmataceae bacterium
CCCGCGAGGTGTTCGAGACGGTCGGCCTGATGGATGAGGGGTATTTTCTCTATTTCGAGGAGACCGACTTCTGCCTGCGCGTCCGAAGGGCGGGTTGGCCGATCTGGCACGTTCCCGCGAGCCGCGTGATTCACCTGGAAGGGCAGAGCACCGGGGTGACCGGCGCGAACCTGGCGCAAAAGCGCCGGCCGAAATACTGGTTCGACTCGCGGGCCCGGTACTACCGCAAGAATCACGGGGCGATGTACGCGCTTCTGGCCGATCTCACCTACATCGCCGGCTTCGGCACCTGGCGTCTGCACCGGCGGCTCCGTGGCAAGCCCGATCCGGACCCGCCCGGCCTCCTGGCCGATTTCGTCCGGCACGCGGTCGCTCGCTGGATGTGACCCCCGGTGTAGCTGAATTCTTGAGAATTTAGCGCCTTGGCCCGTCGAGCCGCTGAATTCTCACGAATTCAGCTACAGCCCACATGCGCTAAGCCTCAGATGTTGGGCGCGAGTTGCCGCCGTCGGCGTCCTCGAACGACCTGGCGAGCAGCTCCTGGTGCCGCCGAAACTCTTCATCCGCGTTTCCCCAGACCGTGAGGCGCACCCGACCGGGTTCGCGACGGATGGTGATCATCCCGGCCCCGAGCGTCACGCGAAGCTCCCGCCAGTCGTCGGGCGGCTCCTCGTTCGGGAACGCGGGTAGGTTGTCGATCATTCGCATTTGCACCGCGACTCCGGCCGCGGATAATCGGTGCCGGACGGCAGCCCACGACGGCCCGGCGCCCGAGAACGTCACCACGCGCTCCATCCCCATCGCTGATTCCCCACCCGGCGCGATCTAAAGCTGGACTTCCGGAAGGGCGTCGGTGCCTGCCTTCGCGGCCGCGTCCATCACGCCCGTCGCCAGCGACAGGTACGCCTTGGCCACCGGCGAGTCCGGGAGCTTGCTCACAATCGGCACACCCGCGTCGCCCGACTCGGACACGCGCGGGTCGATCGGCACCTCGCCCAGGAACGCGACACCCGTTTCGGTTGCCAGCTTCCGCCCGCCGCCATGGCGGAAGATCTCGTACCGCTTGCCGTCGTCGCCAATGAAGTAGCTCAAGTTCTCGATGACGCCAATGACCGGCGTGCGGAGCTGTCGGAACATGTTGAGGGCCTTGACCGCGTCGATCAGGCTGACCTCCTGCGGCGTGGTGACGATGATCGCCCCGGTCAGGTTCGCGGTCTGGCAGAGCGTGAGCTGGGCGTCGCCGGTCCCGGGGGGCATGTCGATGATCAGGTGATCCAGCTCGCCCCAGTTGATCTGCGTGAGAAACGTGGCGACCCACTTGGCGACCATCGGCCCGCGGAGCAAGACGCCCTTGCCCGCGTCCGGGAGGAACCCGAGCGACATCAGCTTGATGCCGAACTTCTGAACCGGGAAGTTCGCGGTGTGCGGGTCGACATGCCCGAGGCCCATCATCATCGGGATGCTCGGGCCGTAGATGTCGGCGTCCATCAAACCGACTCGCTGCCCGTGCATGTGCAGGGCGAGCGCGAGGTTGGCGGCCACCGTGGACTTGCCGACGCCCCCCTTGCCGCTGGCGATGGCGATGATGTGGCTGACGCCCTGGAGGGCCGGGTTCGACGCGGGACCGGGTTGCATGAAGACCTCGACTTACCTCGGCGTGCTCAGTTGGCGCAACAGCTCGATCGGGTAGATGCCGGTGTTGTGGCCGTCGTTCCAGACGATCTGGTACGCGTAATGCCCGCGGGCGACCATCTGCGCGGGCTGAGGCGCCCCCGCCGCGACCTCGCGATCGCTCACGAGTCTGAGCGGGTCGGGGGGCTTCTGTCGTTCCTCGTTGCAAGTCGCGCACGGGCACGCCTTCCGCAGCGCCCGCCAGGTTACGAACGTGCGCGCTCCGTCGTTCCAATCGACAGCGAGCCCGTCCCCTTCGCGGCGGAGGGCGGTCGGCTTCAACGGCGGCTCGGCGGACATCGCGGTTATCTTAGGCGAAGCGCTCGCGGCCGACGCGGGCCTGGAAAACAGTCGGGGCTGCCGACGCGGAGTCGGCGGCCCCGAACGCAACTACTCAATGTGCTCACTTCTTCTGTCGGTGCTTGCTGTGGCAACCCTGGCACGAGGCGCCGAAGGTCCCGAGCGCCTTGGTCATCGCCGAGACGTCTTTCTTCCCGACCGCGTCATCCACAGCCTTGACATTCGTCAGGTACTTTTCGGTCTGCTCCTTCCAGCTCTTCTCGTCGCCGATCGGGGGTCTGTTCTTGCCGATGTCGCCGGCGGCCGCGAGCCAGGCCTTGCTCTTTTCCGCGGCCGAGTCCCAATCCACCTCCTTGGCCTTTGCCAATTTGCCCAGTGCCCCCCGGGCCGAGTTCTGACATTGCATGCAATCCTTGATTTCGAGTGTCTTCTTGTCCTCGGCGTTGGCCCCGGTGAAGTAGGCCAGGGCCGCAATCGTCGCGGCGACGACCGCCAGTTGCCGGCTGATCCGCATCATCCTGCTCCTTGTGAGGAGGTCCGCACCGACTACAAGCGCCGGGGACCGCTCCCGGCTGGTTCAGCTCAGGCTCGACGCAACGGTCCGCCGGCGAATGCTGGCCGGTAGTTGCTGCAGGACGTTGCAAAAAACGGCTCACGCAAGGCGAGCCGCGGGGAAGGCTAACGGGTCCGAGGGATGTTACCTGCCGGCGAATCGCAAGTCAACGACGCGCGGGGGGTTTCGCCGGGCGGTCCGCCTTGACCGGGCCGCCAAGAACTGGCATGTTGCCGCGTCGTCCCATCGAGAAGGAGCCGGACGCATGGCCGCCCCGCCTCGTCTGTCGCTGATCATGCCTGCTTACAACGAGGCGGCCGGGATCGCGGAGGCCGTCACCGAGGCGCACGTGGCCTTGGCCCGGCTCGGGTATGAATTCGAGTTGCTGGTCGTTGACGACGGGAGCACGGACGAAACGGCGGAGCTGGTCCGCGAAGTCGCGAGGAGCCGGCCACGAGTCCGCCTACTCACACACGACACGAACCGGGGCTACGGGGCCGCGTTGCGGACCGGCTTCGAGGCGGCCCGCTACGAGCTCGTCGCGTTCACCGATGCCGACGGCCAGTTCTTTCTCGAGGACCTCGACGACCTAATTATGCTGACGCGCCGGTTCCCGATCGCCGTCGGGTGGCGGGTAGACCGGCAAGACCCGTGGCGGCGGCGGTTCCTGTCGTGGGGCTACAACGTGCTCGCCGGCACCCTTCTGGGCACCGGCGTCCGCGACTGCGATTGCGCGCTGAAGGTGTTCCGCCGCGAAGTTCTGGCCTACCTGCTTCCGGAATCCGCAAGGTTCTTCGTCAATTCCGAAATGCTCTGCCGCGCCCGCCGCTTCGGCTGGCGAGTTGGCGAGGTCGGTGTCCGCCACCGGCCACGGCGACGCGGTACCAGCAAAGTGTCTCTCGCGGAGGTCCCGCGCAACCTGGCCACGCTGGTGCGGTTCTGGTGGCGACACGTTGTCTGGGCGAAGCCGGTGGCGACGCCGGTTTTCTCTGAGCCGGTCGTCCTCCCGTTCCCGCGGCGCCAGACGGCGACGCCCGACCGGGCGGCATGACCGCTTCGCGGGCCTACTCCCGTCTCCGCTTCGGAGAGGGGGGTAGGGGGGAGAGGTTTTCGGCCAATGACCAATTCCCAATGACCCACCAATGACCAAGGAATCTCCAATACAGAATGACGAATGCCGAACACAGGCGGCCGGCTCGTCATTGGGCCATCCGCATTAGTCATTCCCTGTTCATTGGTGGGGCATGGGTCATTGCCCTTGCCCCGAACACCTCCCCGAAGCGGAAGCAAGGAGGGGGAACCGCCCAAACCGGTTGCCCAGTGCGGTACGATATGCCGGGCCCGCAATCGGGAACCGGGCATGTCCGAACGTGCCGACCTGCACCGCGCCATCCTCGCCGCCCCGGACGACGACGCCCCGCGACTGGTCTTCGCCGACTGGCTCGACGAGCACGGCGAGCCGGACCAGGCCGAGTTCATCCGCCTCCAGTGCGCTACCGACCGACTGCCGCCGACGTCGCGGCGCTGGCAATCGCTCCACGACCGGGCCCAGCGATTGCTGCGCGATTGGCGGGCCGATTGGGCCGCGTCGACGATGGAGCGAGTGCTCCGGGCCGACTTCCGTCGCGGGTTCGTGGACGGGGTGACGCTCACCATCGACCACTTCGTGTCCGGGGCCGACGACCTGCTCGCCCTGGAGCCGATTCGGATGTGGGAATTCCGCGAGGTGGCGTTCTTCCACCGCAGCCCGCCGCTCACCAGCCTGGCCCTGCACCCGGCGTTCGACCGCGTCCGCGGACTCGCGGTCGGCGAATTCGCCCCCGACGAATTGGTCACGGCCATCGCCGGATCGCCACACCTGAACGGGCTTCGGTCGCTGTCCATCTCCTACCACCGGCCGGGGCCAGAGGCGCTCAAAGCGCTTTTCGCTGCGGCCCCCGTCCTCGACCACCTCGAGGCGGCAAATTCTCCCGTGTCCAACTTCCGAGACCTTTGGAAGCGGGGCGCGCCGCCGCGCCTGCGCCGGTTGTCGCTGGCGCACTGCCGAGTGACCGACCACGCGGTCGAACAACTCGCCTTATCGCCGGCCGTCGGGCAACTCGAAATCCTCCGATTGGACATGAACGGCGTGTCGGAGTACACGGCCGAAGCCATCGCCGCGTCGGCTCACCTGTCCGGCCTCCGCGAGCTGAGCCTCGCGCATACCTCACTCGGCGACCGCGGGGTGATGGCGCTGGCACGCACACCGACGCTGCAAAACCTCCGCGTCCTGAACCTGGCGAACTGCTATCTGGACAACGCGGACGCCCAATCCCTGGCTGACTCGCCCTACCTTAATGAGCTGGAGTGCCTGTGCCTCGACGGCAACCGCATCAGTGCTGAGGTGGAGGTCGAGCTCACCAAGCGCTTCGGAGGCGCGCTGTGTCCCATCGCGTGGCCGTGATTGCTCGAAACGGCCATTCGCATGGTCCGGCCCCGCCGCGGACTTGAACCATCCGGACGACAGGGGAGATGGGCTACACGCTGGTGCAGGCTCCCGAAAACTGACCTTGGCCCGCCGTCATTGCGCGAAGACGTTCTCCCGCTCGAGCGGCAACTGGAACGCGTCCGCTACTCGCGTCATGTAGTGGCACCGGCACGCCCACCAGATGACATCGATGGCCCGCTCCGGACCGAAGTGTCGCTTCAGCTCGTTCACATCCTCGGCCGTAACCGACCACGGCTCTTTCGACATCTTCCGGGCGTAGTTGAACGCGGCACGCTCCGCGGCGGGGAAGATCGACCAGTTGCCGTCGGCCAGCTTCTTCGTCCGCTCCTGAATCGCCTTGTTGTCGAGGCCCGCGACCGCGAGCAGCATCTCGGTGTGGCCCATTCAGTAGAAACATTGCAATTCGCGAGTCACGACCCAGAACAACAACTCCTCGAACACGCGATCCTGTTTTGATTCCTCCGCAAACGTCCGCAACCCGGCTGTCCACGGCATGGCCAAAATGGGAGAATGGCCCGTGCATACCAGGCTCCACTTGATCCGGACTGGCTTGGCCCCCGGGGGCAGGTTCTTTTTCAACTCCTCGAATTTCGGGACTGAGACGCGCGGTTCGCGGCCGCGCTGGGCTTCCATGAACTTCTGCAATCCGTCGAAGTCCATCGCCCGCCAGTCCGGGTCCGTCACCTCCACCGGCGGGCCGTCACCCGTCGGCTTCGGTGTCGAGCGCGCGGGGGCCTCGCCGCCGACCCACGGGCGCACGAACCGCACCCCGCCGGGCGGCAGCGGCCCGCCCGGCTCCGGCGGCACGTCGAGTGACAACAGCAATCGGTCCTGGAAGTTGCCGAACGCGACGAGTTGAACCAGTGCCACGAGCTTCGGCTCGCCGAGGTCGTTGCGGATCGCGGCGATCTGGTCGTCCGAGACCTTGTAGGCGGCCCGCGTCAATTCGCGGGCCACGTCGAGGACGCGCCGGGTCGAATCGGGCAACGCCGACCGGTCGCCGCGAAGCGCCTGTACTTCGGCCTCGCTCGCCCCGGCCCGCTTCAGGTCGGCGAGGGCCTCGGCCATCGCGACCTTGCACCGGTCGGCGTCCGCGACGACCCACCGGGCCATCGCCCGGAGCTTCGGGTCGAGCGGGCTCTTGGTCCGGTGCAAGTCCTCCAATTCAAGGATCGTCGCGGTCGTGCGCGGCAGCGTGGCCGCCGTCACGCGCGCCCAGCCGGGCAGGGGAGAGCCGGCGCCCGATTCGGCCTTGGGCAACTTCGCCCAGGCATCCTCGTTCGACAGGACGCGAAACCGTCCCCCAGAGTCGGCGACTTGTGGTTCCTCGGCGAGCATCATGGCGATCGCCTGTTCCAGTTCTTGCGGTTTGAAACCGAAGGGCCCGCGGCCACCCTTGTAGGCGATCTTGCCGGCCCGGTCAATCAAGTACAGCCGGTCCGGCATGCCACTGTAGAGGTGGCCGACAGGGTCGTCGATCTCGTCCACGACGAGCGGCACTGTCATTTTCAGGGTCGCGCAACACTTGGACGCGACCTCGCATCGCTCCCCGAACGACGTCGGCTGGGCGAACTTGACCCCGTCCCTGTCGTTGGAAGTCATCCGCCAGCCATCGGTCGGGTGGGCCTCGCGGACGTAGACGTTGATGAACTGAATCCGGTCACCGTACTCCTTCTGCATTCGCTCGAGGTGCCCAAACTGGGCACGATACGGCCCTCACGTAAAGCTCCCGAAAATGAGCACGACCGGCTTCTTGCCGCGATAGTCGCTCAGGGTGACGGACTTCTTTTCGCCCGGGCTGCGGAGGGTGAAGTCCGGCGCCGCGGCCTCGAGCTTCGGACCTTCCGCCGCCGACCCGAGCTCGCCGGTCAATAAGCCGAGGACCAAAACCTCTTTGGGCGGACCACCGGCACCGCCGCCACTCGGCCGCGGGGGAGAGGGCGGGAAGAGGAGCCGGCGCAGCCCTTCGGCGTCGAGGTAATCCCTCCCCTTCGTCGCCCGGTCGTAGAGGCCGGCCCACTCTTCCTTCGAGAGTTTCTTGTTGCCGTCCGAGTCCGCCCGGCGGAGGAGTTGTTGGGCGAGGCTCAGCTGCCGCATGTACGTCGAATTATCCGACCAGTCCATGTCGTCCGCAGTGATGACGCCATCCCCATCGCGATCGAGCACCGCGAAGAGCTCCGGCGGCCCGGTGAACTCCTTTGGCGTCACGCGGCCGTCCTTGTTGGCGTCGAACCGCGAGCGGAACCGGTCCCAAGTATACCGGGTCACCCCAGGCTTGAACCACCCGTCGCCGGGGCCCATTTCCGACCCGCTGAGGACGGCGTCGAGCATTTGCAGGAATTCGCTGCGATGCCGGGTGGGAGGATCGGCGGCCGCGACAGCGGGCACGCCCAGGGCCGCGAATATGAGGGCGAGGAAGAGCCGGTTCATGGTCGTTGCCTCGTCAGTCGGATGAGCCTTCAAGCAGCGTAGCCGCGTTCAAAAAGTCTCTCCCCGGCCTTGGGCCGAGGGATTAGCGTGAATGGATCTTGTAGGGAACGCGCTCTGTCGCGTTCCGCGCGCTGGCCTCCCCGGGGCGCATGACTGTCGTCAGGAGAGCCAGCGTGCGGAACGCCACGGAGCGCGTTCCCTACAGGGTCCCGGGCGAGCGGAGCGGCGTAAGTCGCCCGATGATGTCAGCGTCGAGCCACTTACGTGCCACGCGCTCGCCAAGACATCCACTAGCTCACTGATCCAGTTGTAGCCCCGCCGACTCCGTTATGCGATCGAAAGCGGTCCATACGGTTGCGCAGGTCATCAACTGCACGACCTCCTCAGCCGGTCAAATCCGGGGCCCTTTACCACTTAAGCGTCTGTCAATACCACCGGAGTCGGGCAGGGAGAGTTGGCCGCTGTCGCCGACGTGAGGTCAGACGCCAGGTGCAATTGACAGCGCCTCTGCTCCCCGCCCGCTCCGGCGGCCGGGCGATGATCGCACGACAACGCGCGCATTCCGGGCGATCTCCGGCTGACTGGTTGCGAAGTGTGGAGACGTTGCGGAGAGGCCCCTGTTGGCTCCCATCGTGTCATGGTCAGAGACCGCGCGCGAACGTCACCCGCTCCGGCCGGACAGCCTGGCGGCAATGGCTGCGCCAACGGAATTGGTCACCGCGGGGGGTGATAGATGTCCGATCCGCGGCGGATCGGCTCACCGACTGGGAAACTGCGAGGGGAAGGGAGTGAATCGGGAACCGCGGACGTGAACCCGATCGCGGCGATCAGCGCCTCGTCCGCGAGAATGCGAACCTGGGTTGGCGGCTGCGGCATCGGAGCCGGCGCCGGGATTTGCGAGCAGCCCGGACCTTGACACGGCACCGGCTTCGGCGCGTCGTCCGACATCGGATTTGCGTGCGGCCCGTTCGTATAGACGACGTAATCGCCACACTCGGCGCGGGCCGCCGACGGCGCAAGCATGCCGCCCGCCAGTGCCACCGCAAGGGCCACCGGGACGAGCAATGTCGAGCGTCGGACCGCGAATGCCATAGTTGCCCATCAAGAGGCGGATAATCATTCGTAACGCGGGCCGATCCGTTCCGCAAGAGTCTTCTACCGCGATTCCGGGTCGTTCACTCTCATTTTCCCTTCGGCAATCGCCTTCTGATTCTGTTCGATGCTCAACCGGCCACCGAGCCCGAGACTGCCCGGGTAGATCGGCCGTCGCGCAGCCGCATAGGCCTCCGTCCGCAAGTGGCCGAGCATGTGATGACCCGTCCGCCGCTCACGTTCCGCGCGCAACGCGACCAGGTCGATCGGGGCCACCACGATTTTCTCGCCCGGCCCCGGGTCCGCCTGGGCCAGGATTCGCCCGTCGTAGTCCACGACCATGCTCCCGCCGGGCCAGGAGAAGGGCGGGTAGTTGGCCAGGCTCGCCCCCTGGTTCGCGGCCACGACGTACGCGGTGTTTTCCAGGGCCCGACACCGATTCACCACCGTCCACCAGTCCATCGGCGGCGTGGCACCCCACGGGTCCATGTACGCCGAGACGCGTACCAGCACCTCCGCCCCGTTCAACGCCAGTTCGCGAATCGCCTCGGGGAACAGCCAGTCGTAGCAGATGGCGCAGCCGATCTTACCAATCTCCGTGTCCGCGACCGGGAACAGGGGCTCGGAATAGCCCGGCAGGTCGTGCGGGCTCGCATGGACCTCCCACGGGATCCACGGATTCACCTTGCGGTACTTGTAAAGCAGCCCTTCCGGGCCGATGAGGCACGTCGTGTTGAACACGTGGCCGGGGTACTTCGGATCGGCTTCGAGAAACGTCCCGGTCTGGATGTAAATGTTCCGCTCCTTGGCTTTGCGAATGTACCGGTCGGTCTGCTCGTTGGGCACCGGCACGGCCAGCTTCGCGAGGAGCTCCTGCGGCGTCAGGTAGACCGGGGCGCAGTGGGCGAACTCTGGAAACGCGATCAGTCGGACGTCGCCGAACGGCTCGTACCCGACGACGGCCGCGTCGATCATTGCGAGCATCCGGTCGACGCGGGCGGGGATCTCGGAGCGGTCTTGCGGGTTCGGGAAGTCGGTCGAGCAGGCCGCCGCGAGGTAGCGGGGGGGACGCATGCGACTACTACGCTCCGAAGGGGAATGGGTTCACGACGATTGAGGAGCATGGCTTGGCGAACCGAGAGCGTCAGCGACCGGAGGGGCCCCCTCCGGTCGCTGACGCTCGCAGTTCGCCCAGGCACGCCCCTTGATCTATCCGCCCGGCGTGCCACAATAACCTTGGCTCCCATCGTATCCCTCATTGGTCCGCTCGTTGTCGTGAGGCGATCACGATGGACTCTGCATTATCTCCCGAGGCCCGGCCGCTCCCCGTCGCGAGCAGTTTCCCGGCCCCGATGCCGTATGTCCACGCCATCGGGCCGCGGCTCAAGCTCCTCCTCGCCCTGATCTTCGCGTTCGTCGCGATCCTCGGCGCTACCGGCGCGTACCTGGGCGCGATCACCTTCCTGAACTGGTACAAGGCCCCACACACCTACACGTCGCCGTTCACGCTGTGGATGTTCATCGGCCACGTCGGCATCGGCGTCGCAGCGATTCTGCCGTTCTTGTTGTTCGGGACGTACCACTTCCTGACCGCCCGACGCCGGCCGAACCGCGTCGCCGTCCGGCTCGGCCTGCTCATGTTCGGGACCGGTATTCTGGTTTGCGGTACCGGCGTCGCGCTCATCCAGCTCGAGGGCCTGCCACAGGTGCCCACCGGAACGATCACGCGCACGCTCATCTACGCCCTGCACATCATTCTGCCGATCGCCGCGGTGTGGCTCTACGTCCTCCACCGCCGGGCCGGGCCGGACATCAACTGGAAGTGGGGCTACAGTTGGGCCCTGGGGACCGCGGGGTTCGTCGGAGCGACCGCGATCATGCACGGCATGGACCCCCGGGCCTGGTACGCGGAAGGCCCGAAGGAGGGGGCCCAGTACTTCCACCCATCCGATTCGCGGACGGCCAACGGCAAGTTCATCAGTGCCGAGGTGCTGATGGCCGACGAGTACTGTATGAAGTGCCACGCGGACATCTACAACGACCACCTGCACTCGGCCCACAAGTTCAGCTCGTTCAACAACCCGGCGTACCTGTTCAGCGTCAAGGAGACCCGCGAGGTCGCCCTCAAGCGCGACGGCAACGTCAAGGCCTCCCGCTGGTGCGCCGGCTGCCACGACCCGGTCCCGTTCTTCAGCGGCGCCTTCGACGATCCGAATTTCAACATGGAGAAGCACCCGACCGCACACGCCGGGATCACTTGCACCGTCTGCCACGCGATCACCAACGTCAACTCCACCATCGGCAACGGCGCCTTCACCATCGAGGAGCCGCAGCACTACCCGTTCGCGTTCAGCAAGGACCCGACGCTTCAGTGGGTGAACCAACAGCTGATCAAGGCCAAGCCGGACTTCCACAAGAAGACGTTCCTCAAGCCGTTCCACAAGACGGCCGAGTTCTGCTCGACGTGCCACAAGGTCAGCTTGCCGGTCGCGCTTAACCACTACAAGGACTTCCTCCGCGGGCAGAACCATTACGACACCTTCCTCGGGTCCGGCGTCTCCGGGTACGGCGCCCGGGCCTTCTATGACCCGCCGAAGGGGCAGGGGAACTGTGCCAGCTGCCACATGCCGCTCAAGCCGAGCCTCGACTTCGGCAGCAAGGACTTCGACCGGTCCGGGGAGCGCAAGCGGCACGACCACTTCTTCCCGGGGGCCAACGTCGGGCTCTTCGAGCTGGTCAAGCTGGAGGAGCGCTACAAGGACCGGGCCGCGGCCCTCGACGCGGCGACCAAGAAGAACGCCGACTTCCTCACCGGCACCGACCCCGACGGCAAGGACCGCAAGCTCCGCATCGACATCTTCGGCCTCAAGTCCGGCTCCGCGGCCGACGACCAGGTGATCGGCCCGCTGCGCCCGATCTTGCCGAAGCTCAAGCCCGGGCAGTCGTACCTGGTTGAGGTCGTCTTGCGGACGCTCAACGTCGGGCATGTCTTCCCGCAGGGCACCGCGGACTCGAATGAGATCTGGGTGGACTTCCGCGCAATTGCCGACGGCAAGGAGATCGCCCGCAGCGGGGCGCTCAAGAAGCCCGGCACCGACGAGGATAGCGGCGACGACTCGGGCGAAGTCGATCGCTGGTCCCACTTCACCAACGTCTGGATGCTCGACCGCAACGGCAACCGGATCGACCGCCGCAACCCGCAAGACATCTTCACGCCGCTCTACGATCACCAGATCCCTCCGGGGGCCGCGAACGTCGTCCACTACCGGCTCGACATCCCGGCCGACGTGAAGGGCTCGGTCGAGATCACCGCGAAGCTCCGCTACCGCAAGTTCGACTACAAGTACATGGCCTACGTCCACAAGGACAAGCCCGTCCCGAAGCTTCCGATCGTGGACATGTGCGCGGACAAGGTCGTGCTGCCGGTCGAATCCGGCGCGGACGTCCCGCCGCAGGAGTCGCCGATCCAGCCGGCCTGGCAGCGGTGGAACGACTACGGCATCGCCTGCTACCTCGAGGCCGGGGCCGGGGCCAAGCGCGGGCAGACAAAGCAGGCCGTGGCCGCGTTCAAGACTCTCCTGACCCTCGATGTCAAGGACGCCAACCCCCACGCCCACATCAACCTGGCCCGCATCTACATCGACGACGGCCGGCTCAACGCCGCGGCCGCGGAGCTGGAGAAGGCCAGGCAGTACGGACCGGAGAAGTTCTGGTGGAAGCTGGCCTGGTTCGCGGCTCTGGTCAACAGCGAGAACGACCGCGACCTCGAAGCCGCGATCGCCGACCTGAAGAAGATCGCCGACCCGGCCAACCGCGACCCGGACAACAACCGCGACTTCACCCGCGACGCCGTGGTCCTCAACCGGCTCGCCAACATTCAATTCAAGAAGGCCGACGGCGAGCTCGGCGACGCCCGCCGGGGGCTCTTCCTCGAGGCGATCGAGACGTGCGACCGCGTCCTCGCCATCGACTCCGAGGACGCCGCCACGCACAACCGGCTCTTCCAGTGCTACACCGCGATCGGCAAGCGGCCGAAGTACGAGGGGCCGCTGCCCGCGGTCGGCGCGGATTCTCTTAATGCCATCGCCGTCCGCGTCGCCTCGAACGACGTCCCGAATT
>DATFWZ010000008.1:0-4526 GCA_035258765.1 Gemmataceae bacterium
CCGCAACTTGCCGTCAACGGTCGAGAACGTGTACTTGCCGTCGAAGGTGCCGGGCTTGTATTTGCCGCTCGCGGCCGTGAAGTCCCCGTAACCCGGTAGCGTCTCGGTCCACGACAGTTTCCCGTCCACAACCGTCACTCCTGTCACGAGGACTACCGTCCCCTCCTGACTCGGAAACCTCGTCGTATTGGACAGGACGCGGGCCGTGCCAGTGAGCTTCTTGGTGCTGGCCCGCTCGCCAAACTCGTAGCGCATCACGGAGGTGCCGCTGAAGTCGCGGCCGGGCGGGACACGCTTGCCGTCGCTGTCGAGGTCGAAGCGCAACTCCTTACTCACGGTGACGACGTCGAACCCGAACCCGCTCGCCGTTTCGGCGAAGTTGTTGAACGTCGTCTGGTCCTCGTACTCGCCCTCCAGTTTGTTGTCGTCCAACTTGAACGTCGTCTTCGGGGTGGTGACCGTCTTGCCGATGACGTGCTTCTTGAGCAGTTGCACCACTTGCTCGCGCTCGCCCGTCGCGGGCGTCGGCCCGGCCTTCTTCTCGTCGGCGGCGCGGACGGCCGTCCCACCGAGGGCGGCACAGGCCAGCAGAGCGATTGTTATCCGGCGCATCATGGTGTCTCCTTCGACTGGCAGACGCAGAACTGGAATCCGCGTTGCAGGGTGTCGAGCCGCTCATCACCGAAACGGTCGCCTGGCACCACCTTCTAGCCAGGGTGAACGCTGCACAGAGTGCGCCCTCGGCCGGGTTGTCCGGGCCCGGTGACGCACGGCACGCTCCTGCAACTCACCCCGCCGGATCGGCCGAGTCGTACCAGACGTGGACGGCCGTCGTCTGCCCGTCCTGGGTGATCGGCAGGACGGCCCGCACGCGGATGCCCGGAGTCCGCTTCAGCCAGTCGGTCAGTGCCCGGTTCACGATGGCCGCAATGTTCGGCGGCAAGTTGGTCGCGTCGAGCGGGCAGATGAGGACGTAGTTCGGCCGGGCGACGAAGTCGATCTGCGTCCGGTCCTCTCCGTTCCCCTGGTGCCGGAAGGCCATCGGGCCACCTCGTGACGGGCGATGGGTCGCCCGGGTCATTGGTTTGCCGTCGGCGCGGCCCGTCGGCCGTGATTCTATTCCCTCCGGGTGCGGCGTCGCGTCGCACCCACGGCCGCGGCGAAGGAACTGAACCGCTAGGCGTAGAGTTTGGCAGGCTGGCGACCAGTGCCGACCGGCTGAGAGTCGGCACCGGGTCAACCAATGCGCTGCCGTCTCCACAGATCGCGGCGGATTCTTAATCGAGATCGCGACGGATCTTCGCGACCTCCTCGACCAGCGAATCGAACTGGAAGATGGCCAACTTGTTGATCGCGCGAACGGCGGCGAAGTCCGGCTCGGTCGCCCCCCTGGTCCAGGCGGTCGGCGATCTCCCGGAGCCGGCCGCCGAGCCACCGCATGCATTGACGCAGCCGGGCTTCGTATTCCTCGCGGTACGGATCGCTCAGGGTTTCCGCCGCGGGTCGGGGCTAGTGGTTTTTGTTCAAGTGGTTGCGGCCATCATGCGGTTCGGCGTGCCTTTGGTGCCCGGGCTACGCCCCCGGCGCTACGGGCGGTTGCCCGGCACGATCAGCCCGAGCAGGCTATACACGGCCAACCCGCCAGCGACCACCAGGACCGGCCCCAGGGCGGCCGCCCACACTCGTTCGGCCGAACCGGGTGCCCGAGACCGGCCGACGAGCGCCAGCACCAAGCACCCGGAGGAAGCTAGCAGCGCCAGCGGCCCCCCGATGACGACCACCGCCGCGGTCCACGGGCAGGGGAGGCCGGCCTGCCCGCCGCGGAGGCTGAAGGCCCGGGCCGTCTCGACCTCCCAGAGTGCGACGCCGGCAAAGGCGATTAGCCAGGCCACCGCCACACCCACGCTCGTCCACGACCAGCGGCCCGCCATCGGTGCACCTCCGTCGCAGAACGTGAAGTTGATCCGCCTCCGCCCGCTCAAACACGTTGCTGTGTGCGACCGCTTCAGCGGGCGGCGGCCGGGTGCAGCGTTTGATTCGGCGCTCATTTGACTGGCTCCGCCTCCTTCAGTAACCCCTGCAACCGGCCCCCCGCGGCCTGGGTGTTCTTCCCGAATCGCTTCGCCCGGTCCCCGTTCCGGACCCTGATGCTGCCGTTATTGAGCGGGAACACGACGATCATCTCCGACACCTCGACCGTCGCCCCGCCCGCGGTCTCGACGGCCCGGGCCGCGGCCAGCCGGATGTGGAGGTAGGCGCTCTTGTTCCGGGTGTTTAGAAGGGTGTCGTCCCACTCGGGCATCGCGCCCTCGTTCGGGACGTGTGCGTAGTGGCAACTGGCCAACAGCGCTAGCCCCGCCTCGGCAACCCGCTCGCGAGCCTGGTCCGGGAACCGGACGGGGGCGGCGATCACCGCGCTCACCTCGGGCGGCCGGACCACATCGCCCGGTTTGCTTCTCGGCGCCGGGTCGCCCGACGGCAACACCGACAGAATGGCGACCAGAAAACCCATGGCATTCCCTCCGACTCGCCGAACGGCGGCTAAGCTGGCGGGGCCGCCTGCAAGGACGTTGAAGCGCGGAAAACAAGACTGCCGGCCCCGGTCAGCTTCAGACGTTGGTTATTTGCTGCCCACCGTGTTGACGGGCTTCAGCATCAACGACAATTCGTACTCAAACAGCTGGACGCCGGCGAGCAACGAGCAAGCCAGCAAAAGGTCCTCGCTGATTTCGCGGGCGACGATAACTCCTCGCACTTGCTGGCCCGGCTCCGCTTGATTCTTCCGAATCCAGGCCATGTAGCGCATTAGCTGGCCAACCACGCGATCATACCCGCGCGATACCTTCAACTCGATGACGACGAGGGCACCCTTGGCGTCAACCGCCAGGATGTCGATGCGGCGACCACCAACATCGAATTCGACACCGGTGATGCCTTCGTCTTGGTAGAGCTTCAGTCCCGGTTCGATGATTGACAGGTTCTTCGCCAGGTAATTCCGCAAATCTGCCTCGTAGGCAAACTCAGTGGAGCATTCAGGTTCCGCGTCATCCTCGATCGCTGGCATCCCATTGGGTATGGCCGATCCATCATAAATTGGCGCCGGGTCATGGGCGGGATGGTAAAGTCGGAAATGGCCGCCGTCCAACTGGAAAAACACATCGTCCTCGGTGGGCTTCGCGTTGTAGTGGAGCCGAGTGGGCGCGTTCGTGGAAAGGCGGATCAGGTGACAGGGCCACCCGGCGGGACACCGGCTGCTCCTGCTCGGCCATGTAAACGACGCCGAACCCGCCCTCGCCGATCACCTGCAGGAGCTTGAACGGGCCGACCCGACTGCCGACCAGCTCGGCGGCCAGGACCGGGCCGGTGACGGTGCCCGCGCCGGCCGGGTGGTTCATGAACGCCCCGGACTCCTCATGGGCGCGGAGCAATTCCGCGGCCCGGTCGCGGAGCCCGGTGTCGCCTGCGCACTCCCGGTCGAGGTACGCGATCCGCTCGGTCGGGTCGGGGATATCCACGACCGCGAGGAACAGGTCGCGCTCGGTCATCGTGGCAGCCCTTGGGGCGAGCGTCGAGGCGTCGGACCGACGTGAGTTCGCGCTGTTCACGTCGCTCCGACGCCTCGACGTTCGCCAAACAGCCAATCGGCCGGGAACTACCGGGTGCTATACAACTCGATCACCAGGCCAGCTCCGTACGTGATCCCCTCCCGTGCCGGCAGCACCATGGAGGAGTCACCCTCTGAACCGTTCGTGGCTGCCGGCGGATCCGTCCGGGGAGACGCCGGCTCGCGGTCCCAGGCGTGCGGCACCGACCAACACGGTCCTAGAAGAGGCCCGCGAAGAACTGGGCGACCACCTCGAACTTGGGCAACATTCCGGTGTAGTTGTGGTTGGACCGGGCCCCGTCACCGAACGGGTACGAGAGGTTGACGTAGTACGCCTCCCAGGCCGTAGACCAGTCCTCCCGCGCGTTCGTGGTGCCGTACGTCCGGGCGAACGGGGCGGTGGCCAGGTAGTCCCACTGCCCGTCCTGGGACCGCAGGTAACCCGGGGGCGGGAACTTGGACCCGCCGCCGTTGTCGGCCGGCCGCCACCCGCTCCGGGGCAGCCAGTTGTCGGTGAACCAGCCTCCCATCTCGGTATCCCAGTTGTGGCCGATCTCGTGGACGATTGTCGCGTCCGGGGTGATTGAGTTGCTGAACCCGGCGTCGGCCACCCGAATCTTCCCCTTGCTGTCGTTGTCCGCCAGCGACCCGTTCAGGGACCCGATCCGCTCGAACGTGATGACGTTCTCGCCCTCGGTCTTGAGCAGGGCCGGGTTGCCCCGGATCAACTGGAGCCAGGCGAAGCCCTTGTCCATGGTCTCGATCTCGAGGTCCGTCCACTGCCGATCCCAGTTGACGAAGTGGAGCAGGGCGTCCTCCGGGGCCCGGTCCAGGTCGTTGTCGTCGGCGGACAGCAGGCAGTCCGGGTCGGGTCCGCCGATCAGGTCGTCCCGGGCGTCCTGGGTGCCACCGAACAGGCCGT
>DATFWZ010000009.1:0-8346 GCA_035258765.1 Gemmataceae bacterium
TTCCGCGACGACGAGGTGAAGGACCTGCGGGTGCTCATTGCCCACGGGGCCGCGAATGAAGTGGTCCCGCTCGAGTTCGCCCGCCGCGACTTTCTGGCCCTGTACGGCGCCGGGGCGGACGTGCTTCTGAGCACTTACCCATGCACGCACATGGTTCACCCGAACATGTTGCGCGACATCAACCGCTGGGTCATCCGCAACGTGGACCACGACACTTGCTGGGAGGCCGAGGAGGACGAAGAGGACGAGGAAGAGAACTGAGGAATCGAGCCATAGACAGCCGGGTATAGGACCGACAGGTCGTATGGGACCTGTAGGACCTATACCCGGCCCGTTCGTTTTTCAGTTCTCCCTCTTCAACCGTCCCAGCGCCTCCCTGGCGACGCGGGTCGGTGGGGCGTCGCCGCCGGCAGCCATCTCCTTCAGATGGGCCGAAGCCTCCGGGGTCCCGATTCGCTCCAGCACCTCGATCCCGCGCAGGGCCGTCACCCACTCCACGCCGGTGTCCGGCTTGTTCACCTTGTCCTTGAGCTTCTCCAGCCGCTCCCGGACCTCGGGGGTGATGGTCGTTTTCTTGAGACCCTCGTCCACCGCCTCCTTGGCCAGGTTGCCGAGGCGCTCCAGGTCGCGCATGGCTGCCTCGCGCACCGCGTATCGGCCGGCGTCCAGGTCGGCGATCAGCTTGGCGATCCGGTCCTTGTCCGGCTTGACCCCCGGCACGGGCTTGAGCCGCTCGGTGAGGTACGGGACGGCCTCCGCCGGCCGGGCGGCGAGCTTGCGCATCGCCTCCTCCGCCTTCTTGGCGTTCGTCCCTTCGATCGTCTTCCAGAGCGCGTCGAGGTCTCCCGCCTTCAGGGTTTCCACCTTTTCCGCACTCCCGTTCAGGTCCCAAAGCAGCACGGTCGTGTCGCTGCACCCGCTGGCCAGCGTCTTGCCGTCGCGGGAGAAGGCGAGCGAGGTCACGAAGCCCTCCATGCCGCCGAAGTCGTGCCGGACCGACCCGGACGCCACCTCCCAGACGAGCAGCTTCCGGGCCGCCGGGCGGATCGTCCCGTCCGACATGCCCTGGTCGTACCCCTGACACCCGAAGGCCAACAGCCGACGGTCCGGGGACAGGGCGATGGCCGTCCCCATCGGCAGGCTCGACCCCTCGAGCGTCCGGGCCTCGCGCCCGGTGATGGCGTCGTACACCTTTTGCGGCTGCCCGTTCTGCGTGAACGGGACGAACAGCCGGTGGTCGAGAAACTGGACGGCCATGAATTGCGTGTTCGGTACCTGCACCCGCGACAACATCTTGCCGGTCGCCAGGTCCCACGCCCACGCCTCGCCGAACTGCCCGCCGCCGTTGGGCGGGTAGAAGTAGGAGCAGGTGACGAGGATATTCCCGTCGGTCGAGAAGCCGGCGCAAGTGAAATCCCCGACCTGGCCCTTCAGGGACGGCAGCGGCGTCCCGGTTTCCATGTCCCAGACCGGGATCGGGAAGGAGCGCTCGCGGCCGTAGTAGCGGTTCAACGCCATCAGCTTGCTGGAGTCGGGCGAGAAGGCGATGATCCCGCTGCGATCGACCATTCCGCCGGCGCTGGTCAGGGCGAACAGCTCGAGCCCGGCGTCCACGTCCCAGACCGCGGCGGAGCCGCCGTTCGACGCGGAGGCCACCAGGTACTTGCCGTTGGGCGAAAAGTGGCTCGGCCCCATGTACCCGCGGGGGTAGCCGTACATCCGCCGCTTGGCTTCGTGCTCCTTCAATTCGAACGGCTCGAGCTCCTTGCCCGTGGCGACATCCCAGCGGAGCATCTTCCCGTCGTTCCCACAGGTCAAAAGGGTCTTGCCGTTGTCGGTGAACTGGAGCGACGTGACCGGTGCTGTGTGCCCGCCCTGCGGGGAGAGCCGCTTGCCGGACGGCACTTCCCACAGCTCGATGGCGTTGACATTGGTCGCCCAGGCCATGAGCTGCCCGTCGGGGCGGTACTGCAGGCCGGCGACGTTACCGGCCGGGCCGTCGCAGATTCCGGCCCGCTTTCCGGTCGCGGTCTCCCACGATTGCACGCACCCGTCCTGCCCGGCCGCGGAGAGGATCCGGTTGTCCGGCGAGAAGACGAGCTGCATCCCCTGGCCGCTGCGCCCCGCGAACCGCCGCTCCAGCTTGCCGGACTCGACATCCCACATCTGGATGACGCCGTTGCCGCCCGCGGCCAGCTTGGACCCGTCCGGGCTGAAACGCACGCACATGATCTGGAAGATGTCGGAGACGAGGCTGGCCTTTTCCTTCCCGGTCTTGGCGTCCCAGAGCTGGATGGTGCGGGCGATCGTCTGGTCGTCGCCGCCCGGCTGCCCGCGGTTGTAGTGATGGCCGAACGTGGCCACCAGCTCGCCCTTCGGGGACATCACCCCTTGAACGGTCGAGTTCTGGGCGGGCTTGATGGTGGTGATGACGCTCCCGGCGGACAGGTCAACCACCTTGACCTGGCCGTTGTCGTACTGACTGCCGACGGCGATGAACTTGCCGTCCACGGACATGTGGATCATGCCGTCGCGGCCGTCGCGGTTCGGGTTCTGGGCCTGTTTGACGATCTTGCCGTCCTTCGCGTCCCAGACGTTGATCCCGTTGTAACCGGCAGTCACGAGGTGGCTCCCGTCAGCCGACCAGAGGAGCTGGTTGGTTCGCAGGTACTCGCGAATGTTGATCTTGCGGACCTCTTTCCCGTTGGCGACGTCGAGGAACCGCACTATCTGCGACCCGCCGCAGACGGCCAGGGTCTTGCCGTCGGGCGAGATGCTGGCGGCACTGACGTAGTTCGGCTCGCGGAACTTGTTCGACCCGAGCCGAAGGCGGACGCCGGGAGGCAACTTGTCCTCGTCGGCGGGCGGATTAGCCTTCGGCTCCTGCCCGGCCGCGACGGCGACGGCAATGAGGAGTGCGAAAACACCAATGAAGCGGAGGTATGGTGTCATGGGAGAGCAGCCCTCGGAAGGGACGGGGCCGGGAATGATGACGCGAATGGGTAGATGATAGCGTAGCCGCCGCCCGGAGGGGGGTAAAGCCAATGTTACTGCGGGGAGACGGGAGGGGGTGGGGTTGTACCGGGTACTATGACCAATCGCCCACGTCGTGCCGGTGTGCTATGCCCGCAATCACAATTACCCTTTCCGAAGGTAGTCTCCAGCGCCTGCGCAAGCTGGCCGAACGCGCCGGCGTCTCGCCGGAAGACCTGGCCCGAGCCGGTCTCGAAGACTGTCTGGCCCGACCGCGGGAAGACTTCGCGAAGGCGGCCGAGCACGTGCTGCGGAAGAACGCGGAGTTGTACCGGCGGCTGGCGTAGTCGCTAAGAAATGAAGCGGGCGACCTGTTCAGTCGCCCGATAAATAATCAGCATGCTTGGTCTTCTGTCCTGTCAATCCTCCAACAACTTCTTCATCTCCAACCGGTAGCAAGTCGTATTCCCGTTACCGGTGAACAGGTATTGCCCGTCTGGGCTGAAGGCCAGCGACTGCACCGCCGCGTCGAACTGGCGGGCCACCACCAGCCGGCCGGTCAGCACGTTCCACACCCGCACCGTCGAGTCGTCGCCGCCCGACACCAGCCAACTCCCATCGGGCGAGAACGCGACCGCGTTGATCCGGTCATGATGACCCGGGAGGTCGAACACCTTTTCCTGCTGCTCGAAGTCCCAGACGATCACCGACTGCCCGGTCTGGCTGAACGTCCCCGCGGCCAGGTAGCGGCCGCTGTGGTCGAACGCCAGGGCCGTCACGCCGGCCTCGAGAGTCAGGAGCTTCTCGCGACTTTCGATATCCCACACGCACAGGGCCCCGTCGGCCCCGGAAGTGGCCAGCCAGTCGAGTCCGCCGACCGCCAGGTACTTACCGTTCGGATGGAACGCGACCGCTTCCAGCGTGCTGTTGTCGGCCGCCTCGGGGATGACCAGGATCGCCTCGGCGACACCCATCTTCCACACCCAGATGAGCCCGTCCGAGACGCTCGCGGTGGCCAGGAGCTGGCCGTCCGCCGAGAAGGTGGGCGAACCGATGGGGCCCCGCGTGTGCGTCAGGACCGCCTCCACCTTCTTCGCGGCCACGTCCCACACCTTCACGTCGAGGGTCGGCCCGCTGGTGGCGATCCGTTTGCAGTCCGGGCTCGCGGCGACGAAGTGAACTTCTTCGCTGTTGTCCGCCGGCCACACGCGCTGCCCGCTCTCGCGGTCCCAGGCCTGGAGCAGCGTCCCGGCCGTGCTGAATAGGGTGGAGCCGCAGACCGCGATCGAGTGCCGGGCGCTCGGGTTCGGCCCGGCGACCAGCTTGCCCGTTGTCACGTCCCAGATGTGAACCACCCGGTCCGAACCGGCGCTGGCGAGCCGCGTCCCGGACGGATTAAACGCCAGGGCCCGGATTTCGTCGGTGTGGCCGTTGAGCACGTACTTCTGCTTGGCGTGCCGCGGGTCTTCCCAGACGTGGATGGCAAAGTCCGAGTCGGCACAGGCCAGGAGCCCGCCGTCCGGGCTGAAGGCGACGGCGTTCACCTGATCGGAGTGGGCGTTGAGGAGCATGGACGGGTCTTCCTTGCCCGGGTCCCACACGCGCGCCGTTGTGTCCCAGCCGACGGAGATCAGGAACTCTCCGTTCGGGTGCCAGGCCATCGCGGGCACCCGGTCGGTGTGGCCGCGCCACTCGCGGACGAGCGACTTGTCGCGCACGTCCCAGACGCGGATCCGATGGTCGTCGCCGGCGCTGGTCAGCTGCTTACCGTCGGCACTGAAGGCGAGCGCGGAGACGCTCTGGTCGTGCCCCTCGAACTCCGCGACCCGTTGCAGGTCCGGGATCCGCCAGAACTGGATCCGCCCGTCGTCGTGCCCGCTGGCCAGGAGCTGGCCGTCCGGGGAGAAGGCGAACGCGGTCACCCAGCAGCCCGCGTTGACGCGGGCCAGCTCCCGGGCCTCGGCCGTGTCCCAGACCGCCACCTCATTGGTCCCGGACGCCAGCCGGCTGGCGTCGTGATTGAACGCCCAGACGTCCTCGATGTCGCTCAGGAACTCGCGCTCGAGGAGCCGGCCGTCCGGGGCCCAGTGGCGCAGCAGCCCGGCCTCCTCGACCGTCCAGAGAGTGTCATCCGGGGCGTAACGGAGGGCCAGGACTTCGCTCTCGGTGTGGAACAGCGGTTCGCCGTAGGTCCGATCGACGAACACGGGCGGGGTGTTGTAATCGGCGATCAGATGGGACAGGAGGGAGGCAGATGAGTTCATGGGTTCCGCACAGAGTCCGAGGGCGCCGACCAGAGCGATCCGCACGAGAATTCGGGACTTACGGGGTGGCGTTACCTTAGCTGGTTTTCCGAACCTTGGGAAGAATCATTACAGCCTAGTTCATGTTTTTTCCCGCGGCGAATCTGAGGCCGGGTCAATACCGAACGGCCGTTCAGAAGTCGCCGGCGCGGCCGCACCATCCTACGCGGGCGCTACGGGGAATTGCAGAAGTGAGGGGGACGAAAACTCCGCACGATCCGACTAACCGTCCCTCCATTCGCCCGATCCGGTGCTTCTTGCGCAGCTATACACGCGATCAGGCGCCGCCGCGTGGCAAAAGGAGCATCAGCCGAACAAGTCGCCCTGCCGCGGCCGGCCGTTGGTAAAGTGCGCGGCCGACACGTCCGGGCCGTCGTCGGCCATCCCGACCCGGCGGCGATGGAGCTTGAACATCCGCGAGAACAGGTCGGCCCACTCACCTTCACCGCGCATCCGCACGCCGAACCGCGAGTCGTTGAGTTTACCGGCCCGGATGTCGCGCACCCGGCTCAGCACCCGCTCCTTCTTGTGCGGGAAGTGCCGCTCGAGCCACGCCGAGAACAGGTCCTTGACCGCGTATGGCAACCGCAGGGCGACGTAGCCGGCGAACGTCGCCCCGGCCTCCGCGGCGGCCTGGAGGATGGCCGGTGCCTCGTGGTCGGTCAGTCCGGGAATCACCGGGCCCATCAGGATGCCAACCGGCACCCCGGCATCCCTCAGTTCGCGGATCGCCCGCAACCGCGCCTCCGGGATCGACGCCCGCGGCTCCATCACGCGGATCAGGTCGGGGTCGAGGCTGGTGATCGACAACATGACAACCGCCGCGTCGTATTTCGCGAGTTCGCTGAGCACATCGCGGTCGCGGGCGACAAGCGCGCTCTTCGTGACGATCCCGACCGGGTTGCGGAACTCGGCGAAGACCTGGAGGCACCGCCGGGTCAGCTCCAGCCGCCGCTCGATGGGCTGGTACGCGTCCGTCACGCCGCTGATGGACACGCATTGCGGCACCCACTTGGACGACGACAACTCAGCGCGTAGCAGCTCGGGGGCGTCTTCCTTAACGAAGATCTTTGACTCGAAGTCGAGCCCGGCGGACAACCCGAGGAACTCGTGCCCGGGGCGGGCGTAGCAGTTGTGACTGACGACGCCGTTCGCAATGAAGTCGCCAGTGCCTGTGGTGATGTCGTAGAGCGGTAAGTCGACGCCGAGCGGTTCGACGGCCGCAACGCGGAGATCGGCACTTCCCTTAACGGCCATCCCGACGATGGACCGCTTCCGTTTGATCGCCGGCCCGGCTGTGTGCAAGAAGCGTAGGCTCTCCGTCAGACCGCCGCGGATGTGCAGGTATTGAATCGACTTCAAACCGGGTCGGGTCCGCGCCGAGACGGCGACGTCAAACCCGAAATGGACACACGCCTCCGCGATGTGTCGGGTGATCACTTGGCACGTATTGCTGAGCCGTAGGATTCCACCGCTAAAGCTTCCTTCGGCATCGAAGATCCCCGCCAAAAACCCTGTTCGCCATGTGTCGCTCGGCTGGGTCGGCCACGCAATCAAGCTCCGGACGCGTTCGACCGAACTGCGGGATGAAGTTCGAATTCCACGAATCTCTTTTCGCGTCGGAAGTGCCTTTTGGAAAATGAAGCTGCGATTCAAGATGCCAAAGTACGAAAGGAATTCACGGGTCCGGACGAGACCTTCGTCGTCCACAAGCGCCAGTCGAAACTGGTACTGGTCGTCACGCTCTCGCCGGCGCCCGGGGTACCGGTAGGTTCCGAGCAAGCCATCACCTCGGATCATTCCGCAGAGGTATCCGACACGGTAATCATCATCGACGTTGGGCGGCGAGGCGAATCCTCCTGTTCCCATGAGCTTGTTCTGCTCCGTCAAATACGGACGCTGCCGGATTCCCGAGCCAGTGCCGAGAACAAACTTCCACCCGCGCTCCGTTAGAAAGCGGTGGTCCGGCCCGGCGATCAGCGTTGTGCCGTCGCGGAGCTTCACTCGGTATGCCGGCTTGACCACGCGCCAGTGATTTAGCACCGCGGTCCGCACATACCGACGATACCAGCCTTCACGGACGGTCCCGTAAACTTCGTCCCCGATCCGCAATTGCTCCAGCGGCCGAGTAGAGCCATCGGCCATCAGGATCGGCGTGTCACCCGAGAGGCAGTACGCACATCCGTGCTCGCATCCCCGATACGGGTTGAGCGAGAACGTGAACGGTATGTCCGGACTGTTGTTGGTAGCCAGGATGGTGCGCGCGTCGTCGCGGAAGAACCGCGTTCGCGGGGCCGGGTCGCCCTCCTCGGTCCAGCCCGGGATCGCCTCACGATACAGCGGGATGAACCGGTTGGGCGGGTTGTCGGCCGCCCCGCGGCCGCGGATGGGTTGCGACGTGGACATATGAATACTATATCACGCCGTCGCTAATTCAGGCACCGATCAATCCCCTTGGAGCGTCCTCAAGCAGGTCGCGGTAGCCCATGACCCAGACCCAAAGCCGGTTGACCAGACCGCCGCGGACCGCCTCGCGACCGGGATCCCACTCGCGCGCTACTTCAACCGGGTCCAATTGCCGGAGCCGGTAAGCCAGGCGGATTACGTTGGCCCGCGGGTCGCTTCGCTCATCCAGCCAGTCGGCGTACACCAGTTGCGGCGCCGGGTCGGCCGGGTTCGCATGGACCGCGCGCAGGAACGCCGACTCGTCGGCACCGAAGACCCCTTCCAGGTGCGCGGTCAGTGAGCCGCCCACCCATTGACGGGTCCGGGTGTCGATCTCGTCGAAGCCCATGAGCCGGCCGGCCCAAACATACAGCTGCAATTCGCGGGCATACTGCGAGTCGCTTCCCATGTGGACGTAGCGCAACTGTTCCCCTTCCGTCACCTGCAGGCGCTGCTTCACCCAGGTCGCTTCCAGCGGTCCGGCCGCATCGGGGAATACTGCGCGCAAACCCGGGTCGGCGGTCTCGTCGAGGCGGGTTTGCAAACCAGTTAGCCAAAGTGTGTCGTCGTCGCGGACTTCCCAACTCGCCACGTACCCGCGTCGGTTCGCGGTCGTCCACATCCG
>DATFWZ010000010.1:0-5120 GCA_035258765.1 Gemmataceae bacterium
CGTGAATGGCACCGCCTCGCCGATCGGGACGCTCGACGCCCCGGGGCCGACATCCGTGGCGAACGGGATGGAGTCGTCGTCCTCGCCCGGGTACTCGCGGGCGCGCGGTCCGGTCATCACCCGGTCGAACTCGGACGCGGACAGCGGCGGCAGGTCAATGGCCGGCGGCAACGGCATCGCCCCGCCGGCGTCGGACGGCGGATAGAGAATGTCGAACCCGACTTCCGAACCTTCGACATTCGACCCGCCCGGGCTCGGGTACAGGCGTCCGAGGTCAATCTCCGCGGCGCTCGGCCGTTCGGCCGCCGCTGCCTCCGGCGGCGGGGGATAGACGGGGAGTTGCCCTTCGGGAATCTCTGACGTGTCGGCGGTCTTGGCGAAGAGTGCGCTCGACGGCGCTTCCCCCCTGGCGGGCACTTCGGCCAGTTTGACCAGCAGGTCCTTATCGGACGGGGCGTCCATCTGGACCGGCGGCTGAATCCCGGACGCGCTGCCCCCCGCCTCCATGGCCGCCCGCTGGCGGCGGATGACGTCAGTCCAAGACGTAAGCGACTGGGCACTCGGCGGGTTGGTGCCGTCAGGGAGGTTGGCCAACGGGATCGACTCCGAGCCGGCGGACGGGGCCTGGAAGCCGCCCAGGTCTACCGCGCTGCCGACGGTCGCCGGGGGGTTCTCGTCGAGCCGGAGGCTGGAGTCACTCCCCGGACCGGAATTTGGGTCCATTCCGGCCCCGAGGTTCATGCCCGAGTCAGCCGCCTCCGCGAGCGGCGGGACCGGCACCGTCGGGGACGAATCGTCGGGTTTGTGTGGGTCGTTGTGGGACATGCGGCGATCGCTCCCTGTTCGAACGGGTCGGCAAACGGGACTTCTATCTTTTCAAAACCAGATTATGCCGGCAACTGATTTTCGCGGCGTGAGGCGGAGGCGCGCGGGTCACCGCCCGCACGGTTTAGGGGACTTGCCCAGAGTCTAGCACGCGGTCGCGGATTATTGTCCCGGCGGAGTCAGGATTTCGAAATGGCAAGAGGAATAGACGACCAGGCGCGGACGCGACCAGCGTAACCGGTCGGAATGAACGAACTTACACCCTTCGGGCGAATCTAGTGCAGCTGCAAACTCCCGCGCTGAAGCGGCGCTCTGGATGCATCGGCCCAAGCGCGTCGAACTGTGTGCGGCACCCTATTTCCGTTGTCCTTCCCACCACTTCTTCCAGGCGACGAGGGCCTTGCCGCGGTCGGTGGGCGGGGACCCGGCCTCGGGCCCAAAGTCCTCTCCCGAGAGCGCCTTGAGCGACGCCCGGGCCGCCTGCACGACGATCGATTCGTCGTCCGCGATCCGCCGGATCAAGGCGTCGGCGAACTCCGCGATCCGCTCCTTCGGCTTGGTACCAGCCGCGAGGGCCGCGCCGCGGCGGAGCTCGCGGTCGCGGTCGTTCATCAGGTCAATCAGGGTGGCAGCGTTCATCCGCGCGAGTCGGGCGGCGAGGGCGTCGCGCACCTTGGCCTGTCCGTCGCCGGACAATTTGCCCGCCGCGCGGGCCAGCGCGTCCGTGTACTCGCCGCCCTTCGACTCGCGGTACACCCGGAGCAACTCGTCCCGCTCGGCCCCCGTGGCCGCGACCAGGGCGTTGGCCAGCTTTCCCGCCCTGTCCCCTTCGGCGACGCTCGGGGGCGGCGTCGGCACGTCCACTTTGGGCCGGGGAGCGGACGCCCCCGGGTCGGCGCGTTTGCTGCCCGACGAGCCGGACCCGCCGATGATCTTGGACAGGTCGCCGCCGCCGATCAAGCGTGAGGTGCCCGGGTCCTTCACCTTCCCCTTGAGGCTGTTGGACAGGTCGTCGGCCAGGTTGGCACGGCACAGGAATAGTAGGGCGAACGACGTGGCGACCTCGGGCGAGCCGCTATGGAAATCGTTGGCGTGCCACGACCCGTCGCGATTTTGGCTCGCCACGATGGCCTTTGCCCCCCACTCGTACCAGTCCACCTTGCCGATCGTGGTCACGCCGTACACCATGGCCACCCGCTCGAGCGACCACATGAAGTAGTAGTTGATCCCGTTTGTCGCGCCGGGGAGCAAGGCCCCCCCGGGCATGTTGCCTGCCGGCCCGGCGGCCAGGATGTTGCCGAGGAACTTCAGTCCGTCGGAGACCGACCTGTCCTTGGCGAACTCCTCGTGGGCGGTGGCCCGTAGACCGCCTTCGGAGTCCAGGTTCTTCGCCCCGAACCCCATGGCGAGACCCATGAGGCCGGCACACGTCATGGCCGCGCCGGACATTCCGCCGGACCCGGTGTACGTCCAACCGCCGTCGGGCCCCTGGGCACCGCGGTAGTGCTTGTCCAGCACCGCGAGGGCGTCGGCAACGTCGACCGCGTGCCGGCGGCCGCACCACAGGCCGACCGTCGCGAATTGCGTGTTCGAGTGGTCCCCCGACGCCGCCCGGACAGACCCGCCGGGGATCGGGAACCCGCCGGGAATCTGCCCTGGTACCGGAGTCACCTTGACGTATTTCTCCAGCGCCGGGTGTAGGCTTTTTTTCGGCTCGGGCTTCGGCTTCGCGGCCTCCTTCGGCTCCTCCTTGGGTTTGGGGGGCTCTTTCTTCGGTTCGCCGAAGTCGATGTCGTCCCGGGGCTTCAGTCCCTTCTTTTTCGGTTCCGGCCCGGGCCCGTCCGGGGTGCGCCGGGGCTCCCGGATCAGCTCGCTCGCGAGCCGCCGCTCTTCGACCGGGTCGAGCCGGATGCCGTCGCAGGTGTACGACCAGGTGCCATCGGCGCACTGCCCGCTCAACAGGCGGAGCGTGAGGAATTGGATCAGGGGCTCGTCGGACTTCAATCCGAGCCGGTCGAAGAACATGATCATCAGCGACAAGTCATACGTGTCGGGGACCCGCAGGGCCGCGTCGCGGACGCCCCGGGCGATTTCCATGATCAACGAGTCGGACGCCGGAACCCCGCTCTCCAGGAGCGCCAGCCCGGCCAACGACGCGATTCCAGTCTGATGCCCCCCGCCGGCAAACGGGGCAAAGACCGGCCCTTCCGGAGTGCCGTCGCGCCCCACCCCGGCCCCGCCGACGCCCGCTCGGAACGCGTTGCGCAGGTACGTCTGACCGCCCTTGATCGCCAGTTGGATCGGGTCCTTGATTTCCTTGGCGCCCTTCGGCGGGTCGGCGGCCGCGACGCCGGCCATCGCCAGGAGAACGGCGGATGCGACTGCGATGCGCGGGGTCATCGGCGCGTACCTCATGCGGGCCCCAATGATATGCCGTGAGTTATAAGGATACCCCGACCCAATCGCGCACGCTAGAGGCTAGCGAAGAGTCGTTGCGCACAATCATTCGAGGCGTTTTCGTCGGTCGGGTTGGCTACGTCCACCAGCGCATATCGCCGGTGAGTTGCGCCGTCGCTGCCAGCAGGGCGTTTGTCGTTGCGTGCGCCAGGATCGCGTCCCGAAGCCGGCCGGTCCGGCAAGCAACTGCCGCGTAGGCCATACCCGCTGCCGTGCCGGCCACCCAGTGCCCGTGCAGTAGGCCAAACAGGCCGGACGAGATGAGAAACGACAGCCACGAGAATCGACCGACAGGCACTTGTTCGAAGTCGGCCGCAATCAACCGGCGCATCAGATAGCCGCGAAACGCCAGCTCCTCCGCAATCGGTGTCACGACCACGAACCCCACCACCTTGAACCCATACCAGAGCGCAACGGCCCAGGGCTCCAAGTCCGCGAGCTCCGCCCGGGGGTCCGGCGCATCGGCCGAGGAACCCGATGGGCCGAATGCCGCCCACAGGAGGTAGACGATGACCCCCGTCACCAGTGCCAGGGCGGCCGACTGCCCGGACCGACTGGACCGGAGGCTCTCGTAGCGCGGCCAGAAGTACCAGAGGGCAGCGACGGTCGCGGCGACGCGGACGGGGTAAAGGACTGTCGGGTCGGTGACGAGCGCCGTGGTCAGCATCTGCGCGGCCACGGCCACGAGGAGCGGCGCGAGGTAGGCGGCCGTCGCACCGCCGCCCGCGGGCGCGACCGACTCCGGCCCGGCGGTCAGCCGTCGCGACCGGTGGGCCACGAACACGAGGCCCAGCGCGACCGCGTTGAAGCCCAGCCACCCGGCCTGCGAGTGGAAACCGCCCAGTGCCAACTCCGGCGACACCCGGGCGCCGATCAGGACGAGCGCGGCGAGCCGGACCGCGTTGACCAACCAGACCGCGGCCAGCCCGAGCGGCCACAGGATCAGGGCCCGGGGGAAGCGCATCTCCCGTCGGAACAACCACAAATACCCCGCCAGGTACACCGTGATCAGCCCCATCCCCTCGTACCCGGAGCACGCCGGCATGACCGCCACACGAAACTGCCCGGCGCCCAGCGTCATCGTCTCGGGGTCACATGCGGCGTCGGCCGCGAACGGGCGGAGCAGATAGTAGGACGTCCACAACGTCGGCCGCGCCAGCACGTCCCACCCGAGCTGGACGAGCTGGCCCGCGACTTCGGCCGCGCACCCGACGCCCACACCGATCAGCAGGACGGCCCAGCCAATTCGGACCAAGCGCGGCCAGAGGCGCGGCGGGATGGCGGCCGCGGCCCACAGGATAATCGTGAGCAAGCCGGTCGCGAACCACGCGAGCACTGGCGCCGAGGCGAGGATGACCCCGCGGGTGTCCTCCCCCACGACCGCTACCGTAAGACGGGCGAACAGCGCGAACGACGCGAGATGGCCGGCGAGCCAGAGCGCGACTGAGCGCCGGGAACCCATTTCCGGCGCCCCCCGGTGCAGCTCGCCGCGGAGCAACCACGCGGCGAGCACCACGGTCACCACGCCCGTAACGAGGCCGATTTTGAGCAGTTGGGGGGAACGAAAGATGAGCCGCCCAGGCCACCCGTGGTCGTCCACCCGAGTCCAGTAGGCATCGAACTGGAGGGTCAGTCCGAAGACCTCGGCCAAGAGTAGTGCGGCGAGAGCGATCCAGCGTAGGTACGGGAGGGTGGACCCGGACTGGGGCGGGTCGTCGCGAGTCATCGGGTGCAGGTACGCGGTAAATGGAGGCGGGGGGACGGCGATGCCGTTCCCCCCACTCGAGCGTTCTAGACACTTGGGCGGATGCTGGGCCGTCGCCGCCGGTCAACCACAA
>DATFWZ010000011.1:0-17225 GCA_035258765.1 Gemmataceae bacterium
ACCTCGCCAACGATGCCCCCGGAGTCGTCAGCCGTTTCTACGACGACAAAGAGTCGGTTATGATTGTCCAGTCGCGCAGTGACATCAAATGACCCGGATCCCTCCACTTCGCCGACATAGCAGTCATTCAGGTTGATCCAGGCTTGGTCGATGATGCGATCGAAGACCAGCCACACCGATTCGTCCGGCGACAGGTTGCTTGGGCGCCCGAACCGACGATAAAAAAACACCTTGCCGCCGAATCCCGGCCATCCGCCGTCGCGCAGTGTACACGGGACGGGCATCCGCGTTGCTGGGAACTCGCCCGCCGATCGCGCCTCGTAGACCTCCACCGACCACGGTCCGCGGAGGCGAATACGGTGGTGTCGCGCGGGTTCGGGGTTGGCACTCATCTCGGGGTCATCGTATGAGCGTGGCCGGCAGACAGCTCCGCTGGGGCGTCCTGGGCGTCGCCAGGATCAACAACCGCCTGAAGCCGGCGTTCCACGCGTCGAAGACAGTGAAACTCCAGGCCATTTCGTCGCGATCAATCGAGCGGTCGCGGGCCGCGGCCCGCGAATTCGGTTTCGAGACGGCCTACGGGTCGTACGAGGAGTTGCTCGCCGACCCGAAGGTCGATGCCGTTTACATACCGCTACCCAACTCGCTCCACGCGGACTGGACGCGGCGGTCTGCCGAGGCGGGCAAGCACGTCTTGTGTGAAAAGCCTCTTTGCCCGACCGCGGCTGAGGCGGCCGACGTGGTCAACTACTGTCGGGCGGCCGGCGTGCGCCTCATGGACGGGTTCATGTGGCCGCATCACCCGCGGACGCATCGGATCCGGCAAATGCTCGACGACGGCGTCATCGGCGAGGTCTGCCGGGTGTCCGGGGCGTTTACGTTCAAGATGGAGCCGCTGTCCGCAGGCAACATCCGACTCCAGCCGGCCCTGGGCGGCGGCAGCCTGCTCGACGTCGGCTGCTACCCGGTGTTGGGCATCCGGTGGGCCCTCGCCGCCGAGCCGGTGAAAGCGTTCGCCCGAGCGAGGCACGTGAACGGCGTAGACGTCGAGATGACGGGACAACTTCTATTCGCGGACGGGCGAACCGCGTCGTTCGACTGCGGCTTCACGCTGCCATTTCGCGGCTGGCTTGAGATCACGGGCACGAAAGGCATTGTCCGCGTGCCGGAAATGTGGCTGCCGCGACTGAAGGCTACGTGGGAGGTGGAATTGAACGGCGAGCCGCCGGTGCAACACGCCATCGAGGGCGAAGACCAGATGGTCCACATGCTGGACGACTTCGCCCAGGCGCTCTGGGCCGATCGCGATCCGAGCCCCGGTCCGGACGAGGCGGTCAAGACGTTGAAAGTCCTCGACGCGTTGACCCGGTCCGTCCGCGAAGGTCGAGAAATGGACGTTTAGCTCACACCCGACTTCGTCGTAGTGGCCTCGGGAGGCGTCGCCCTCACTTCGCGCGTCGGGCTCCGCCTTGCCCAATCCCGAACGCCGACCCGGGATTTGGTGCTGGTGAGTCACGCCGGCAGGTAGAGTGCCCGGCCACAGTTGCGACAGCAGATGAAGATGCCGGTCTGCAGGTCGGCGTAGTTTTGGGCGGTGATGCCGACGCGGCAATACGAACACGATTGGTTCTCGACCGCTGCCAGGGCATCGGCTCCGTGGGCTTTGATCAGCCGGTCGTATTGCGACCGGATCGACGGCGGGATCTTCGCCTCCTCCGCGGCTAGGGCCTTGGTCGCGTCGGCGACGGCTTCCTTGAGGCGGACGATGCGCTCGGCCGCGTCCTTCTCGTAGACCGCGAAGTCCGATTTCGCCTTCGCGAGTCCGGCCTCGATCTCGGGCAGCTTCGCAGTTCGCTCCTCGACGTCCGCCATAGCGGTGAGCAACTCATCCTCCTGCCTGGCGATCAGTTCCTTGGTGTTGGCGATGTCGTGCTGCTTGGCCTCAATCTCGCGCGGGGCGGTCAGGCCGTCGAGCTGTTTCTCGTGCTTGTTGAGGGCCTGATGAAGCGATTTGATCTGGCTCTCGCCCGCGAGGATGCCGGCCTTCCGCTTCTTCAACTCCTCCTTCGCATCTGCGACCATCTTGTCCTGGGCGGCGAGCTTGGTCTGATGCGCTTTGAGGACGCGGGGCCCGCGGTCGATCTCGGCCTGGGCATCGCGGATGTGCTTGCGGAGCCGGTGGAGTTCGCGGAGTAGGGGGCTGAGCATGGAAGTCGTCCCGTCCAGTTCCCCCTTCCCTCTTAGGGAAGGGGGTCCGGGGATTAGGTTAGGAGCGGTAGCCGCGACAGGCTTTGACCTAACCCCCGGCCCCTTCCCTATGGGGAAAGGGAGTGAAAGACCCCGAAAACACTCGCGGCGGCCCGAAGGCCGCCGCGCGTCGTCTTAGACCGGCTTCTTACTTCCGTCCAGGAAGCCCTCCAGCTGCCGGCTGCGCACCGGGTGTTGCAGCTTCCGGACGGCCTTGGCCTCGATCTGCCGGACCCGCTCGCGAGTGACCTTGAAGATCCGGCCGACCTCCTCGAGCGTGTACGTGTACCCGTCGCCGAGCCCGTATCGCAGCTTGATGATCTCGCGCTCGCGGTAGGTCAAAGTCTTGAGCACCTGCTCGATCTTGTCCTTGAGCATCTCGTTGGTCGCGGCGCTTACGGGCGACTCGACCGTGTCGTCCTCGATGAAGTCGCCGAAGTAGCTGTCCTCGCTCTCCCCGACCGGTCGGTCGAGGCTGATCGGGTGCCGGCTGATCTTGAGGACGCGCTTGGCCTCCTCGATGCTGGTCTCGGCCGCGGTGGCCATCTCCTCGACCGTCGGCTCCCGCCCGAGCTGCTGGACCAGCTTCTTGGTCACGTTCCGCAGCTTGGACATGGTCTCGATCATGTGGACCGGGATGCGGATCGTTCGGGCCTGGTCGGCAATGGCCCGCGTGATCGCCTGGCGGATCCACCAGGTCGCGTAGGTGCTGAACTTGTACCCGCGCTGGTACTCGTACTTGTCCACGGCCCGCATCAGGCCCGTGTTCCCCTCCTGGATCAGGTCGAGGAAGCTCAGGCCGCGGTTGGGGTACTTCTTCGCGATCGAGACGACCAGCCGCAGGTTGCCGCCGGAGAGCTCGCGCTTCGCCTGCTCGTACTCCTCGAAGCGGGAGTTCATGATGCCGACGCGCTTGCGCAGGCTGCTCGGTTCCTCGAGGGTAAGCCGCATCAGGTCTTCGAGCTCGTGGTCGAGGTTGGCCCGGTCCTCCTTCTCCTTGGCGCCCCGGCAGCCCTTGAGCTTCTCGAGCTGCTGCTCGATCTCCGTCATCCGGACGGAGATCTGCTCCATCTTCTTCATGAGCGGCTGGATCTTCTGGGTCCGGACGCTCAGCTCCTCGACCAGAGTGACGGCCTTCTTGCGGCGAAGCTTGAGCCGCCGGCGGAGCTCGGCCTTGTCCGCCTCCGGGGTGTTCGGGTCAACCAGGCGCTCGAAGTCCTGGACGTTCTGGTCCATCAGCGGCTCG
Source organism: Gemmataceae bacterium (assembly GCA_035258765.1). Classification (GTDB taxonomy): domain Bacteria; phylum Planctomycetota; class Planctomycetia; order Gemmatales; family Gemmataceae; genus SIAJ01. The sequence continues at coordinate 3,494 of DATFWZ010000011.1, forward strand.
ACGGTCCGCAGATTGTGCGGCATCCGCTTCAGGATCATGTCCTTCTCGAGCTTCTCGGTCTGCGAGATCTTGATCGTCCGGTCGAAGGGGAGTTCTTCCTTGTGGACCCGGTTCAGGATGTCCACCACGGCCCGGAGGGCGAAGTCGCACTCGAGCACCTTCCGCCGGAACCATCGCCGGGTGATCTCGATCTTCTTGGCCAGCGAGATTTCTTTTTTGCGGTCCAGGAGGGGAATCTCCCCCATCTGGGTCAGGTACATGCGGACCGGGTCATCGGTGTGCTTGCCGTCGCCGTCGTCGGTAAACGCGACCTCCGCGTCGCGGAGGGGGTCGTCGTCCGGCGCTTCCTGGGCGGTGCGGGCGGCCCGGTCTTCGGCCTGTTCCTCCTCGATGATGCTGATCCCGTGCTGGTCCAGCAATTCGAGGATCTGATCCAGGCGCTCGGGCTCGACGGTGTCGGGCGGGATCTGGGCGTTGACCTGGTCCCAGGTCAGGTAGCCGCTCCGCTTCCCCAGGTCGATCAGCGACTTGAGGGTGTCGTCGAGTTTCAAGTCCATTCCATTCCTCCTCACTGGCGAAATCCGTTCGCCTTCCGTCGGTTGTCCGTCAGGCGACGCCGACGGGGGTCAGGGCGAGGGGCCGCCCGACTGGGGGGCGGGCCCTTTGCTCAGGTCCTGAATCTGCCGCAACAAGCGCTGCCGCTCGTCTTCGGTCGCGGCGGTCCGCAGCCGGTCCATGAGCTGCTGCCGCTGTAATCCGACGCGGTCCGTCCGGAACCGCTCCACCACACTTTGAAACCAGCCGCGACGCTCGGGGGCATTGCGGCCGACTTCCTGGTTGTCCATTGCCCATTCGATCAGGGCGGCGTTTGCGATCTCGGCCCGCAGCCCGTCGAGGTCGGGCGGCTGGCCTTGCTCCCAGAGCCGGTACAGGCCCGCGAGGAGCTGCTGCAACCCCGGGTGCTCGACTTCCTCCGGCCGAATCGTCGCATAGGCTTCGGCGACAAGCCCGGGCTCGGCCAGGAGTATTTGTAGTAGCTCCTTTTCTACGGTCTTCGCTGGGCGAGCCCGGTTGGCAGGTGCCTCTGCGGCGACCGGCGGGGTTCGAGTCGCGTCGCGCTGCCGGGCCGCCCGCAGCTCCCCGTACCGCGCCCACACCGTCTCCTGCCGCAACCCGAGCCGGTGAGCCACCCGTGTAATTAATAGCTCCTGCCTGACCTGCCCGTCCTGTCCTGGCAACTGCGGGGCGAGGGCCATGACCGAAAGGATCGCATCCACGACCCGCTTCGTCCCCTCCAAGCTGTTCCCGGCCTCCGTCAGCAGCTGATTGAGTTTGAAATCGAGCGCGTTCACGGCCCCGGTGAGTGCCCTGCGGAACGGGTCTGCCCCCTGGGCCGCGAGCAGGTCACATGGGTCCGATCCTTCCGGAAGGGTCGCGATGGCGAGTTCCACATCGCACCCGACAAACAACTCCACCGCCCGGTCCACGCCGGTCAGCCCGCCGGCGTCGGCGTCGAATACGAGGACCACTCGCGGCACGAACCGGCGCAGGTGCCGGACGTGGGCCTCGTTCAACGCCGTGCCCATCGTTGCGACGACATGGGTGACCCCGCACTGGTGGGCCATCATGACGTCCGTATACCCTTCAACGACCGCGAGATACCCTTCTGTCGCACCTGCGTGTCGGGCGGAGTCGAGTCCGTAAAGCAGTTCTTTCTTTAAGAACAGGGGGGTTTCCGATGAATTATAGTACTTGGGGCCCCGGTCGGCGTAAGGGGAGTCGGGCAGAATTCTGCCCCCGAATCCGACGGTCTGCCCCCGCACGTCGCGGATCGGGAACATGACCCGGTCGCGGAACCGGTCGTAGCAGCCCGCCCCCTCGCCACGCTCCCCGACAAGTCCCACTTCCCGCAGAATGCCCAGATCCAAGCGCGCCAATTGGGCCGCCCGGACCAGCCATTCACCCGACGCCGGAGCGCACCCGAGCCCGAACGACCGGACCGTCGCCCCGCTGAGCTTTCGCTCGCCGAGGTAGACGCGGGCACGCTCGCCGAGCTCGGCCTCCAACAGGCACTTCCGGTACTGCTCGTCGGCCCACTTCATCGCGTCGAGAAGCTTGACGCGCTTGGCGTTCTCGGTCGTGTTGCCCTGCAGATTTATGCCGGCGCGTCGGGCGAGAATCTCGCGGGCTTCGAGAAAGCTGACTCTCTCGAACTCGGAGACGAACGTGAAGACGTCCCCCTTCTTGCCGCACGACCAACAGCGGAAGTTCTGCCAGCGCGGGTCCACCTGGAGGGACGGGCGGGTGTCTTTGTGGAACGGGCAGATCGCCTTGAAGACGCCGCCGGCCGGCTGAAGCGACAAGTACGAGCCGACCACAGCGACGATGTCGCTGGCCTCCTTCACCTGCCTCGTCAGTGTGACCCGGTCATCGGTCACGCGGGCACCTGAAGGAAGGGCTCACCCGGTACGCGGCGGGTCGGACACGCGCGGCGCCGGCCACACGCGTCGGACGTCCGTGAATCGATAAAGCGGGTGAGACCGGCCAAGGACGGTAGTAGCGGAGCACCGATCGGATGCCGGAGGGACCCGGCCGGCGGACGCAGGGGAGAAATCGAATCCTTTCAACGTGCGTCGCCGCCGAACGATGCCGTGGCGCGGGCGCGACCACCACACCCAATCCGTGAGTGTGGGGGGAATTATAACTGGCGCCCCGAACGCGTCAAGCTAGGTAACCCGCGCAAGGGCCGGCACTTCGCGGTGCGGAACTCGTCGGCCGGACGGCGGGGGAGTTGGGCCGGATCTCGCGGTTGTATGGGGCGAGTCCGGGCCCCTGGGAATCGGTTACCTGAACCGGGGCGGCGCAAACGGCCGATCATTTGGAGGAAGGAATCAATTCACTGCCCCGGGCGCGTCGGGGCACTCCGCCGACAACGGGAGACATGGCATGGCCGAGTTCCGCTTCGGGCCCCGCCTGGTGGCCGCCGTCGTGCTGGTCGCGGCGCTCGTGCGACCGCTCGACGCCGCCCCGCCCCCGACCGTTGAGACCTTCCTCGGGTACACGCCGACGCAGCCGGGTATCGACATTTCGACGCCGGCCAAGGCCGACCGGGCCGCATGCACCGTCGAGCTGGAAAAGGTCCGTGACTTGCCGAACGGCAAGCAGGCGACCGCCTGGGTGCTCAAGGACGGGCAGGGCAAGGTGCTCCGGAAGTTCCACGACACGACCGGCGGCGGCGGGGTCAACGAGTACGCCTACTACAAGGACGGCGAGGAAGTCTACCGCGACATCGACGCCAACGGGAACGGAAAGATTGACCAATACCGCTGGGTCGGCCCGAACGGGAGCAAATGGGCTCTCGACATGAACGAGGACGGCAAGATCGACAGCTGGCTGGTGATCTCGCCGGAAGAGGTGAGCCAGGAAATCCTGGCCGCGATCGCGACCAAGGACTTTAGGCGGCTGGAGGCGTTGATGGTCACCCGCGCCGACCTGGACACCCTTGGCCTACCGAAGGACGAAGTGACTCGCATTCAAGGCAAGGTCGCTCAGGCCGCCGAGCAATTCAAGAAGACCTGTCAGGACCTGGCCAAGTTGTCGCCGCAAGCGATCTGGGTCCACTTGGAGACGAAGGCGCCGCAGACGACCCCGGCCGACGCGCTGGGAGCCAAGGCCGATTACGTGCGGTACCGTCATGGGACGATCCTGTACCAGGAAGCGGACGGGAAAGACGCCAAGCACAACTGGCTACAGACTGGCGAAATGATCCAGGTCGGCAAGGCGTGGCGGATCGTCCAGGCACCCACGGCCGGTATGCAGGTAGCGGACGGGGGCGCGCAAACGGGCCCGGAGCCTGCCGGGATTGCAATTCCAGAAGGGGGCGCGAAGCACATCGAGGCGCTCCGCAAACTCGACGATGACGGATCCGCGTCCACGACCCCGGAAGCGACCAAGGCGTTCAATCTGAAGCGGGCCCGGATCCTGGAGGACATCACCGCCCTGTTTACGAAGCCCGAGGAGCGCGCGAAGCGGGACGTCTGGGTCCGTCAGGTGGCCGATTGTTACGCGACCGCGGCTCAGCTCGGCGACAAGTCGGCGATGGACCGGCTCGGCGAGTGGCGAAAGGCACTCGCCAAGGACCCGGCCGGTGTGAATCTCCTCGCGTACGTGATTTTCCGGGAGATGAGCAGCGACTACACGCAAAAGCTCGGCACGGTCGGTCGCGACACCGAGAAACTGACGAAGATTCAGGAAGGATGGAAGGAAAAGCTCAGCAAGTTTGTCGCTGACTACCCGACCGCCGAAGACGTTCCGGACGCCCTCATGCAGATTGGCCTTGTGAACGAGTTCCTCGGCCCCAAGTTCGACGCTGAGGCCAAGGCGGCCTACGCCCGGCTGGCGAAGAATCACCCGACTCACCCGCTCGCGAAGCGGGCGCAGGGAAGTCAGGACCGGCTGTCCCTGGAGGGGAACGACCTCGACCTTTCCGCCCCGGCACTTGGAGGCGGGGGGGCATTCGACGTGAAGACCCTCCGGGGCAAGGCGGTCGTTGTCTACTACTGGGCCAGCTGGAACGACGCCGCGGTCGCCGACTTCAACAAGATCAAATCAGCCATGAAGGAAGCTACCGGAAAGGTCGAACTGGTCGGCGTGAACCTGGACAACAAGCCGGAAGAGGCCACGGCCTTCTTGAAGGCGAACGGGGTCGGCGGGACGCACCTGCACATGCCCGGCGGCCTGGAGAGCCCGCTGGCGGTGCGCTACGGTATCACGGCACTCCCGGTCATGTTTGTCGTCGCCCCGGACGGCAAGGTCGCGAGCCGAACTGCCCAGGCGGCCACGCTCGACGATGATCTGCACAAGATCTTCAAGGACGGGAAGGATAAGTGAGGATTTGCCGCTTGCGGCTTGGCGACGTGTTAAGCCGCAAGCGGCTATCTATATGCGGTAGGATCCGGCACCCCCGCCTCCTCGAATCCCTTCATCCGCAACAGACACGAGTCGCAGCTCCCACACGCTCGGCCCTCCTGGTCAGGGTCGTAGCAACTCAGCGTCGGCGCGTAATCGACGCCCAATTTGATCCCCTCGCGGATGATTTCGGCCTTCGTCAACTTCAGGAGCGGAGCGTGGACGCGGAAACGGCCACTCTGTTCGACGCCCGCCTTTGTCGCCAGGTTCGCGAGGCTCTCGAATGCGGCGAGGAACTCCGGCCGGCAATCCGGGTAGCCGGAGTAATCGAGCACGTTGGCACCGATGAAAATGTCGAATGCGCCGAGAGTCTCGGCGTACCCCAACGCCAGCCCGAGCAGGATCGTGTTCCGGGCCGGGACGTAGGTGACGGGGATCCCGGTGCCCATTTCTTCCGCCGATCGCCCCTTCGGGACGTCGATCGCGCCAGTCAACGCCGACCCGCCAATCGCCCGCAAGTCGAGCCGGACCGTCCGGTGTTCGACCGCCCCGAGGGCTTTGGCAATCCGCTCGGCCCGTTCGAGTTCGACGCGGTGTCGCTGGCCGTAATCGACGCTCAGTGCGTACGCCGCGAAGCCCTGCGACCGCGCCACGGCCAGCGTGGTTGTGCTGTCCAATCCCCCGCTCAATAACACTACGGCCTTCTTCACGGCGTCCTCCCGGCGGTCTGGCGGTGTCGTCGAGGCACTGCTATCAAATCAGGAGCCGCGCCCCGCGAGTAGAGGAGCCATGCCCGAACCGTCCGTCCCGACCGGCGACCTGGAAACCTTCCCGAACCCCGCCCCGGGCCGGGATTACACCATCGAAATTATCTGTCCCGAGTTCACGAGCATCTGCCCCAAGACGGGCCAGCCGGACTTCGGAACAATTTCGTTCACGTACACCCCCGACCGCCTGTGCGTGGAGCTGAAGGCGCTCAAACTCTACCTGCAGTCGTTCCGCAATCGCGGGATCTTCTACGAGGACGTGACGAATCGGCTGCTCGACGATTTCGTCCGCGCATGTTCCCCCCGCCGGTGCAAGGTCGTCGGTGCGTTCACGCCCCGCGGCGGGATCACCACGACCGTGACGTGCGTGTTCGAGGCGAATCCGGGTTGACCCGCCGGAGGCGAGCGCGTGAGGCCCGTTGTCGTGCTTGCTGTTCTCGTCGCCTTCGCCTTGCCGGCCCGGGCGGGAGTCTACAACCCGGCCGAGCCATTCAATTTCGAGATCGACGCGGACGGCTATGCCCGGCCGATTCAGTACGCCGGCGGGTTCGACCTGATCCTCGCAAAGCTCCGGGAAGTCGCCACGCTGTCCAGGAATCCCGGTGATCCGCCGTACCCGGCTCGCGCGGAGGCGCTGGCCCGTGTTCAGGAGCGGCAGGGGAAAGGGATGACTTCTCTTTCCGCAGAGGAACTCGCGGGCCTGACCGCCGACCTCATTCGCCTCAATCGCAACGACGACGCGCTGGGCATCCTGCAGCCGCTGGCCCGCGACCCGCGCCGCGGCGGGTTCCTGGCGTTCACGCACCTGGCCCGGTCCCACGCGGGTCGCGGAGGGTGGCGCGAGGCGTACGACTTGGAACGGACGGCCGTCCGGGATTCCGATTTCCCGACATCGTTTGCCAAGTTGACGAGGACACAACTGACATGGCTTCGCCGCGTGGAAACGGAATACTATCTCCCCTTCCTCTACCACCGTGCCGAAGAAAGCTCCGGCCGTCGCCCGGCCGACCTCCGCGAGGAGCTCGATGTGATCTTCCCCTCGGCAGTACCCCCGAAGCGGCCGACCGAGCCGGTCCGGTTCGTCGGCGAGGACGGCCGGTACGAGGCGGGGCGGATTGCGGCGGCCGAACGAAAGAAGCTGCCGCCCGATGCGATCGCCGTCGTGCAACAGCTCGTCCTCTGGCACCCGCAGGACACGCGGCTCTTGTGGCTCTTGGGCGAGCTTTACAACGCGGAAGGGGACGTGGATACCGCGGCGAAGATCCTCGACAAGATCACGTTCGACCTCGGGTACTCGAACCCGATCGTGATCGAGCACCGGCGCGTGCTCCAGTCGGCCGCGGAGGCGGCCGCGCTCGAAAGGGCTGCTGCGGAGTCGGCGCAGGCGGCGAAGGCCAAGGCCGAGGCCGACGAAGAGCAGGCCCGACGCGACGGGGCGGAGCGCGACTATCAGAAGCGACTCCGCTGGATCATCGCTTGTGGGGTCGGATTGGTCGTGATTCTCGTGTACTACCAATTCCGCGAAGTTGTCCGGCGCGTCCGCCGCGCCGGCCGGGAAGCCTGACGTGCCGAAACTTCTACCTGCCCCGTTCACCGACCACGGCAAGCACCTGTCGCGCCTCGACCCGCGATTGAAGTCGCTCGTCAACCGGGTCGGCCCGTGCACCTTGCGGGTCAACCCGGACGGGTTCCAAATCCTCGCCAGCTCGATCATCTCGCAGCAGATTTCGACCAAGGCGGCCGAGTCCATCAACAAGCGCGTCCGGGCCCTTTGCGGCCGGGGCAGGTTTCGGCCGGGTCGGATTGCCGAGATCACGGACGAAGACCTCCGGGCCGCGGGGCTGTCGCGCTCCAAGGTGCTGTCCTTCCGGTCCGTCTGCGAATTCTTCCTCAGTGAGCCGTCCGTGATGCGAAAGTTGCGGGCGATGTCGGACGAGGACGCGATCGAGAAACTGCTGCCGATCCGCGGTGTCGGGGAGTGGACCGCGCAGATGTTCCTGATCTTCTGCCTCGGCCGCCCGGACGTCCTGCCGACCGCGGACTTCGGGTTCCGGGCGGGCGTTCGCGACATCTACGGGCTGACCGAGTTGCCCAGGGCCAAGATCCTAGTGGAACTCGCCGAGCCGTGGCGGCCGTATCGGACAGCGGCCACGTGGTACTTCTGGCGGAGTCGCGGGTTTGTTCCGCAATCCGACTAATTAACGCGGGCTCCCGGCCCGCGTCAGCCTGTCCCGGATGGCCACCCAGGCGTCGGTGTCCGGGGGCATTTCAACGAAGATGCAATCGAAGCCGCGGGCGTCCAAATCGTGTAAGACCGCGTAAAGGCGGGCCCCATAGACCTGGGGGTCCGCCGGCATGCGAATGAACTCTGTCGCCGAGCCACCGTCACTGCCAATCCCGATCACGCCCACCCGTCGCCCGGACCCCGATTCCTTACGGATTCTGTCATCGAGTTCTGAACTGTCAGCGCAAAGCTCAATGGGGGTCCGCGGCGCGTAATGTCGCGCAAGCATCCCCGGCGAGGGCGCCCGGCCCGTGATCGAACCGCCAGATCCTCGGCCGACCTTGCCGACGACGCGTTCCAATTCGGCAATGGAAATTGGCCCCGGGCGTAAAACCGTCGGTGGGTCGGATGTCAGATCGAGGACGGTCGATTCAATGCCATTGGCGGTCGGCCCACCATCGAGGATCACGTCAATCCGGCCGCCGAGGCTCCGTTCGACGTGCTCGGCAAGGGTCGGCGACAACTCAGAGGATCGATTGGCCGACGGGGCGGCGATCGGCAATCCCGTCTCCCGGATCAGGGCCTGGGCGACCGGGTGGCCGGGCCAGCGGACCGCGACCGTATCGCCGCCCCCCGTCACAATTCCGGAAATTGCCGGACCTTTCGGAAGTACGAGCGTTATGGCACCCGGCCAGAAGCGCTCCGCCAGCGAATGCGCCAGGGGGGGCCAATCTGCCACAACTTGGCGGACCATGCCCTCGCCCACCGCGTGGACGATCAACGGGTTGCCGGCCGGCCGGCCCTTGGCGTCGAAGATGCCGCGGACGGCCTCCTCGTCGAGGGCATTCGCGCCCAGGCCGTAGACAGTTTCTGTCGGAAACGCAACCAGTCCCCCGCGGCGGATCACCTCGGCGGCGACCCGGACGATCTGTGAGTCCAGGTCGTGCGGGTCGATCGGAAGGACGCGGGTCCGGGCGGTCGGGTCCAAAGTTTCGCGGCCTGTCGGGCAGGGTTTCGTTCTATGTTGAGATACGACTTGTCGGGCGCATCATTCCATGCAGCGACCTAACTCGCGATTCCGGGCGGATTTGATATGCGGCTGCCCCGGTTTGTGGTAAAAAGAACCGCTAAGCCGTCAAAGGCTGCCCGCCGATACCCGCCGGGACACGCCGTCCGGGGTTCGTTCGCCATGGCTCCCTCCGACCCGAACCTGCTTCCCGCCGTGACTGCCGAAGCCCGTCGCATCGCGGCCGAGCGCTTCGATCGCGCCAACCAGGTCATTGCCACGGGCAACTTCGATTACGCGATCCAGCTCCTGCTGACTTGTTGCAAGCTCGACCCGGGGAATTTCCTGTTCCGCCAAACCCTGCGCCGGACGCAAAAGGCCAAATACAAGGACAACCTCCGCGGTAGCCGGTTGGCCTCCCTCACGACCGTCCGTACGCGGGCCAAGCTCAAAGCCGCCAAGCGGGCCCGCGACTATCTGAAGGTGCTCGAATACGGCGAAGTGATCCTGTCGAAGAACCCGTGGGACGTCGGGGCCCAGATGGACATGGCCGAAGCGGCCGACGCACTCGGCCTGATCGACCACGCCATCTTCATGCTCGATCAGGCCCGGCAGAAGAGCCCCAAGGACGCCACCTTGAACCGGGCCCTCGCCCGGCTGTTCGAGAAGCGCGGCAATTTCGCCCACGCGATCGCCCTTTGGCAGCTGATCAAGGAAGTGGCCCCGGACGACGTGGAGGCGGCCCACAAGGCGAAGGACCTGGCGGCGAGCGAGACCATCGCCCGCGGCGGGTACAAGGACCCATCGGCAGAGCGGGAGGCGCTGGGCACTCCGACGGTCGCGAAGGGCGCCGATCCGACTGCCCCGGCCACCGCGCTGGCCCCTCAGGAGCGACACGACCGGGTGTCGCGGGAGGCCGCGCCGATCCTGGCCCGACTCGACACCAACCCGACCGATGCCCACCTGTACCTGCAACTCGCCACCGTCTACCGTCGGGGCAACCAGAACGACCGCGCCCGGGCTGTCCTGGAACAGGGGCTTGGGCCAACCGGAAACGACTTCCGGTTAAACCTGGAACTGATGGAGATGGACCTGGACACCTTCCGTCGCAACCTGGCCATCGCCGACCGGAAGCTGGCCAAGGTCGAGGCCGACGAGGGCTCCTCACGGCACACGCCCGAGGAACTCCGACGGATCCGGAACAAGCTGCTGAAAGAGATCACCGCCCGCGAAATCGAGATGTACCGGCTCCGGGCCGACCGCTTCCCCCAGGACGTGTCATACCGGCTGGAGCTCGGCATCCGGCTCGCTGAGGCCGATCAGATCGACGAGGCCATCGTCGAGCTCCAACAGGCCCGCAAGGAGCCCCGGCTGATGTGGAAGGCGGCCCTTCATCTCGGGCTGTGTTTCAAGAAGAGGAACAACTGGCGGCTGGCGCAGCGAAACCTCGAGGACGCGCTGGCCCAGCTCCCGCCGCACGAGGAAGAGGGCCGCAAGGAGATCCTGTTCCAGCTTGCCCTCGGTTCGGCCGACGCGGGCGATTTGCAGAAGGCCATCGACCTCGGCCACGAGCTCGCCAACATCGACTTCGGCTTCCGCGACATCGGCAAACTTCTGGACCAGTGGCAAGAGCGCCTGCAGGAAGTCTGAGCTCGAAAGCGCCCTAGCCGACATCCCACACTTCTGGCATAGTGCCATTTGCGCCCCAGCGAACGGCCATGCCATCCGACGCCACCAATCCTGAGAGCGTAGGCTCCCCCCGCGGCTCCCTGGCGCGCGCGATCGCGCTGGGTTGCCTGCTCGGCGCCGCGGCCGCCTGTCTCGGCGAGATCGGGCGGATGGTCACGGACCGGAACACACATGTCGTTGTTCCCGGTCGCGTCTATCGCACGGCGCAACTCACCCCGGCCCAACTCGACCAGTTCGTCCGCGGGCATGACGTCCGGACGGTGGTGAACCTTCGCGGCCGCCCGTTCGCGGACTGGTACCCGGCCGAGGCCCGGGCCACGCAGTTGCTCGGTGTCTCCCAGGAGGACGTGACGACGTCGGCAAACCGACTGCCGTCTCCGGGGGAAGTGCGACGCCTCATCGACGTGTTTGACCACTCCGAACACCCGCTCCTGATTCACTGCCAACAGGGCGCCGACCGGACCGGGCTCGCCACCGGTGTGTACCTGCTTCTCTACACCGACGCCACTTTCGAAACCGCCCGGCGCCAGTGCTCCCCGCGGTACGGGCACCTCCCGGTGCTCGAGGCCGCGTGGATGGACGAGTTCTTCGACTTGTACGAGCGCTACCTGGCGGACCGCGGCGCGAGTCACACACCGGCGAACTTCCGTCATTGGGCCACGGAAGTTTACGTCGCCGGGGCGGCTCAGGCCCGACTGGAATTGCTCGACCCGCCGGCCGCCCACGACGCGGATCGGCCGATTGTCTTCAACCTCCGGGCATACAACTCCAGCGCCGAGCCGTGGCAGTTCCGGTCGGGCAGCCGAGCCGGAGTTCACGCCTGGTATGTGGTGCTGCGGCCGGACGGACAGCTCGCTTTCAACGGCTGGGCCGGGTTCTTCGACGCGACCGTGCCGCCCGGTGGCTCGATCGACTTGGCCTTGCCGGCCCCGGCTTTGAACGTGCCCGGGCGATACCAGCTTTACGTCGATTTGTCGGAACGGAATCTCGATTTCGTAAAATTTGGCTCGGAGCCCCTCACTTATGACTGGGAAGCCCGTCTCCCGGCCGCACCGGGAAAGTAACCAACGCTGGGCGTTCGCCATGCGCAGCATGTCCATCGTCGTGCCCGTCAAGGACGAGCGCGAGAACGTGGAGCCCCTCTACCGCCAGGTCAAGGAGGCGCTGCGCGATGCGTTCGCCTGGGAGCTCGTGTTCGTGGACGACGGCAGCACGGACGGGACGCACGACGAGCTGAAGCGACTGGCCGCCGTCGATCGCCGCGTGAAGGTGATCCGGCTGCGGCGGAATTTCGGCCAGGCAGCCGCCATGCAGGCCGGGATCGACGCCGCGGCTGGCGAACTGGTCGCCACCATGGACGGTGATCTGCAAAACGACCCGGCCGACCTCCCGCGCCTCGTCGCCAAGCTTGACGAGGGGTATGACATGGTCCTCGGCGAGCGCGTCAAGCGTCAGGATTCGATGCTCATCCGCAAGGTGCCAAGCCTCCTGGCCAACCGGCTCATCCGGAAGGTGACCGGCGTCCACTTCCGCGACTTCGGCTGCACCTTGCGCGTCCTTAAGTGCGACTTAGCTCGGAACCTCCGAATTTACGGGGAAATGCACCGGTTCGTCCCGGTCCTGGCGAGCAACCTCGGGGCCCGGATCGCTCAGATCCCGGTGGACCATCACCCGCGCCGGGCCGGGAAGTCGAAGTACGGGGTCGGTCGCGCCGGTCGCGTCCTCCTCGACCTGCTGACCATCAAGTTCTTCTCCGGCTACCTCACGCGGCCGATGCACTTCATGGGCGGCCTGGGGTTGCTGTTCTTCTTCCTGGCGTTCGTCAGCCTCGCGACGACGGTGCTGATGAAGTACCTCAGCGGCCAGTGGATGACCGGCAACCCACTCCTGTACTTGAGCGTCATGCTCGGCCTGTGCGGCATGCAGATGATCACGATGGGGCTGTTGGGCGAGGTGATGATGCGGACCTATTACGAAAGCCAGGACAAGCGGCCCTACGTTGTCCGCGACAGCTTGAACCTCGGAGAAACACCCGACGAAGGTCGGAATCAATTGGCAGCGTAACGACCCGCCAAACCCGCCCCAGGTGTCATTCCCCGGTCGCATGCTTGTTGGCGATCACGAGCACGTCTTGCCGGGAGTAGAAGTCATATCTCCGGCCGACGACGCGCGTCGGCACCGTGACCCACTTCGAGAGCTCGGGCCAGGCCGGTTCGGGGACGATCAGGTAGGCGGGCCGCGGCAGCGCCAGGAACGGGTCCACAGCGGTCGGGTGGTGCAGATTGCTCACTTCGCGGCGGGCGTAGAACACGGTACTGTGCCGATACCAGCCGATCGCCGCGATGCGGATGTCCTTGTCAGTTTGCCGGAGTCCGACCACTTCGGCCAAGTACTTCGGCGCCTTGTACTCGTCCATCGCGACGGTTGGCAGGGCCGCCAGAAGTGCCAGGAACGCCACCGCCCCAACGGCGAATGCCGTCAGTGCCTCGTCGCGTCGAGCTTGGGAAATCAGCCATCCGAACAGCACTGACGCGAAGGCCGGGATGGCCCCCAGGGGGGCGTAGTCAGCGAGTGCCGGCAGCGCGTGGAATCCCTTCACAGCGATGGGCGAGGGAATCTTCCCCGCGACGAACAACAATCCGACAAAAAACACGATCCCGGTTATAGCGAGTCCGCCGACAGCAATTCCCATGACCCAGCGCGGAAAGGTCGTGACACCCAACCGCCAGCGGTCGAGCATCCGCCCGGTCAGGATTGCCAGAGCCGGATAAAGGGGCAGTACGTAATTCGGGAGCTTCGTGGCCGCGACCGAGAACACGACGAGGTAGACTGCAAACCACGCAAGCATGAAGCGATACTTTTCGGGTCCATTTGTCTCAGCCGACTGTGTGTCGTCCCCCGCCCGAGGCCGACGGGCCTCTCGGACCGCGGCCCAAAACGTGGGGATGAGAAAGGCGCTCCACGGCACGAACAGCACCAGGAGCAAGGCGGCGTGATAGTACAAACCACCTCGATGCCCGTCGGCCGGTGTGCTGAAACGCTCCGCGTTCTCGTGAAGCAGGAACGCTTTCGGCCACGCCCCCCGGGTGTCCAGCGTGACCAGCCCGTACCACGGGCCGGCGACGGCGATGAACACGG
>DATFWZ010000012.1:0-27787 GCA_035258765.1 Gemmataceae bacterium
CGGCGCTCGCTGGTCACGCCGCGATCACCCGACTGTTACGGACGGCCCGGCTCCCCCGCGTACAACGACCGCGGAACGCCGTTTGCAACCCGGTCGCCACCTTCACAGGAGGACCCCATCGTGCGACGTGTGCTGCTCCTCGTCACGGCCCTCGCGGTCGCCGGCCCCGTTGCCGCCCAGCCCAAGGTCGGCGCCGACCCGAAGGAAGTCCAGGCCGCCGTGGACAAGGCTTACGACTTCCTCAAGTCTCGCCAGAAGCCCGACGGCAGCTTCGAGCCGGTCAAGGGCGGGCCCGGGACCACGGCCCTAGTCGCCGCCGCCCTGCTCCGCCTCGGCAAGCCGACCGACGACCCGGTCGTCGCCAAGGCCCTCAAGTCCCTGGAGGGAAGCGTTCAGAAGGACGGCGGGATCTACAACAAGATCCTCGCCAACTACACGACCAGCATTGCCCTGGTCACCCTCAAGGAGGCGAACAAGGGGGGCCGGTACGACTCGATCATCGCCAACGCCACCAGGTTCCTCAAGAGCATTCAACAGGGCGGCCCGGACTCCGGGCTCCCGTTCGGCGGGTTTGGCTACGACGCCAAGTCCCGGCCGGACACGTCGAACTCACACTTCAGCGTCGAGGCCATGCTGGCCGCGGGGGTGCCGAAGGACGACCCGGCGATCAAGAACGCCCTCATCTTCCTGAGCCGGTGCCAGAACGAGCCCGGCGAGGCGAACAAGCTCGAGTACGCCAAGAAGGCGACCGAGGACGACAAGGGTGGATTCGTCTATAACCCGTTCGACGCCGACAACCCGAAGAGCGACAAGCGGACTCCCGAGGGCGGGCTGCGCTCGGAGGGCGGGATGACCTACGCCGGGTTGAAGAGCTTCCTCTACGCCGGGGTCGGGAAGGAGGACCCGCGGGTGAAGGCCGCGATCGGGTGGGTCAAGCGGCACTACACGCTCGACGAGAACCCGGGCCAGAAGGACGCCGGCCTGTTCTACTACTACCACGTGGTCGCCAAGGCGATGGACGCCCTCGGGGAGGACGAGTTTGAGGACGCCAAGGGGGTCAAGCACGACTGGCGGAAAGAGCTGTTCGAGACGCTCAAGAAACGGCAGAAGGCAGACGGGAGCTGGGCAAACGAGAACGGGGCGTTTTTGGAGAGCGCGCCGGAGCTGGCCACGTCGTTCGCCCTCTTGTCGTTGAGCTATACCACGAAGAAGTGACCACGTTTCGCAGATGGCAAATGACCGGACGCCAGGTCATTGGCCGGTTCAATACCCGCGCCGGGCGCGCGCGACTTCCTCGTCCCACCAGACGGCCAGTCTCGGCCGGCGGTCCTCCGGGGTCATGAGCCGGAGGACCTGGTACTCGGCCGTCGCCCGGTCCCGCAGCCCGTCCCAGAGGTAACTCTGAATGAGCAGGCTGCGGGTTCCCGTCCGGGTGGGGTCCAGCCGCAGGGCTTGCCGGCACTCGTTAGCCGCCCGGCCCCACTCCCCTCGGCGGAAGGAGGCGACGGCGAGCCCGTGGTAGTACTCCGGGTCCCACGGGTTGATGCGGGCGGCTCGCTCGAAGTACCCGCGCGCCTCGTCCGGCTTGTTCATTGCCAGCGCCACAGTCCCGGCCCCGAGGAGGGCCGTCTCCGCGTCCGGCCGGGCGACCAGGACGGTCTCGTAGGCGGCCGCGGCCTCATCCCGCCGACCGAGCACCGACAGGGCGAGTCCCCGCGCCTCCCACGCCGGCCAGTCGAGCCTGTCCCGCCGGACGGCCCGGTCGAGGAGCGGCAGGGCCTGTTCGGCATACACCCGGGCGATATGCTCCGGTGGCCCGCGGCCCAGCATCGCGAGGACGGCCAGCCCGAAATTCCGGTCCGCCTCCGGGTCTCCGGGGGGGATCAGCGCCCGGTGGAACGGAACCAGATCGCCCGGCCCGGGTGTCGACCGCCGCGTCGCCCCGACCGGCGTCGGCTTGCCCGGCCGGCGGGGGATGCGGTGGTCGGTGATCGCCGTGTGGTTCACCTCCGACCCGGTGGCCGGCATGTGGCAGGCGACACAGCTGTCGTCTGTCTGTTGTTGCCGTCGCGTGGCGACCGGCAGCGAACAGCTCTGATCCGTGTGGCACTTCAGGCACCGGGCGCGGAAGTGCGCGACCTTCTCGGCCCCGGTCGGGTACCGGTGCGGGTCGTGGCAGGAAATGCACCCGAGCTTATTCGGCTCCCGGCTGTCGGCGTAGCACCGACTGGCCGTCATCTGCTCGACCGAGTTGACGAACTTGACTTCGCCCCCGGTATCCGCCCCGTGCATGAAGTCCATGAGGAACGGATGGAGGGGGAGGCCCGGGCGGAAGTCGAATTCCTCGCGGCCGCGGCCCACCACCCGCTGCTCCCCCTCGATGTGGCATTGCTGGCAGACCGCCTCGCGGAGCGAGTGTTCAAGCCTCGCCGGGTTGACAATGGTGTGATCCACACCGGTCACCGGCTCGCCGGCCGACCGGGCCCGGACGTGCAGCTCGCCCGGACCGTGACACCGCTCACAGCCGATGGCCAGCCCGTGGAAGATCGGCGGCCGATATCGGTTCAACGTCCCCGGGACATGGTCCACCTGATTGGAGTGGCAGAACAAGCAAGCCGGGGCGACCGCGCGATTGAAGTGTTGGTTGCGGACCTCATAGCTGGGGGCCAGGTCCCAGCGCCCGCCGTGCTGGTACCAGGTGATGGGTGATTGGAACAGGTACCCGTCGCGACTGAGGAGGTAGTTGCGGGCCCGCGTCCCGGATCCGATGGCGAACTGCACTTCCGCCTCCACGACCGCCAGCGGCTTACCGTCTGGGCCGGGAACCCATTCGCGGTGAAAGACCCGGCCGTCCCGGCGGACGACCCCGTAGGCAAGCCCGGGGGCGGGGAACGGGTTGAAGCTCAGGAGGCCGTAGCGCTCGAGCGGGGTGGCCTCCGCGACCGGGGCGAGCACCCGACCCATCGGGTGCTGCTTGAACGAGTCGGCCAGCTCCTGGTGACAGCCCACGCAGGCGGCGTCGCCAACGTATTTCACATCCGGGCGGACGTTCTGGAACGGCGTGTCGAATGTCCGCCGGAGGTCCACGACGGGGGCCGGGTCCGGCTCGGGGTCCGGCCCCGGCGGGTCGGCCGCCGGCCACCACGCCCAGGCGGCCAGGGCCAACAGTCCGAGCCCGAGGCCGACCGCGAGGATCAGCCGCATTCGAGGGCGGGCAGAGGTGGTGGGGACGTGGGTCATTCGACAACGCCGAGGGATGGCGTTGGGCACTCGACCCACCCTACACGACTCGCCGGATTACGACAAGCATCGTGCAGCCGACATACTTCGCTGCATTCAGAATCAGGCAGCGAACTCAGCAGCCGGGGCGTGTTCAACAACGTGGCGAGTCGGAACGCGGGCGTCACGGAACGTAGACGGCCCACAACTGAATGAATGCCCAGCCGTACACGGCGGCTACCGTGAAGACGCCCAGGCAGACCAGGTCACACGCCTGCCCCTGGAGCAATAGCGACCGGGTCACGCGCAGCTGGCCAACGGCCAGTCCGTGAACTGCGTACCCAATCCCACCCGCGACGGGTAGGAACGTGAGCAACATCAAGATGGCGGCCCATGCCATCGGGTCTCCGGCCCACCTCGGGCGTACGGATTGAACCGGGAAACTCAATACCTATCCACATCGTATGACCATACTCCCTTCACAGGTTAAACACAAAGTGAATTCTTTTCTCCGTTTCAATCCAAGCCGGGTGGCCGGAACGGCCCGTAGCCGCGAGCTGCCAGCTTGCGGACTCCAATGACCGCAATCTGGCAGCTCGCGGCTACGGCGTCGCACATTAGAAGCTTGTGGTTACACGGTCGCCAGTCGCTTGCGCAGGATGGCCGTGTGGTGGCGGCCGTGGCCGACCAGGATGTACGCGAGGGCCCGCACCGTCACGCGGTTCGCGTTCGCCTCGCCGCCGCGGTCCCATGCCTCGACCGGGAGGTTCCGGAACAAGCTCACATGCGACCGCCGCACGATCTCCAGCTCGCCCACCAGGGCCGGCAGCGACAGGCGGTCGAAATTGGCGACCTTCGCGTACTCGTTCTCGTCGAACCCCGGCAGAGGGGTAGTGTCGCCGCGGGCGAACCGCAGGGCCCGGTAGCCCATGACCCGTTCCGTGTCCGCCA
Organism: Gemmataceae bacterium; assembly: GCA_035258765.1. Classification (GTDB taxonomy): domain Bacteria; phylum Planctomycetota; class Planctomycetia; order Gemmatales; family Gemmataceae; genus SIAJ01. Next base: position 4,171 of record DATFWZ010000012.1, read on the forward strand.
GGTGGCCGACCACTTCCTTGATCGACCACGTGTACGGCGGGTGACGGACGGTCGCCTGGGCCTCCGGGACCGCCCGGAGGACGCCGAGCATGTCCGCGAGCTGGGTCTCCAGGGCCGCGACGATGTCGGTCTCGGGGACCAGCTTGACGTACGTCTCGTAGAACGGAGCGTACTCAGTCGGCTGCGGTCGGCGCATGTGCGGCTCCGTGTCAGGTGTCCCCGGTCGGGATGATGCCGGCCCCCTCGACCATCAGGATGACGCACCGTTCCGGCGCCCGGGTTCGGTGGACGATGCCCTTGGGTACGACGTACCCCTGCCGCGGGCCGAGCTCGACGGTACGGTCCTCAAGGTCCACGAAGAACCGCCCCTCGACGACATAGAAGAACTCGTCCTCCTCGTCGTGCTTATGCCAGTGGTACTCACCGCGGACGACCCCAAGGCGGACGACGGAGTCGTTGACCTGGCAGAGGGTCTGGTTGTACCACGGGTGAGTCGCGGCGCCGACGAGGGCGGGCACGTCCACGACCGCGAGGGGCGGGTAACGGATGTCGAGGTGGGTATCGTAGGGGTAGGCCGCCGACGAGTCGGGCATGTGTGCACCTTACGAAAGCGCGGGGTCAGAGCGAGTTTTGTGAGCCGCCGGCCCGCGGCGCTCTCAAGAAGTATCCGGGACGCCGCGCGAATCGGCCACCAACCAGTCCGGCACGCGATCGAGGGATGTCATCAATTTCTCATCTGTGACTGAGGTCGTTATCCGACGTCAGTGGGCTTCGGACGCGCCCCGGCGAGCAGCGACGCGTATTCCGCGGCCGTGATTACACCCTTGCCGATGAGCAGCCGCACCAGCAATCCGATCCGCAGTTTCAGCTCAACGTTCTCGGCCGCGAGCTCGCGGACGTCATAGCCGCGCACGTCCCGCTCCGTTTGCAATCGATCAACTTGATCCGGAACATCGCTGATCCGGCTGTCCTGGCTGATGTTCCACAGGAGATCAACAAGGTCCATTGCCTGTCCCTCCGCGATGCCTCGCTCCCCTATACCTCGTAAGTCGTAATCTCCAACTCGTGCCCGTCGGGGTCGTTGAAGTAGATCGACTCGGCGATCCCGTGATGTTCCGTCGTGAAATGGATTCCCCGCCGGGAGAGCTCCACCCGGGCGGCCGCGAAGTTGGCGCGATCCACGCGGAACGCGAAATGGCGCATCGTCAGCGTGTCGCGGCCCGGGCGGGGGTTTGGGTCGGAACCCTCGACAGCGAAAAGGGCGATCGCGGTCGTGCCAGCGCCTACCATCGCCGGGGAGTTGCCCCACGCCGCCTCGTGGCGGCGCTCCAGCCCGAGGACGTCCTGATACCAGGCCGCCGAACGTTCAACGTCGCGCACCGCGATGGCGACGTGGTCCAGGCCCTGGAGTTGGAACACGGGATTTCTCCGGCGGGTTGGCGTTCTTCAACCGGCTTCGCCGCGACTCGCCAGGACCAGCCAGGCCGCCAGGGCGGCGGCCTTCTCGTCCGCGCGCCACGGTCCGCCCGGCGGACGACTCATTCGTGTCATTGCGCGCTTCAACTCGACCTCCGATTGACCGAGGATCTCGGTCGCCCGGGTGTAGACCTTTCGTTCGATAAAGACCGCGCACGACAGCTCGCAAGAGCGGATGGCGTCTTCCAACGCGGTTCGAAACAGCTGCCCTTCGAGCGCATGGGCACGGATGTGTGTGTTGGTGATGCGCGCCGGGTCAGTGTCGCTGCCGGTCACCAGGCCGGCGCCGTGGAGGTCGTGCCCGCAGCCGCGATACTCGTGAATCAGCTCCGGGACGGACCGGCCGGCGGCGCGCCGCACGAACTCGCACCGTCGCGCCAGCTTGGCGTCATCGGTTTCCAGAGTTCCCATCCCGGCGTGGTACGGCTGCCGCGACTCGGGGACCGCCGGGTCGCACAATTCGACGATCCGCCGGTCCAGCACCTGAGGCGACTCGACCGGGCCCGCGAGCAGTACCGCGACGGCCGAGCCCGACTTCACCCGGAATCCGATTGCCGCGTGCATCGTCTGTGCTCTTTGCCCGCGCCCCCAACAAGCAAAGTCATCGTGGTGGCCTGCTGTCGCAATAGTGCCGCCGGTCCCCCTCACTTTTTTTCCTTCTCCATGATAAACACAGGCACCGCCCCATCGCCCTTGTCGAATGACGTCGGGCACGGACGGCGCTCCCTACAGCGCAACGACGGAGGGCATTCCCGACGGACAATGCGTTCTGTCTCAGTCCGCGTGCGCCGGCGGTGTGACCAACTTCGTGATCAATTCGCCGAAGCGCCTGTCCTGACGGATGGATTGGAAGTCCGGGTCCGTCTCCAGGCCGACGCGGTCCTTCCAACCGCTATCGATGAGCTTGTCCAATACGCGGAAGGCCTGGTCGCGACAACCCTTGGCCGCGTCGTCCGTGCCGGCGCTGAGGATGGAAAGCCCGCACGCCGTTTGGAACAACGTCTGCGGATCGGTGTCGGCCTGGGCGAGCAATGCGGCCGCGACTTTCTCGGCATCCGCCGTCCGGCCGACGCGGGCGAGTGCCAGCAGCAGCTCGACCTGCCCCTGCGTGTCCTTGGTGTCGATCTTCGCCAGTTCCTCGCGGAGCCGGAGGCACTCGGCGTAGTGGTGGGCCCGGTTGGCGATTTCGGCGGCCGGGCCGGCCAGGAGCGCGACCCCCGTGCGCTCCCCGGCGGCGAGCCCGAGCCGGTAGTGGGCCGCGGCGATGCGCTGCCGCAGATCGAGGCTGTCCGGGTCGGACTCGAGCGCCTCCGCGAAATCCCGCATGCACAGTCCATACACGGCCGACGCGGCCGTCGGGTCCTTGCGGATCATCAGCAAGAAGTCGCCCAGGTACATGCGCGACTGGCCGACGTCGGTCTTGATCAGTGTGACGGCTGGCAGCGGCCGCGCGGTGTTTCGCAAAAGCGTCTGCCGCTCGTCCAGGGCGTCGAGGTAGTGTCGCTCGGCCGCGTCGGTTTCATTCAGGCGCGACCGGGCGTCCCCGAGCCGGACCTGGATCTCGGCCCGGGTCCGTTTCACTTTGAGAAAGTTGGGCATTGGCGGCGGCAGGGCCGCGAAGCCCGCGTCCGACAATCGGTAGTTCTCGACCGCCCGCACCGGGTCGCCGAGCCGGAGGTCCGCGTACCCGACGTGACTGTAGGATTCGGCGACGTCGGAGGCCGCGTCGGCCTTGGCCATTTCGTCGTCGGAGCCGGCGAGCAGCTTGACGCGCTCCTGGCGGAGGCGCAGCCCGTCGGCGTGGAGGGCCCGGGCGCGGGTGCCCTTCCCCAAGCGCCACTCGGCGTCCGCGAGCTGGTGGGTGACCGCGGCCAGGTTGCGCAGCGCCGCCGGGTCAGTCGGGGCGTCGTCCACGACGGCCTTGAGCACCTTGTGGGCCTTGCCGAATGACTCGGCCGCTTCCTCAATCCGGTTGGCCCGGTAGTAGATCTCGCCGATGCGCGCGAATGCCATCGCCTCGGTCCGGTCGTGGAGCGGGTTCTTGAGGGCGTGGTCGCGGACCTTATCCAGGTCGGTCATCATCCGGCGGATGATCTCGACCCGGAGCGGGGCCAGGCGGACGTCGTTCTTCATCAGGTCGTCCACCCGAAGCAACACGCCGCGAATGGTGTCGAGGGCCAGCTCTCGCTGCTCGGTTGCCGTCTTGCGGGCCTTCCGCTCGTCGTCGCGGGCGAGCTCCGCGTTGCGCTGCTCCACCTGGGCCTGCCGGGCGTTCTCCTCGGCCTCGTTCCGCTTCACCGACAACCGGTAGGACAGGACCGACGTGACCGCGGCCACCGCCACGAGGAGCAGGGCGACCGTCGCGGCCAGGCCGGCGACGCCGGGGTTGCGCCGGCACCAGCGGACGAACCGCTCCGTTGCTCCCACCGGTCGCGCCGTGATCGGCTGCCCGTCCAGAAACCGTCCCAGGTCGTCGGCCAGCTCGCGGGCCGACGCGTACCGCTTGGCCGGCTCCTTTTGCAGGCACTTGAGCGCAATCGTCTCCAGGTCGCGGGGGACGTTCGCGTTCAACTCGGTCGGCGGCACTGGCTCCTGGCCGATCACTTGCCGCAAGGTGTCGAGCCCGGTCGCGGCCTTGAACGGCGGGCGGCCGGTCAGGCAGTCGTAGAGGATGGCCCCGAGCGAGTAGACGTCCACGAGCGGGCCGACGTCCTTACGCCCCTCGGCCTGCTCCGGGGCCATGTACGACGGGGTGCCCATGACCGCCCCGGTCCGGGTGTGACCGGCGTCATCCATCTTGGCCAGCCCGAAGTCGGACACCTTGGGCGTGCGGTCCGCGGCGAGGAGGATGTTCGACGGCTTGAGGTCGCGGTGGACGACGCGGGCCTCGTGGGCGGCCTGCATCGCGCCCGCGAGGTCGCGGACGAGCTTGGCGGCCGCGGGCGGCTCCATCGGCGTCCCGCTCAGCGCGCGGTCGAGCGACCCGCCCGGGCAGTATTCGAGGGAGATGAACGGCTTGCCCTCGTGCATGCCGACGTCGTAGACGGCGACGATGTGTGGGTGCTGCAACCGTGCGACGGCCTCCGCCTCGGTGCGGAATCGGGCCAGCTCGGTGGCGCCGGCGTGGCCCCCGGCGAGGACCATCTTGAGGGCGCAGACGCGATTGAGCCCGAGCTGTCGCGCCTTGTAGACGACCCCCATCCCGCCGCGACCGAGCACGTCGAGGATCTCGTACCCGGGGACGGACACCGGGGGCGCTTCGACGGTTGCCGGACCCGACCACGTGAGTGTCGGCGCCGCGGCGTAGTCTTCCGGGGACTGGACTTGGGTCTCGCCGTGGGGCGAAGTGGACGACCGGCGGCCGCGGTCGATGGCTGGATGGGCGTCGGGCGCGCTAGCGAGCGGATCGTTCATTGGGCTTCCCCTGGGCCGGGTGATGCGTCGGATGATCGCACACGCGGGGGCGGATGGGAAGTGGAGAGTCGGGCCGCACTGTCAATGCATCCACGTGGGTTCGGATGACAGCCGTCCTTACCCGGATTCCGCGATGGCGATGAATGGCCAATGAGAGGCGAACCGGGCGGGGCGCAAACGTCGCGAGCGTCCGTCCAGGCGCACACCCAATCAGGAACTGGCTCAAGCGATCCGCACCAGGCCGGCCAGATTAGGGCCCTTGGCCCAGTTGCATTCGCAACACGCCAAGCAGAGATTGTCGTCACCGTCCGAGCCGCCGTGCTGCCTGGCGATCACGTGCTCGACATGAAATGACAGGAAATCGGCGTCGGTCTGGTGAAGCCGGCAATACTCGCAGCGGCCGCCGGCCCGCCCCCAGACGAGGGCCCGGAGGGCGGCGTCCATTAGTGACCCGGCGTATTGGCTAGGAGCTGGCGGGCCTGAGACTTGAGGATTGCGACGAACGTGCCGAAGGAGACGTAAGTCCGGTATTCGTCCCGTTCGTCCGGAGTAAGTGAGCCGTCGGTCGAACGCGCGGCCAGGTACTCCACGCGTGCCTGAACCTTCGGATCGGCCTTCAAGTCGAGAAGTCGCCGGGCCGACTCCGGATTGAGACACTCGCCTAGCGGGGCAATCAGGCGGTCAAGAATGGGGACCGGTTTGGCGGACTTCATTCTACAAATATACCACTTCCGCTGCGGCCGACGAATGGGATTTGCCGACCATCTTCCTTCCGGCGGTTGAGTTAGTTCTGGCCGGGCAGCCCTGGCCGCAGGCCACGATCAAGGAGTGGAGCTCCTATCGCGGCGGCCGCTCCGCAGAAAATCAAAGTCACACCCTGCCTCCGCCTGCAACACATGTCGCGCGTGGAGCCACCGATACCCCCGTCGCGCCTCCGGCTCCTTACGTGCCGCTTCCGCCACTCGCCGGGCCACTTCCGCGGGCGCGACCAACAGCTCCAGCCGCCGGTTCGGGACGTCCAGCTCGATCATGTCGCCATTCCTCACCGCTGCGAGCGGCCCGCCCGCCGCCGACTCGGGGGACACGTGCACGACCACCGTCCCGAATGCCGTCCCGCTCATCCGGGCGTCGCTGATCCGGACCATGTCGCGCACGCCGGCCGCCAACAGCGTCTTCGGGATCGGCAGGAACCCCCACTCCGGCATCCCGGGGCCGCCGATCGGGCCCGCGTTGCGAAGGATCAAGACGTCCTCCGGGCGGACCTCGAGAGCCGGGTCGTCAATTCGTCGGTTCAGGTCGTCGTGATCTTCGAAAACCACCGCCCGGCCGCGGTGCGTGAGTAGAGCGGGAGTCGCGGCCGTTGGCTTGATGACCGCGCCCCCGGGGGCGAGCGACCCGCGGAGCACCGCCAGCCCACCCTCCGGGTGCAGCGGCCGGTCGAGCGGGTGGATCACTTCGCGGTCCCAGACCTTCGCCCCGGAACAGTTGTCGCCGAGCGTCCGGCCGGTCACCGTCGGCACCTTCAGATCGAGGAGGGGGGCCAGTTCGTTGAGCAGGGCCGGGATGCCGCCAGCCCCAAAGAAGTCCTCCATCAGGAACCGACCCGCGGGCTTCAAGTCGAGCAGGAACGGCGTCGAGCGCGCCAGCCGGTCGAACCGGTCGAGGGGTAACTCGATGCCGAGCCGGCCGGCGATGGCGACCAGGTGGATGACCGCGTTGGTCGAGCCGCCGATCGCGTGCAGGACGCGGATCGCGTTGTCGAACGCGGCCGGGCTCATGAGGTGCGACGGGCGGACGTCGCGGGTCGCCAGTTCGACCGCGTACCGCCCGGCCGCCTCCGCGATCTGCAGCCGGCGCGAGTCCGCGGCCGGCGTGGCCCCGTTGCCCGGCGGGGCGATCCCCAGCGCCTCGGCCACACAGGCCATGGTCGAGGCGGTTCCCATGGTCATGCAATGGCCCGGACTGCGGACGATGCACCCCTGCAGGTCGGCCCAATCGGCCTCAGTGATCCGCCCGACCCGTAGCTCGGCCTGGTAGCGCCGGCAATCGGTACACGACCCGACGGTCTCGCCCCGCCAGGTCGCGTTGAGCTGTGGGCCGCCCGTGACGAGGACGGCCGGGACATCGGCGCTCGCGGCCCCCATCAGGAGCGCGGGGGTGGTCTTGTCGCACCCGCCGAGCAGGACGACCCCGTCGAGCGGGTTGGCCCGGATGGCCTCTTCGACGTCCATGCTCGCGAGGTTGCGAAAGAGCATGGCGGTCGGCCGCGAATTGAACTCGCCGGGGGAGAGGACCGGGAACTCGAGCGCGAGCCCCCCGGCCTGCCAGACCCCGCGGCGGACCGCGTCGGCCAGTTGCCTCAGATGGGCGTTGCAGTGGGTGAGTTCGCTCCATGTATTGCAGATGCCGATGATGGGCCGGTCGTCGGTCGCGTTTGGGGTAAATCCTTGAGAGCGCAAGGCGGCGGTGCGCAGCCAGCCGTAGAGTTCGGGGGTGTCGAACCAGGCGCGGCTGCGGCGGGGGAATGGGGGGTGGGGCATCGCGAGCTCCGGTCGTCGCCGCCGGATCGGATCCGACATGCGGGTGCGAGACGACGCCGCTCATGGTACGGCCGGTCCGGTCGGCGGCGACCTATCGGGAATCCCGACCATCGGCTCTCGGTTGCCGCGGCAGGTGCCGCTTCCGTAGTTCCTCTTCCAATCGTTCGGGACTGGGAAGCTGGTCACGGACTTCGGCCGGCAGGGCCCTCCCGGCGGTGTACCCGGCGACCCCGATGGGCTTGGCCGAGTCGCGCAAGGCATACTCTACCACGACATGGTTCTTCGCCGGACAGAGGATGAGGCCGATGGACGGCCGGTCCTGTGGGTGGCGAAGCCGGTCATCGACCGCGGACAGATAGAAGTTCATCTTCCCCAGGTGCTCCGGCTCGAACTCGGTCACTTTCAATTCGATCACGCAGAATGCCCGCAGGTTGAGGTGGTAGAAGAGCAAGTCGAGGTAGTAGTCCCTCCCCGCGACCTCCAAGTGGTAGCGGCTGCCGACGAAGGCGAACCCGACGCCGAGTTCAATGAGGAACTCCCGCAAGTGTTCGAGGAGTCCGGCCTGGAGGTGCTTTTCGCGCGCGTCGTCCGACAGGGTCAGGAAGTCGAAGTTGTAGGGGTCCTTGAGGAGGTCGCGGGCCAAGTCGGAGTCCGGGGCCGGGAGAGTGGCCGCGAAGTTCGTCTGGGCCTTTCCCTGCCGACGGTGGGCGCCGGCCTCGATTTGCATTCCGAGGATACTTCGGGACCACCCTTGGGCGCTCGTCATGCGCGCGTACCAGAGGCGGTCCGCGGGGTCAGCGAGCTTTTCGACCAAGAGGATGTTGTGGCCCCAGGGGATTTCGGCAATCGGGGCTGGCAGAGTTGAGCCGTCTAATTCTCGCACAGGCCGTGCGAGATTTCGAACATCGGCCGTGTACGCGAGGTAGAACGCGCGCATCCGCCAAACGTTTGATGGCGAAAATCCGCGGACGCCCGGGAATGCCGTTTGGAGGTCCTTGGCAAGCCGCTCGATCACCGACCTGCCCCACCCCTCGGCCTGTTGTTGCTCGGCGACGGCCCGCCCGATCTCCCAGTAGAGCGTGACCAGTTCACGATTTACCGCGAGGGCAGCCCGTACCTGGGCGGTGCGGATGCGGGCCTTGAGGTCGTCGAGGAATTTGGCGTACCCGCGCGGCAACACGTCGGCAACGGCTCGTGCCGAGGCCGCATTCAGTTTCGTTTGTTTCTTCTTGGCCATGGCTCGTCAGGTGCCGGGTTTTGGAGCTTGCGGAGAGTACCGCAGACGGACGACGAAGGCAAACGTAGAAGGCGGGCGCACTGTCCGGGGCTTGGCTTGCGCCCCACTGCTTGGCGCACCGCCGGCCCGTCGCGAAAATAGTCCAGCGTCTCGCCCGCACGTTCGTGATTGCCGGGTTCGTTCCCGTCTGTGCGGCATGAGCCGCCACGAGCCTCGATCCCTTCCCCGGAGTCCTCCGATGCGCTGGCTCTTCCACGACCCGTCCAACCGGACCGAGGCCGCGGCACGTAAGCGGACGCTCGCCCGGATCGACCGCTGGTGGGAGCAATTCGCGGCCAAGGCCCCGGCGCTCAACGACCTGTTCGCGGGCAAGAAGAAGTGGGACCTGCCCGCCTGGATGGACGACACTCTCCAGGCGATCAGCCCGCACCTGATGTGGGAGTACGGGCCGGCGGTCCGCGGCCGCGGGCACCGGCTCGTCATCACCCCGGAAAGCCACATGGAGCTCCGGCCGCTGACGACCGCCATCCTGGAGCGGGCGCCCAAGATCGCCGGCTGGGAGTTCTACCCGTACCGCCTCGCCGAGGACCTCGACATGGCCCGGGAGACGGTCGAGGCCCGTACCGGAGGCACACTCGACGAAGTGACGGTCGAAGCCCGCATTGGCGAGGGGAACCGGATCGACCTGATGTTCCGGTCGCCGATCACTGAGGACGAGGACGACCAGGAGGCCCGGGGCGTGGCGTTTGTCGCGACGGAAACGCTTCTCGGCGAGCAAGCCCTCGACCGCTGGGTCGGGGCGATCGAGGTCGGGGCGATGTCGAAGCGGGCTCGGAAGTCCGGGGCGGTTTGCCTGGAACGGTTGAAAGGCACGTTCGACGCCCTGGTCGGGAGCATCCGCGACCGCCTGCCGCCGCGGCCTTTACTGGAGGTCGCCGCCGACGCAAAGTGGTTTCTGGTCGAGCTCGAGCCGGAAGAAGCGGACGACTACCCGGGGCGGACGGACCTGTTCGTCACGGTTACGCTGGATGTGGACCTGTGGAAGGCAATGCACGCCCACATGCCGTTCGCCTCGGAGCGGTTCAGCCGGTGTGGGCAGACGTTCGCGTACGTCAAGATCGAGGGCCCGGAGGGCCCGGGCGGGTTGAAACTCGAGGAACGGACCAAGATCGAGGACGCCCTCAACGAGGCGCTGGGCCCGGACAAGCTCGGCGTCCACATCGGCGGCGGGACCGGCCTGCGCTACTCGTACGTGGACCTGGCCCTGACGGACCTGGCCCGCGGTGTCGAGGTCGTCCGGCGAACGCTTCAGGTGGGGAAGGTGCCGAAGCGGACGTGGGTGCTGTTCTTCGACGCGGACCTGTGCGGGGAGTGGGTCGGGGCGTACCCGGAGACGTCGGCGCCGCCGATGGCGGAGGAAGAGGAGTAGGGGACGCGGCGTTGCACGTCAAACTTGGCGCCCCGCCGTCCGACGACGAGAATGTCCCAGGTGTCGAAGAGACTCCCTCGTCCCCGGTTCACATCATGACTCTCTTCCGTCGTGTTAGAAGCTGGTGGCCGGTCGCGCTCGTCGGGTTGATCGCGCTCGTCGTCTACGCCGCGTGGCCCGGCCGCTCGACGTTCACGGTGGGCCCGGAAACCACCTACATCACCGAGCCGCTCGACGCCGAGGGGAACGTCGATTACCAGACTGCCTTGAACGAGCGGATGGGTCGCGGAATCACGCCCGAGACGAACGCCAACGTGCTCATCTGGCAGGCCCTCGGGCCGCGCCCGGAAGGGAATACGATGCCACCCGAGTACTTCAAGTGGCTCGGCATCGAACAGCCGCCGGAAGAGGGTGAGTACTTTATCGATCAGTACAAGTACTTCGATGCCCACCTGAAGGACCGCCAGGCGGGAGTATGGGATTGGCTGTTCGACGAGCAAGCCGACCCGCAACCGCCGGACCTAACCGGAGAGGACTATCAAAGGGAGATTGGGGCGCTGGCGGAGCGGAAACAACGATGGTACAACCGCGTGGACCGGGCCCGGCAGTGGCCGTGGACAGCCAAGGACGACCCGGATGTGGCCGCCTGGCTAAAGCGAAACGAGAAGCCGCTGGCACTCGTGGTTGAGGCGAGCAAGCGGCCTCACTACTTCAATCCACTCGTATCGAAGGACCCCAGCCGGCAGTCTGCTCGACTCATCAACGCTGTGATTCCCAGTGTGCAGAAGTGTCGAGCCGTAGCCGCGGCTCTGGCGTGTCGAGCGATGTCGCGCGTGGGTAACGGGGACTTCAATGGAGCTTGGCACGATCTCCTGGCGTGCCAGCGACTCGGCCGCCTCGTCGGCCACAGCGGCACGCTCATCGAGAGCCTGGTTGGCATCGCACTGGCCGCCATCGGAACCGACGGACAATTGATCCTGTTGAGCCATGGCCGACATTCGTCGAAGCAACTCCTCATGTGGCTGGAGGACCTCCGGGCACTGCCGCCGTTCCCGCCAATGGCCGACAAGATGGACCTCTGTGAACGATTTTGGACCCTCGACGCATTGATGAGCATCGCGTGTCGTGGCGCGCGAAAAGTAGACCTGCTTGATCACCCCGGAAGCCCGCCATCCGAGTACGGCTTCTGGGATCGATTGTTCACTGACGGTATCGACTGGGACCCCGCGTTCCGGAACGTCAACCGCACATACGACCGCCTGGGTACCATTTGGCGTCTGCCCGACCGCGCCGCCCGCACGCAAGAGTTCGCCAATATGGTCGACGAAGTGACGCGGGCGAAATCTGCCGCAACGAATATCGGATTTTTGAATCGCACCGCACTGAGCAACGGCGAGCGGGGGGAGATCATCGCCAACATCCTGATCGCGCTGATGCTTCCCGCCCTCGACAAAGTACAGAACGCCGCTGACCGGACGGAGCAGACGCAGGGCAACCTGCACGTCGCGTTCGCCCTGGCCGCGTTCCGGGCCGACGCCGGCCGTTATCCGGCCCGGCTGGACGAACTGGCGCCGAAGTACCTGCCGAGGGTCCCCGGCGACCTGTTCTCCGGCGGCCCGCTGATCTACCGGCCGACCGAGACCGGCTACTTGCTTTACAGTGTCGGCGTCAACGGCCTGGACGAGGACGGTCGGTGGATGGACGACGACCCGCGCGGCGATGACCTGCGCGTTCGCATGCCGGTCGCGGAGCCGGCGGCGAAGTAGCGGGGTGCGTCACCCAGACTTCAAGGGCGGCGGTAGAATTGAGAGATGAGGGCCCCTCAGGAATAACACAGATGAGCCGCGTTCAAGTGATTTCCAAGGTCGGAAGTGATGGCGTGCTTCAACTCTCGGTACCTATGACGCGGCCGGACCAAGGGAAGTACGAAGAGCGAGATCCGCTCTCGTGAGTCACCTTCTCGACACGAACACGTTTGTGGATCACGGGGTGGTACAATAATGGCATGCCGAGCGGAGCCTGACATGAGCGCGACCCTGCCCGCCCACCGGATCGAGACAACACTGCAGGAGGACGGCCGGCTCGTCGTCGAGAGTCTTCCGTTCCATGCCGGACAGAGCGTTGAAGTCATTATCCTCCCGCGGCCAGGCGGGTCCCGCACCTCTAGTCCCGAGCCCCTGCGCGGCCTTCCGGTTCGCTACGACCGGCCGTTCGACCCGGTCGCGGAGAGCGAGTGGGACGCCTCACGATGATCGTGCTGGAGACCCACACCTGGGTGTGGTGGGTCCACGGAGACCCGAACCTCCCCGCCTCGCATCAGTCCTTTATCAATGCCGAACAGCCGAACGGCCTGGGAATCAGCGCGATCTCATGCTGGGAAGTGGCCAAACTCGTTGAACGCGGGCGGTTAGTTCTTCCCTCGCCAGTTGATGTGTGGCTCTCACAGGCACTCGGATATCCCGGTGTCCTGCTGCTGCCGCTGTCGCCAGAAGTGGCAGTGGAATCGACCCGACTACCGGGGGCGTTCCACCGCGATCCGGCGGACCAAATCATCGTGGCAACGGCACGATTGTACTCCTGCCCCTTGGTCACGTCGGATCACAACATCCGTGCATACGCGCACGTCCAAGTAGGTCCTTGAACAACAACCCCTTCACACTCCCTTCGGCACCGCCACCCCCAGAACCCCGCACAGCGATTCCACGCCCCGCCGCGTGCACCAGTCGCCGAAGCTCTCCTCCGCTCCGCGATCCGCCTTGAAGCGCTCGAGCAGCTTCCGCAACATCGGCACCACCTGGTCGCGCTCGACCAGGTCCTGCAAGACGAAGCTCAGCCGGTCGCCGCGGTAGTGGCCGCCTACGAACAGCGTGTATTTCGTCCCGCTCCGGCCGACTAACCCGATGTCCGAGTTGTAAGGGCGGGCGCACCCGTTCGGGCACCCAGTCATCCGCACGCTGAGCTGCTGGCCTTCCAGGCTGAGCTCGCGGAGAGCCACTTCGAATTGGTCAATCAGCCCCGGCAGCGTCCGCTCCGACTCCGTGATCGCCAGACCGCACGTCGGGATCGCCGGGCAGGCCATGCTCCACTTCCGCACCAGCGACAGGTTCTCCGGCCGCTCGATCCCGTGCTCGTTCAGGAGGCTGTCGATCGCCGGGCGGTTGGCCGGGTCGATGTCCCCCAGGAGCAGGTCCTGCTGCGTCGTGATCCGGACGATCGGGCTGAACCGCTCGACGATTCGCCGCAGCCCGGTGCGCAGGCGCAGCCGCCCCTCGTCCTTGATCCGGCCGTTCTCGACGCTCAGGCCGAGGAACCACTTGCCGTCGCCCTGCGGCTGCCAGCCGTGGTGCAGGTCCACGCCGGTGACGGCCAGGTCGCGCGGCCGGCGGATCGGCTTGGGCCAGTAGTCCCAGGTGAAGACCTCGCGGACCTTCTCGATCCCCCAATCGTGGATGACGTACTTGAGCCGGGCCCGCTTGCGGTCGCCGCGATTGCCGTGATCGCGGAAGAACTTGACCACCGCCTCGGCCGCCGCGACGACCTCATCCGGCTCGACGAAGCACAGCGGCTGAGCCAGGTGCGGGAACGTGGCCCGGTTGCCGCTGGTGCGGCCCATGCCGCCGCCGACGAGCACGTTATACCCGACCGTCCGCCCCTTCTCGATCGCGGCCAGGAAACCCAGATCATTGGAGTACACGTCCACGCAGTTGTCGTGCGGCAGGCCGAACGCGGTCTTGAACTTCCGCGGCAGGTACACTTTGCCGTAGATCGGCTCGACGTCGTCGGCCGCCTCGGCGTCCGGGCTGAGCTTCTCGCCGTTGAGCCAGACGTCGTGATAGGCGTTGGACCGCGGGGCGAGGTGGGCGGCGACGGCGTCGGCCAGGCGCTGGGCGTCCTTCCGCGGCTGGTCGCTGAGCGGGGCCGGGCAGGCGATGACGTTGCGGTTGACGTCGCCGCAGGCGCCGAGGGTGGTGATCAGGGCGGCGTTGAGGTCGCGGAGGGCCTGCCGGAGGTCGGTCTTCAGGATGCCATGGAACTGGACGCTCTGGCGGGTGGTCAGGCGCAGGGTGCCGTTGGCGTAGGCGCCGGTGATGTCGTCGAGGGCCAGGTACTGCTTCGCGGTCAGCTTCCCGCCGGGGAGCTTGAGGCGCACCATGAACATGTAGTGCTTGCCGACCCCGGCCTTGGAGCGGTTCTTGCGGGCGTCGCGGTCTTCCTGCTGGTAGCTGCCGTGGAACTTGAGGAGCTGCTTGTCGTCGCCGGAGAAGTGGTCGGAGTCGCGGGCCAGCTCGTCGGCGAGCGTGCCGCGGAGCCAGCGGCTGGCCTCCTTGATGCCTTCGACCTCCGAGCGCTTCGGCTCGTCCCCGCCGGCCGCGTGGTCCGCTGACATGAGAGTCGTCCTTCGCCGAAACCCGATCCGGATCGGGGGGCGTTCTAACACATCCGCCCGGGCGAGGTAGGCCAGATGGCCCCGGCGAAGGCAATTATTACCAAGTTGGGAGGAAAAGTCGAGATGGGCTCGTCATAGAGTGCTTAAGGTCAATCTCTGCTTAAGACCGAGAAGGTCAAACGATCAAGATAGTTTCTCCAGTTGACCACTCGCCAACAGTCAGGTAGTCGTCCACCACGATAGTACCGACTTCCCACCCAGAGCACCGAGGGCCGCATGGACCCCACCCGACGCTCCTTTGTCGCCGCTAGCATAGCAGCCGCCCTGCCGGCAGCTGCGGGGGCTGGCCCGGCGGCGCGCCTCATCGAACCGAAAAAGGCCGAAGTGATGACCTTTGAGGACCTATTCCACCTGACCCCGAAGGACGCGGAGCGGGTCGTGGGAGCAGCGAAGGTCAAGCAGATGCAGTCGGCCCTGCAGGACTTCACCGCGGCCCTTGCGTACAAGGCGCCCGTACACGCCAAATGGAAGGAATCCCTTCGGGATGGTGGGACCACCACCTATGAAGGGGATGGTTACACGCTCGTCGTGTCAAAAAGCCTGACCGCTCTCGAGGCCAAGGAGGGTGGGACGATCGATGGGTACGACTACGGCCCATCTCTCCATTTCGCGGACACCGGAGGGGGGCCCTACGTCTCCCGCGTCACCTTCTATCCGAGGGAAGTGCTGAAGAAACTGCTCGAGTAACCCCTCGGCGACCCATGCCGGCCGACTCTCCTCTTATCACCCCTCGCCAGCCACGGACCGGTAAGCCGCCGGCGCGTTCCGCCCCTACACTTCTCCGCATGCGCCGCGTCGGTTGGTACACGTGGAAGGTCGGACTGCCGCTCCTGGTGGCGGGGGCGGTCGGGTACTACTTCTACGACAAGCTCAGCCGGCCCGAGTTGTGGGCGACGACGCTGATCCCGCGCGTCGAGTGGCTGGTCCCGGCCGCCGTGGTCTACTTGCTCGCCTACGTTGTGTGGGGCCGTTACTACGTGACGCTGCTCCGGAACCAGGGGGCCCACGTCTCCGCGGCGACCGGCCTGCGTGCCTACTTCGTCAGCCAGATGGGAAAGTACGTTCCGGGCAAGGTGCTGGTCATCGTCATTCGCATCGGCATGCTCGGGAACATCGGCATCTCGCGGACCGCGGTCGGGATCACGGCCGCGTACGAGAGCCTGGTCTGGGCCGGGGCCGGGGCCATGGTCGGCGTCCTCTTGTTGCCCCCGTCCTTGTGGGAGGGTTTGCGGGCCGAGCTGCGTGCTCGCGGTGGCGACCTGCCGGACGTGAACCGGTACTGGCTGATCCTGCCACTGGCGGCCGCGTCGATCGGCCTCGTCGGCCTGAACCGGTTCGTCAATCGCGTCAACCGGTGGCGGAAGGGACGCCACGCCCCCCAGCTGCCGCGCGTCAAGCTGCACATGGTCTTGATCGGGCTGGCCTACGACTCGATCGGCTGGCTGATCCTCGGCGGCAGTTTGCTGCTCACCCTTCGCGGCCTGCAGCCGGGCGCCGGGTCGGTCACCGCGGATGAGTACTGGAACCTGGTCTCGATCGGCGGGATCGCCTACGTGCTCGGATTCGCGGCCTTCTTCATGCCGGCCGGCGTCGGCGTCCGCGACCTGGCGCTGCAGCTACTCCTGGCGGTGGAGCTGAAGTCACGGATGGGGCCCGACGGGTCGGCCGCGGCCGCCGACGGGCTGGCGGCGATCGCGGCCGTCATGTTTCGCTTGATCGGCACGGCGGCCGAGTTGATCATGGCGGGAGTCATGTACCGGTTCGCCCCCCCGGCCGCCCGGGCCGCCGTCCGGGCCGAGGCGGCTGCCGTAGAGAGTGCGAATGACTGACCCTGGTCGGCCGGCCGTAACCCTCGTCGTGCCGGTCCTCAACGAGCGGGAGAGCCTGACCAGCCTCCATGCCGAAATCGACGAGATGGCCCGTACGAACAACCTGGTGCTGGAAGTCGTCCTCGTGGACGACGGCAGCACGGACGGGTCGTGGCCGGTCATCAAGGAGCGGGCCGCAACCGACCCCCGGGTCCGCGGCATCCGGTTCCGGCGGAACTTCGGCAAGGCCGCGGCCCTGCAGGCCGGGTTCACGGCCGCCCGCGGGGCCCGCGTCGTCACCCTCGACGCCGACCTGCAGGACGACCCGGCCGAGGTGCCGAACTTCCTCGCGCACCTGGACAAGGGGTACGACCTGGTCAGCGGCTGGAAGAAGGTGCGGCACGACCCGTGGCACAAGGTGCTCGCCAGCCGGGCGTTCAACGGCCTGGTGAGTCGCGTGACCGGGGTCAAGCTCCACGACCACAACTGCGGGATGAAGGCATACACCACGGAGCTGGTGCGGGAGCTACGGTTGTACGGGGAAATGCACCGGTTCGTCCCGGTGCTCGCGGCGGCGAAGGGGTTCCGGGTCGGGGAATTGGTGATCCACCACCGGCCGCGGAAGTACGGCCGGTCGAAGTACGGGGTCAAGCGGTTCGTCCGCGGGTTCCTCGACCTTCTGACTGTGCAATACTTGACCACGTTCGGCCGCCGGCCGATGCACCGGTTCGGGGCGTGGGCGATGGTGCTGGGACTCGTGGCCGGGTTGCTCGCGGTCGTCGGACTGATCCGGGACGTGCCGGTGCCGGGGCTCGTGTTCTTGGGCGCGATCCTGCTGGTCCTGGCCTTGCTGGCGTACCTGCACGGGCTGCAGGCGGAATTGATCGTCAGCGCCCGGACTGACGAGCCGTACAGCGTGGCCGAGCGCGTCGGCTTTGAATGACAACCAACGGCGTGACTGCCGCCACACCCGGCGGCGCACCTTCGCCCTCATTTGAGGCGGCGATGGACCCCACCGTCCGACACTCGATCTACTCGCTCCTGCTCGTGGCCACGACCGGGATGATGGTCGCCCGGGTGGCGAACGTCGAACTGCTGTACGAGCCGAGCGTTCACACCCCGAAGCCGAACCCGGACAAGCCGGGCGAGTTCTACGCGGCCCGCAAGTGGCCAGACAAGGTGCCGCCGACGTGGCCGTCGTTCTCGTCCAACGACCGCTCGCGGTGGGCCACGGTCAAGGCTCTGGTCGAAGACAACACGTTCGTGGTCGGTGAGCGCATCCCGGACCCGGCCGACCCCAAGGGCTACCGGGACGTGGGACTGGTCAAGGCCGACGGGTTCGGGTCCGTGGACTACGTCCTCCACCCGGAGCGGCAGCAGTTCTTCTCCACCAAGCCCCCGCTCCTGACCCTGTTCGTCGCCGGCCAGTACTGGGTCCTCCACAAATACCTGCACAAGGACATGGTGGAGGACAAATGGGAGGTGGCCGTCCCGATCCTCATCGTGACGAACGTGCTGCCGCTGGTGCTTGCCCTGTGGCTCCTCGCCCGGTTGCTGGAGCGATACGCGACGACCGACTGGGGGCGGCTGTTCGTGTTCACCGCGGCCTGCTTCGGCACGTTCCTGACCACGTTCGCGGTCACGCTCAACAACCACGTCCCGGCGGCGTGTTGCGTGACATACGCCGTATACGCGATGGTGCGGTGGGCGGGCGGGCCGCCGCGGGTGGAGTCGCGGATCCGGGAGTGGTACCCGCACGCGGGGGTCGAGTCCGAGGAGGCGGTGCGGCCCGGGTCGCCGTTGTGGCTGGGGGTCGCGGGCGTGTTCGCGGGGCTGGCCGTCTGTTTCGAGCTGCCGGCGGCCGCGTTCGCCGGGGCACTCTTGCTGATCGTCCTGCTCCGCGCTCCGCGGGGGCTGATCCTGCTCGTCCCAGCCCTGGCCCTGCCGATCGGGGCCCAGGCGGTGGTCAACTACAAGGCGATCGGAACCTGGGAGCCGATTTACACCAAGTTCGGCGGGCCGTGGTACGAGTACGAGGGGAGCCACTGGGCGAAGCCAAAGCTCTGGGAGTCGGGCAAGGCGCCGAAGCCGGACGACCCGGGGATCGACTTCGCCGACGAGCCGAAGGACGAGTACGCCTTCCACCTGCTGGTCGGGCACCACGGGCTCTTTTCGCTGACCCCCGTGTGGGCGCTCGCGCTCATCGGGATTGTCCTGCCGGCCGCGATTCGCGGGGCGGCTACGCTATTGCACCGGCTAACATTGCTGATCGCGGCCGCGGTCATCGGGTTCTACATCTACAAGACGAATAACTACGGCGGGTGGACGAGCGGCCCGCGGTGGTTCTTCTGGCTGACCCCGCTGTTCTTGTTGGCCATGGCGCCCGCGGCGGACCTGCTCGGCCGGTCGCGGCCGACGCGGGTGTTCGGCTACCTGTTGCTGGGGGCGTCGGTGTTCTCGGCGACGTATCCGTGGGCCAACCCGTGGCGGCACCCGTGGATCTACCAGTGGTGCGACTACATGGGCTGGGTTCACTACTGACGAGGCCCCGATGAGCAACGACCCGCGACCGGACGACGACATCCCCACCCTCCGTCCACTCCCGCCGGCCGATTCCGAGGACGACCTGCGGATCGAATACGCCGATTACGGCGAGCCACCAGCCCGCCCGCCGGCACCGCCACCGGACCCCGGGTTCGGGTTCTGGATGGCAGTCGTTTGGTGCCTGCTCTACGTCGTGGCGATGCAGATTGTGGCCGGCCTGCTGTTCGGCATTCCGATCATCTTCATCGCGATCGCGATCAAGCAGGTGCAAGGCCAGCCGGTCCCGACGGACATGGCCGGCATTGCCAACGACCCGGTGATGGGCCCTGCCTTCTTGACCATCCTGGTCTTCTCGCACGTCGCCGGGCTGTTCTTCGGGTGGATCATCCTCCGCTGGCGGTGTGGGCGGAAGCGGTGGCAGCGGCGGATCGCGCTCTCCCGCTTGCCGACGAGGACCCACGCCGTGCTGGTCCTGATCGGGCTGCCGGCCATGCTCACCCTGTCGGCCGCTGTCGAGCAGCCGATCATGCGGTTCGTCCCGAGCATCGAGGACATCTCCCGGGCGCTGTTCGGGGTCCGGATCGACTTGCCCGGGATCGAGGCCCTGATGCCGCTGTTGCAGAAGGCCCCGTGGCCGCTGGCCCTGTTCGCCGTGGCCGTCCTGCCGGCGTTCAACGAAGAATTCTGGTGCCGCGGGTTCCTCGGCCAGGGCCTGTCGGCCCGGTACCGGAATTTGGGCGTCGTTCTGATCGTCTCTTTCCTGTTCGGGTGCCTGCACCTGGACCCCCGCCAAGGGCTCGGGGCCATGCTTCTGGGACTGGCCATCCACGGGTCGTACCTGGCCACGCGGTCGTTGTGGACGGCGATCGCCGTCCATGGAATCAACAACGGAGTGGCCGTAGTTCACACGAACGACGCGCTGTTCCCGGTCCTCAAGCCGGTGGAGAACGCGCTCGAACAGGCGCCGCTCCTGACCATTGCCAGCGCCGCTCTCCTGTTTGCGGGCGTTTGTTTTGCCCTGTACCAGACGCGGTGTAGGCTGGTCCCGGAGACCCCGGGGATGCCGGTGTGGGAGCCACCGGATTCGGCCGGGGTGGAGCTGCCGCCCCCCGGGAGCCGGACCGCGGTGACCCACGACCCGCTCTCCCCGGTGAGCGTTTCCTTCGTGCTCGTCGGGGCCATCGCCCTGGGCGCAGTCCTGGCCGCGTACGGCTGATCGGGGCCCCCATGCCCTTCACCCTCCGCCCGGCCCGCGACACCGACATCGCGGCTCTCGCCCGCCTCATCCCGGAGTCGGTCCGCGGGCTGAGCGGCGGGTTCTACACGCCCGAGCAGGTGGAAAGCGCCCTGGCTCACATCTTCGGCGTGGACACGCGACTCATGGACGACGGCACCTACTTCGTCGCCGAGGCGGACGGGCAGATTGTCGGCGGGGGCGGTTGGAGCCGGCGGACGACGCTGTTCGGCGGGGATCAAAGAAAGGCCGGGTCGCCGGACGACCTGCTCGACCCGGCGACGCACCCGGCCCGCATCCGGGCGTTCTTCGTCCATCCCGACTGGGCCCGCCGCGGGATCGGCCGGGCGCTCCTGGCCGCGTGCGAGTCGGCGGCGCAAGCAGCTGGTTTCCAATCGCTGGAGCTGGTCGCGACGCGGCCGGGCGAGCCGCTCTACACTGCGTGCGGGTTCGAAGTGGTTGAGCGGTTCGACATCCCGGTGAGCGGCGGCGCCCCGCTCCCGGCGGCGCGGATGGCGAAGGAATTGCAAGACATTCAAAGTTCGCAGTTCCAAGTTCCAAGTTGAAGACACAAATCTCCCCCCTCTCCGCTTCGGAGAGGGGGGCCGGGGGGGTGAGGTTTTCGGGCGCGGCGAGCGCAGACCTCTCCCCCCTAACCCCCCTCCCCGAAGCCGAAGCGGGGAGGGGGGAACCAAACCAATAACGGCCTACTCCTTCCTCTCAATCACCACCACCGCCCGCAGCCCCTCGTCGTGGAACGTCAACGTCGCCCGCAGGCCGGCGAACACCTTCATCAATTTCCCGGTCGGGCTCTCCGGGGTCGGGGCGGCCGGCTGTCGCGGATCATGCTCGTCGCCGTGGACACTGCACGAACATCGCTTGCCGTCCGCGGAGAGGGTGTAGCTTCCCCCGTCCGGGCAGAACGGCCGCACGCCGTAGAACCGCGCTACGCGGTCGAGCACCGCGGCGTCCATCGCCTTGTCGTTCCACCCGCGGGCCACGTTGGCCAACACACTCAGGTTGTCGTGGCAGGCGGAGCGCTGCTTCTCGGCCCACCCCTGGTTGTACCCGGGGAGCACTTCTTTCCAGTTCTCCGGCCGAACGCGCACCAGCGCGTGCCCGAGTTCCTTCGCGTCCGGCTTCTTGCCCGCGGACTGGGCGTCCTTGATGTCGTCGAGCACGAACGGGCGGTTGACGACGTAAAGGCCGTCGCCGATTCGGGCCCAGTAGACGCGGTACACGAGTCCGAACAGCTTGAAGGCGATACACCGGACCGGCGGGCCTTTCGCGGCCGGTAGTCGGTAGAACTCACTCCCCTGGAGCAGGCCAAGGTCCCCGCGAACGGTCGGGCGGAGGTTGATCAGGATGCGGTCGAGCTCGTCGAGGAACTCGTCCACTGCCTTCGCATCCTTGACCGGGATCGAGATGGACGACGGCCCGGTCGCGAACTGGACGGCCAGCCCGAGCCCGAATATTTCGGCCACGCCCATGCGCCCGCCCAGCGCCGGCCCGCCGCCGATCGCCCCGCTCGTCTCGTAATCCAACAGCTTGGACGCGTCGTGCAGGTGCAGCCCGACCTGGTCGCCGATCCCGTCGCGGAGGAACCGCCGCACCTTGTTCAGATCGACCCCCATCTTCTCCAGCTCGCGCCGGGCCTCGTCGTCCAGCCGGAGGTCGAACAGGGGCGCGGGCTGGGCCGGTGCGGGCGGCGGGTGCGGCAACTCGTCGGCCGGGTCGAGCTCGATCAAGTCGGCGGCGGCCGCGGTCAGGAGGGCGGTCGCCTTCTTCGCATCCAGGTTGCCCGCGAACCGGCGGAGGCTCCCGTCGCCCATCAGCACCAGCCACCCGTCCGCCCCGGCCCGGAAACCCTTGAGCGGGTTCTTCCAATCGATCGTGATGTCGTCCGGCTTGGTCCAGACAACGGCGTGGTCGTCGTCGGCCAGGCTGGCCATGATCGTGTTGGCCGTCCCGTCCTCGACCCGCGCGATGGTCATGGGTCCGTCCGGCGGGAACATCGTCCCCTTCCCGGCCGGGACGACGAAGATGGTCTTCCCCTCGTCGTTGAGCTTCTTCGAGAGCCCCTGGTAGATGCGCGGCATCTGGGCGATGAGCTTCTTGTTGTGCTCGGAATCCCACGGCTCGTCGAACTTGAATTGCCGATAGAGGTTGTCCAGCTCAATGAACGGTAGGATGTGGACCCGCCAGCTCAGGCCGGACTTCATCGGCTTGCCGTCCTTGTCGCGCAGGAAGGGCGGTGGCAGGTGCTGGAAGACGCTCTCGAAGTTGTGCATCGCGAGGCCGATCTCCCTCAAATCTTTGACAAAGTCACCCGCCTGCTTCGGACCGACCGGGGCCGCCGGCCGCTTTTCCCCGTCGAGGAAAACGATCTCGCCGCCGGCGCGGGTGAAGGCTGCAGCCAAGGCCGCCGGCTCCAGCTTGTGCGGGATGCGCCGCGTGCTGCCGTCGGCCATCATCACCAGGGTAAAATCCTGGCCCGGGCGCTTCAGATTGTGCCACGGCTTGGCCTGGTCGATCGCCAGGTCGTCCGGCTTGGTCCAGACGACGGCCGCGTCGTCGGCCGTCTCGACGAACGCGATCGTGTTGGACAGCCCGTCGGTGACGCTCGCGAGCGTCAGCTTCTTGCCGTCCGGTGGGAACAGCGTGTCTTTCCCGACCGGGGCCAGGTAGACGGTCTTGCCGTCCTCGTTGAGCTTCTGCGTCGGCCCCTGGAACACCTTGGGCATCCGGGCGATGAGCTTCTTGTTGTGCTCACTGTCCCACGGCTCATCCAGGTGGAACTCGCGGTAGAGTTTGTCCTCCTCGAGGAACGGCAGCAGGTGGACCCGCCAGCTCAGGAGCGGCTTGCCTTCGTTGTCTGCAAAGGCGGCCGGCGGGAGGTGGGTGTTCACGTCGTGGTAGTTGTGTAGGGCCAGCCCGATGAGCTTCAGGTGGTAATCGGCCTGCTTGACTGTCTTCCCCGGTCGCTCTTTCTCCTCCTTCTTGGCCATCGGTTTTTCTTCCGGTCCGAGGGCGTTGAGAAGCGGCTTCTTGTTGAAGTGGACCCACACGCCGCCGATCTCGCGCTTCGGGGTCGGCAGCGTGTCCAGGGCGACGGCCGGGCCGCCGAGTACCTGGGCCATCGTCGTGTAGATCGAGTTGTCGATGAGCGGCAGGACCAGCGTTTCGAGTCGGTACTGCTTCGGCGAGGCCTGGACGCGGACCGCGATCGGGTCGAAGAAAGTTCGCCAGTACTGGTTGTACTCGTTGACGAACGCCCGGTACTCGTCGATCTCCTCGGAGATCGCCTCGACGACCGGGTGCTCGATGCAAGGGTTCAGGGCCTCAGCCCGGCCCCACTTTGAGCAGACGCCGGACATGCCGTCGGCCGCGAGGGAGTAGGTCCCGCCGTCGGGGTGTTCCAGGTCGCCCTTCCCGAATACCCCGGGGGCACACTTGGCCTCGGCCAACTCGTCGAGCGACTTCGGGGC
>DATFWZ010000013.1:0-2475 GCA_035258765.1 Gemmataceae bacterium
GCCCCGAAGCTCGGCCTGGCGCTCGTCGGCGCGTCGGCGCTGTTGTTCGTCGGCTATTTGGCCCTGTTCGCCCTGCCGAAGCTGGCGCCCACGTCTGCGGACGGCACTCCGGGCGGGCAAATGCGCCCGCGGGCCTTCATCGCACTCGTGCCGTTCTCGCAAGGGGCGAACGCATCTGAGGCGGTAGCTGACGGAATGAATGCCGAACCGGCGCCGGGACGACCGGAGCCGGCTCCGACCGGCGCGACCGTGAACGGATCGGCCGCGAACGAGAATGGGGCGGCGCCAACGCGTCACCCGCGGCCCGCCCGGCGGGTCCACACGCCGACGGGGCCGAGAAAGGCCCCGGCGGTCGCAGTTCGCGGCGAGGCGGTCCAAGCACTGGCCGACCGGATCGCGGAAGAGGGCGTGGACCGAGGCGGGATCGTCCTGTTCGCGCCGACTACGGAGCAGTTGCGGGTCACTCCGGCGATCGGCGACCTCGGCCGTCACCTCAGCCGAAATGGTGACCGGGTCCTGGTCTTTGACGCCCGCCCGACGGCCGAGACGCCGGGCTGGGCGGGGTCCGGTGCCCCGGCCGTCGCGGCCAGCGTTGAGGGCTACCTCGACGGTCGCGCCGCGGCCCCGGCCGACTGCTTCGTGCCGACGTCGCTTGACGGGGTCGAGTACTCGCGAGCCGACCTCGGGAGTCGCGTCTCCGGGGTGATCGCGGCGCATCGATTCCGACAGCTGGTCGAGGAAATGCGCGAGCGGTACTCGCTGGTCCTCATGGTGTCGCCCGCGATGACACTCGACGGCGGCGACCCGCTCCTCGCAACGCTCGCCGAGGGTATGGTGCTGGTCACCGAGAGCAGCGCCGACCCGGACACCGTCCACGCCTTCATTGAGACGTTCCGACAGCAGGTCCCGGCGCCGCTGTACGGGACGCTCGCCGTCCCCCGGGCGTGAGTCCGCTTCCCGCGAACCTCCGGGCAATTCCGGGCCTCCGGCTGTTGACATGGCCGGGCGGCCACGTTACCCATAATTGGTTAGTAGTGTGACCGTGGGCCCGCCGGCCGGCGAGGGCCGCCGCGCGCCCACTTGACTTTCACGACAAAGGAGACGACGCATCCCACCGTTCGACCGTAACGCCCCGCGACCTGGCGACCGCAACAGCCCGCGCATCAACGAGCAAATCCGGCTCAGTCCCATCCGCCTGATCGGTGCCGAGGGAGAACAGCACGGCATTGTGCCGACGGCCCAGGCCCTGGAAATGGCCCGCGAGGCGGGCATGGACCTGGTCGAGGTGGCCGCCACCGAGCGGCCGCCGGTCTGCAAGATCATGGATTACGGCAAGTTCCGCTACGAGCAGTCGCGCAAGAGTGGCAAGACCAAGGGCCACCAGCAGAAGATGAAGGAGATCCGCGTCCGGCCCAAGACCGGCGAGCACGACATCGAGACCAAGGTGAACCAGGCCCGCAAGTTCCTGGAACATCACGACAAGGTGCTGGTCAACGTGCTGTTCCGCGGCCGCGAGATGCAGCACATCGAGGAGGGCCAGCGGATCATCCGGCACATCCTCGAGCTCCTCGCCGACATCTCGAAGGTCGAAAAGGCCCCCTCGATGGAAGGCAAGCGGATGACCGCCCTGTTGGCCCCGAAGGTCGGGAAAGGCTAGCCGCCACCGACCGTCCGGCATAGAGTCACTGTTCCCGGCCGAGTGCCGGGCGACCCGGAACCCTCGACGTGAGGGTTCCGCTTTTTTTCGCGCCGATCCGGCCGGCCGGACTCGTGCCTCATCCGGCGGCCCGGGGCGCGCGGTGGTGTGTGGCGGCTCGTCCCATGGGACCTGTACGTCCCATGAGTCCTGTCGGTCCTATGGGACGATCCGCCACGGCCCCCAACCAACAAGGAACGGCACAGACCGATGGCCACCAAGAACAAGACCAATCGCAGCCTGAAGAAGCGGTTCAAGATCACCGCCTCGGGCAAGTTGAAGCGCAGCCACGGCAAGCGGCGGCACCTGCTGGCCGGCCGGACGTCCAAGAAGAAGCGGCACCTCCGCAAGCCGGAGGCCATCTCCGGTCCGACGGCCGACAAGTACATCACTGCCATGGGCGGGCTGTAACCCCCGCGCTTCACCACCAACCGAGGAGACTGAACCATGCGAGCCCGTAGCGGCAAGACGGTCCTCCGGAAGCGCGCCCGCACCCGGAAGCTGGCCAAGGGGTTCCGCCTGAGCCGACACAACTTGTACCGACAGGCGATCGTGACGCTGATCCGCGGTCGGAAGTACGCGTACCGCGACCGCCGCGTCCGGAAGCGGCAATTCCGCCGGCTGTGGATCATCCGGATCAACGCGGCCTGCCGCGCGCGGGGGATGCGCTACAGTCAGTTGATTGCCGGGCTGATCAACGCCCAGGTGATCCTGGACCGCAAGTCCCTGTCCGAGATCGCGATCCACGACCCGGACACGTTCACCAAGCTGGTCGAGAT
>DATFWZ010000014.1:0-18537 GCA_035258765.1 Gemmataceae bacterium
ACTCGTACGTCACGTCGGTCCGAGCCGGGATGCTCTTCACGCGCTTGATGACGAGTGTGCCGGCACCGGTATCGATGACCTCGCTCAGCTGGCCGTCCTTGAGCTTGAAGGCGATCTCCTCAATCTTGGCCGTCCCGGCCCCGGAGTGTCGGCCGATCGGATCCACCTGGCCGCCCCGTGCAGCCAGGTCACTGTGGAGCTGATTGCGGGCCGCGTCGTCGAACGCATCGTCGCTCTTGCGAATCGTGTCGTACCGCTTGAAGGCCTGGTCCTCCTGGCCCTTGGGCCAAAGAATGATCCGGCACACGACCTTCTCGCCATACAAGTTCTCATAGACCTTCTTCAGCTCGTCTTCCTCCAGCTTGATCGCCCCCTTGCACATCGCCTGGAGTATGAGCCGCGGCTTGATCACGTCCTCGCGCCACTCCTCGATCGTCTTTTGGTATTTCTGCTCCAGGACGACTTTGATGAACTGCTGCTTGTTCATACCGAGCTTGCCGCAGTCCTGATCGATAATCGCGTCAATCTCCTGCGGGGTCACGACGATGTTCCGCTTGGCGGCCGCCATCTCGATGATCCTGCGGTTGACGTACAGCCGGACGCGGTCCTGGCCGAACTGGTGGATCAGGTACTCGCCGAATTCCTCGCGGGTGATCGGGGTGGTGCCGTAGATGTAGGCGATCACCCGCTTGTCGCCGGCAGCGGCCGGTGGGCCCGCCGGGGCCGTCCCGGCGGCCGGGACGACGCCCTTGCTCGCCGGCTGGGCCGCGAGGGGGTCCGACCCGAGCTGGCCGAGGAAGTAGCCGACGCCAAGGAGGGCCGCGGCGCCCATGAGCGGAGCAAGCCGGCGAGAAAGCGGACGCATGGAAAGGGACCTCCGTCGCGGAAGAAGATAGTCGCGACGGGCCTATAGCCCGGAGCGCCCAGGGGGGCAAGGTCAACCCGCCACCCCGCTCGCCCGACATTGCCCCGTGCCCTATCGTTTCCATGTGATGTCCCATGTTGCCACCACCACCGACATTCCCCCGCCGCCGCGCCTGCCGGGCTGGGACCGGCCGCTGCGCTTCGGCAACGTCGAATTCGCGTCCCGGTTCACCCTCGCCCCGCTGGCCGGCTATACGAACCTGCCATATCGCCAGTCGATCCGCGACGTCGGCGGGGTCGGCCTGTGCACGACCGACCTCGTCAACGCCCGGGCCATCCTCCAGGGCTCGAAGCGGACGCTCGAATTGCTAATGACCAGTCCGGAGGACCGGCCGCTCGCCGTTCAGATCTACGGCGGCACGCCGGACGACATGGCCGCTGCGGCTCGGTGGATCGAGGACTACGGGGCCACGGTGATCGACATCAACATGGGCTGCCCGGTGCGGAAGGTCGTTCGCGGCGGCGGCGGGTCGGCCATGTTGTGCGACACGACCGGCGCGACCGTTGACCTGGTGGCGACGGTCGTCGCCGCGGTCCGGATCCCGGTCACGGTGAAGATGCGGCTTGGGTGGGACGCGGACAATCTGACCGCGCCGCACTTCGCGCGCGAGTTCGAGCGGGTCGGGGTCGCGGCTGTGACCGTCCACGGGCGGACGAGGGAGCAGGGGTTTAGCGGATCGGTGAACCTCGACGGGATCCGCGCCGCGGTCGAGGCCGTCGAACGCGTGCCGGTGATCGGCAACGGCGACGTCCGGAGCATTCGCGACGCCGACCGGATGCTTCGCGAGACCGGCTGTGCGGGAATCGCGATCGGTCGCGGGGCCCTGGCCAACCCGTGGTTCTTCCGGCAACTCAACCACTGGCTGGCCACCGGCCGCCCGGGTCCCCGCGGCACCTACGGGGAGCGAATCGATTTCATGCTCACCCACTTCCGGCGGCTCATGGAGTGGCGCGGCGAGTGGGCCGCGTGTATCCAGTTTCGCAAGATGGCGGCCTGGTACTGCAAGGCCTTGCGGGCCGGGAAGGCGACGCAGCAGATCCTCGTGCTGCTCGACAAGCCGCAGACGCTCTACGACATCGCCGAGCGACTACGCGATCAGGGCCCGCCGGCCGGTTGGCTGGAGTCGGACGTTCTGGACGCCAACGTCCACGTTCCGGCCGGGCCAATCTCGCATTGGTAGGGGATAACGGGAAAGTCGCTCGCCTTGCGGTGATCACCTCAATCAATGCTTGTCGATCACGCCCAGTTCCTTGCCGCGTCGTTCGAACACTTCCAGCGCGCCGAGCAGCAGGCTGTCGGCGATGGCCTTCGACTTCTGGAGCTCGACCGGCGGCGTTCCCCAGTAGAACGCGATCCACCCGGCCGCGTCCTTCTCGGATTTGACCAGGAAGTCCTCGAATTCGGCCATCGAACACCGGAGTGGAAATGTCTCCTCGATCACGACCGGCTTGCCGACTGCGAAACCGCGCAGGGTCTGGATCGCCTCATCTACTTTCCCCTTGCCCGGGTAGATGTGAACGCTCAGGAAGTCGAGTTCGTCCGCGATCGCCTTCGGCACGAACCCGGACGTTAGCCCGGGCCGGTCCAGGCTCCAGTCCACGAGCCCGACCGTAACAAGATGGCTCTTGTCGAGCTTGCGGATCGCGGTCGCGAGGTGCTTGACCCACGCGCAGGCAATCGCGGGACGCTCGCGACCGGCCTGGTCGAGCGAAATTATCTGGACGAAGTGCTTGTCCCCGAACGGCGGCCCGAGCCAATCGCCGGGCTTCCGCTTGCCGCCGGGGACGACCGGCTCGTTCATCAGGTCGTAACAGAACACGGCCGGGCTGTCCTTGCAACGGCCGGCTACTGCCTCCCAGAACTTTGCCTGGGCCGCCCACCGATCGGCCTCGGACAGTTCGTCGTACCATTTTGGCGCGTCGGCCTTGTGGTAACACCCGAGCCCGGTCAGGTCGAGGTACAGGCGCTCCTTCTCGGCAAGTTTGAGGAGTTCGGCGAGTCGGTCGAGGGCGTTTTGGTCCGGATTGTCCGCCGCGGTCATGAACTTGCCGAACTGCAAGTGCACCCGGACGACATTCGCCCCGAGACGCCTCATGTCGGCGAACGCGGCCGCCACCTTGCCCCATTCGTCGATCCAGTAGTCCTCGATCAAACGGCCACGGCTGTCGTGGTCGTAGTTGAAGCCCCAGGGGGTGAACTTCTTGCCCGAGTTCGCGAGGACGAATCCCTTCCCGTCCCGGGCGACGCGGACCGGCTCCATCTTCGGCGGGTCGGCGGCGGTGCAAGGGGCAGCGAGTACGGGAACGAGCACGACAATCGAGCGCCACATCGAACGACCCCCGTTTGCCTTTAGCCGCAAGCGGCCCGCTTGCGGCTACGGAAAGGCCACCGACTTCAGCCGCTTCAACTCGGCCTCGATATCCGTGCCCTCGTAGAAGGAAAGCCACCCGCGGACCTTCCGAGTCTCGCCGGACGGGCAATCCGGGACGCGCGGGTCGGCGTGCAGACATGGGCACGGTGGATTCCCCCAAGCCCGGGCACACTCCTCCCAACCGGTAATCACCCAGCGCTTACTGGTCGCGTCGCGGCACGCGGCAAACGGCTTCACGAATACCTTGTTGTCGTTAGTCCGCTCGGCGAAGCCGGTCAGGCCGCGCAACATCACGCACATCTGTACGCTGAGCCCGGTGAGCTTCTCGGTTGACCCGTTTGAAATGGCCAGCTCCATGCGCACTCCGTCCTTGCCCGGGGCGACCCTCGTCGAGAACGTCACCTTGTTCGGCAACTTCCGCTCGAACAGGAGGAAGCCGTCCTTGTCGCGGGTCCATTCGAGCGGCTCCAGGCCAAGACCTTGCTTGTCCCAGATCGTCGGGACGTGTGTGTGCGCGAGATAAAGGAGTTCCCGCTTCCCGCCAGGCTCGAACAAGATGGCCTCGGGGACATCCGCCACTGCATACCCGCCATCGGCCCACGGGGCGAACACGCTGACCTTCGTCTCCCGTTGCGGCCGAATGGCGCCGTCCCGGAACCCGACCCGCGGGTGCCGCCCGCCGGGGTACGGCAACACCAGGAGCGACTCGCCGGTCGGACGGATTGGCTTGACGTCGAGACGTCGAATCGCGGCGGTCACCTCGTCGGCAGTCAATCCCAGCGCGGCTCCCATCTCGCTCGCGGCGAACTTGTGCGCGGCCATGTTGGCCAGCCAGTCCTTCAGGTCCGCGTCGCCCCTCGCCGGCCGGGCGTTTGCCCCGTCGCGGCCTTTGTCCAAGAGGCGCTTGCGGTCCTCGATGACCCCCAAGGGATCGTTTGGAGCGACTTCCGGATCGACGTACTTTGCCAGGTCGCGCAGGGCGATGACGGTGCACTTCTCGTCGGCCAGGTACTTGAGGTACGCTTCGAACTGCTCCTTCGATGTGGTCACCCAATCGTGCGCGGTGTCCGGGACCCCGTGTAGCTGCAACACCGCGACTTTTCCGTGCCGCGCCTGGGCAACGGCCCGCTTCAGGTCGTCGAGAGTCCAGCCCGGTCGGGCGTCGCCGGCCGTCGGGATGAGGAGCGGGTGGTCGAGCCCGGGCTCGTACGCGAACCCTCGACCCTCCTTGTATGCGTACTCCGGACTGCCGCCGCGGCGGGCGAAGCGGATCCCCAACTCCTTGAGTACCGGCAGGGCCTCCTTTGCGATCGCGTTTCCGGGGAACGCGAAGCTGCTCGGCTCCGGGATGCCGTGCTCCTTGCACCGGGCGTTGATCCCGCGCACCTGAGCCGCGAGGTCGCGGACACTGGCCGGCGTCACCGACTTGTGGTCGCGCGTGTGGTTGCCAATCTCGAACCCGTCCTTGTGCAGTTGCGCGATTTCCTCCCACGTCATGTAGTCGGTTTTGTTTGTGGCGAAGTCCCACCCCTCAGTCACGAAGAACGTCGCCCCGAACTTGTACTTCAGAAGCAGCGGCCGGGCGACAGTGAAGTGCGACTTGCTCGCGTCGTCGAACGTGAGCACCAACAGCCGGTCCGGGATCGGCTCGAGAGGTGCGACCGGGCCGGCCGCGAAAACCAGCGGGAGGATCATGTGAGTCATGACCGGGTTCCGGGTGCGCGGGTGGAGGCATGATACCTGACGGCGTTCCCGCTCGCACGGGTCACGGCGTCCCGGTGTCCGCGACCAGGATGTCCACGCCCGGAACGGCGTGTAACAGTCGATCGAGCGGGGACCGGCCGAACAGCCGCTTGTACCACGGCCGCCGCGACCGCCCGAGCACGATGTGCGTGATGCCGTATTCCTTGACGAACGCGGCAACTGCGGTCGGCAGGTCGGGGCCCTTGAACTCGAACGGCACCGCCCCGAGCTGCCGGGCCAGCGTCAGCGCGTCGGACAGCCGCCGTTGGCTGGCCGCGTCCACCTTTTCGGTCCGCTCGCCGGGCGTCTGGACGTACACGGCGAACCACGGCGCCCCGAGCCGGTCGGCCAGACGGGCCCCCTTTCGCAGCAGCCGGGGCGCATTGGGGCTGCGCAAACTCAGGCACACCATGACCCGCTCGGACGTGTTCGGTTGCGGCCCGGCCCGCTCCTGCCGCCGACGGTCCAGGACGTGGGCGACTTGCTCGAGTGCGATCTCGCGGAGTTGGCTCAGGTTGGCGTCCGTGAAGAAGTGGCCCAGGGCCCGGTCCACCCGATCGGCCGGGTAGATCTTTCCAGCCCGCATCCGCTCCTGCAGGTCCTCGCTCGGCAGGTCCACGTTGACGACTTGATCGGCCTCGGCGAGCACGAAGTCGGGCACGCGCTCCTTGACCTTCACGCCGGTAAACCTCTCGACGGTGTCATACAGGCTCTCCAGGTGCTGGATGTTCAGCGTGGCGATCACGCTGATCCCGGTACGGAGCAACTCCTCGACGTCCTGGTAGCGCTTGGCGTTCTTGCCCCCGGGGGCGTTCGTGTGGGCGAGCTCGTCCACCAGGGCCACGGTGGGCCGGCGCTTGAGCACGGCGTCCAGGTCCATTTCCTTCAGGGTCACGCCGCGATACTCGACCGTCCGCTGCGGTACCTGTTCGAGGTCGCCGATCATAGCCGCGGTGTCCGCCCGGCCGTGGGTCTCGACCACTCCGATGACGACGTCCACGCCTTGCCGCTTCAGGCGGTGTCCCTCCTGGAGCATCTCGTACGTCTTGCCGACGCCGGGGGCGAAGCCGAGGTAGACCTTCAACCGGCCGCGCTGCTGGTCGCGGAGCAGGGCCAGGAAGTGCTCGGGGCTCGGGCGTGTGGTGTCAGTGCTCATCGGGCCGCCCTCCCCCGCCCGACGCCGGCAACGTGATGCGGAACACCGTGCCCTGACCCGGGGCGCTTGCGCAGGTGACTTCACCGCGGTGCGCCTCCACAACTTCCTTGACGATGGCCAGCCCGAGCCCGGTCCCACCCTCGGTACTCCGTCCGGGGACGCGGAAGAACTTGTCGAATACATGCGGCAGGTGCTCAGCGGGAATGCCGACTCCCGTGTCCGCGACCGAGAGGGTGACGCGCCCGTCCGGTCCGGCTGCTGCCGAGAGGGTGACGCGGCCTCCGGCCGGCGTGTACGTGACCGCGTTGTCGATCAGGTTGCTCAGCGCGAGCGTCAGCCGGTCGGCGTCGGCCGCGACCGGGGGCACGGCTCCGTCGGCATTGACCGTCAGCTCCACATGCTTGTCCTCGGCCCGGGCCCGGGCCCCGTCCGCGGCCCGGCGCAAAAGGGCGACCGGATCTTCAGGACGGAACGAGGTCCCGCCGTGCGGCCGCTGGAGTCGGGCCAGGGCCAGCAGATGCTCGATCAGTCGTAGCAATCGTTCGGCGTTGTCGCGGGCGTCAACGAGGAGTTCGGTCTGCTTGGGCGTCAGCGGGCCGACCGCCTCCTCCAACAGAACGTGAACCGCGAGCCGCACCGACGTTAACGGAGTCTTCAACTCGTGGCTCACGGTGGCGACCAGGTCGCTTTTGAACTGGTCGAGGAGGCGGAACCGCGTGACGTCGTTGAGCACGACGGCCGCCCCCAGGGTGTCGCCGTCCGGGTCGCGGATCGGCCGGACCTGGGGCAGGTAGACCCGGTCCTCGTCCCCGAGTCGAAAACTCACGGCCTGGTCGAACGACTCGGTCAGGTGGTCCCGCTGGACGTTCAGGGCGTCGTGGATCGGCTGGCGAATGGGCTCCGGCGGGTGCCAGACCGGGCCGGGCTGGCCGTCCTTGGGAAGCGTAACGCCGAACAGGGTCCGCGCGGCCGGGTTGGCTAGTTCCACGCGTCCGTTCGGATCGACCACCAGGATCGGGTCGGGGAACGAGTCGATGGTCGCCTGGGCGGTCCGCTGGGCGCGCAAGAGGCGGGCCAGGTTGGTCTCGCGATAGCCCCGGAGTTGCCGGGTCATGGCGTTGAACGTCTCGGCGAGCCGGCCGAGCTCGTCGCCGGCGAAGACCGGGACTTCGCGGTCCAGTCGCCCGGCCCCGATATCCTGGGCCGCCAGGGTCGTCGCCCGGATCGGGGCAAGGATGGTCCGCAACAGGTACCAGGTGACCCCTCCAAGGAAGACCACTAGGATCGCCAGCGCGAGGCCCAGTCCGAGCAGGGCCGTTCGTGCGGTTGCTCGGGCCTCGTCGCGGGCCTGAAACATGTTCTCCTGGTTGATCCGCAGGATCTCCCCGGACACCGTCTTGATCTCCAGGAATCGGCCGAGGAGCCCGGGATCGTTTGGCGTGCCGAAGTAATCGGTCGTGCGCTCCGGCGACCCGGCCGGGCGGGCGTAGAACCGCTCCCCGCGAGCCCGGTAGTCGTCCTTGAGAACGCGCAGCCGGTCCACCAGCTCCTGCTCGATCGGGAGGATCGTGATGTTGTTCTCCTCGACCCGGAATTGCTGCCCGAAGCCGGCCCAGTTGGCCTCGAATTGTGCCCGCGCGTCGGCCTCGCGCCCGGCCAGCGCGAACTGGAATGACGAGTCCATCCGCTCCAGGTGCTCGTTCATCAGGAACATGGCCTGGACGCTGACGTAGTTCTCCTTGAGGATCGCGTTGATCCGCCCGCCCATGTAAAACAGGACGGCCAGCCCGATCACGCCGAGGACGAGGAGCAGAATGCCCAGGGGTGCCAGGGAGACGATCAACCGGCGGCGGAGGGACCAGGCCATGCAGATGACGACCTTTGAATGCCGGCGTCAGATTCCCAGCTTCTTCCGCTTGCGGTACAGGGTGCTCGGGTCGATGCCGAGGACGGCGGCGGCCGCGTCCAGGGAATCGGTTCGGGCCAGCACGCGCCGGATGTGCTCAGCCTCCACATCGTCCAGGCTGACGTCCCCGCCAATTTCGATCTCTCCCGCGGGTAGGGCGACGAGCTGTGGGGGCAGGTGCACGAGCCCCACCGCCTGATCGCTGGTCAGGATGACGCCGCGCTCGACGGCGTTGCGCAGCTCGCGGACGTTTCCCGGCCAGGAGTAAGCCGCTAGGGCGGCCTCCGCCTCGGGCGTGAAGCCGGTGACCGGCTTGCCCGTCTGGCGGGCGAAGAACGCGAGCAGCCGGCGGGCGAGCGGGAGGATGTCGCGCCGCCGGGCCCGCAGGGGCGGGATCGCGACGTCGATCACGTTGAGCCGGTAGAGCAGGTCCTCCCGAAATCGCCCCGCCTTCACCTCGACACCGAGATCCCGGTTCGTGGCCGCGATCAGCCGCACGTCGGCCACGCGGGGCGTCGGGTCGCCGACCCGCTCGTACACCCGATCCTGGATCAACCGCAACAGTTTTGGCTGGAGGGCGGCGGGTAGCTCCCCGACTTCGTCGAGGAAAAGCGTCCCGCCGGCCGCGGCGTCCACCTTGCCCGCCTTGTCCTGGACGGCGCCCGTGAATGACCCCTTCACGTGTCCGAACAGGTCGCTCTCGAGGAGGTCGGGCGACAGGTTTGGGCAGGACACGGTGACGAATGGTTGGGCTGCCCGCTTGCCCCGGGCATGAACCGCTCGCGCGAGCACCCCCTTCCCGGTCCCGCTCTCACCGCGAAGCAAGATCGTCGCGTCCGTGCCCGCGACGTGGAGGGCCAAATCGACCGCCTGCTGCATGGCCGGCTCTTGCGTTTCCAGCTCTCCCTCGGGATTGAGGGCGCCGACCTGGTCCTCCAAACTGGCGACCCGGCCACGAAGACCGCCGACCAGGGCCGCCCGGTCGAGGACGACACGGAGCTGGTCCGGGGTGAACGGTTTGGGCAGGTAGTCGAAGGCCCCCTTCCGCATCGCCTCGACGGCCGTGTCGAAGCTGGCGAACGCTGTGATGACCGCGACCGGTAATTGACCTGCGACGCGCAGCAACTCGGGCAGCAAGTCGAGCCCCTTGTCGCGGCCGAGTCGCAGGTCGAGGAACGCCAGGTCGAACCGCTCGCGCCGCGCCCGCTCGAGCGCATGCGCCCCGGTGGCCGCCTCCTGCACGTGGTGGCCCATGCTCTCGAGCGCGGTGCGGAGCGTCCGGCGTAGGCTCGCCTCGTCGTCGATCACCAACAAGTTCATGGGTGCGAGTCCGCGGGTGCTGGAACGCCAACGTCCATCGAGGCAAAGGAAGTGCCACCGGCCTGGCACCGGCGCGACCGATCCAAGCTCTTTGATTCGTTCATTTTACGGCGAAGTGCCGGCGGGACGGCGTCCCGGCCACTTTGCATTTTGCACGGTGGATCGGGCAAAGTGCAAGGGCTCGTCATGTTGCCCGCCGACGCTTCAGTGTAGTAAGTCGCGACCGGCGCTCGCCTTGAAGCAATGTCCGCGAGTGCGGCATGGCGCGTGCCTAAGGGTGTCCGACCCGCGATGCGGAGACGAGACATGGACCTGGCAATCTGGCTACCGGGATTCTTCGTCCTCGGCCTGTTGGCCGTGGGGTTGATGTTCCTGTTCGTCGAGGCATGTGACCACGTGTGAGGACTCAGCCATGATCTGGCTTACGATTGTCGTGACCCTATTCCTGTTCGGCTACTTGCTCGTGGCCCTGCTGCGGCCGGAGAAGTTCTAGTTTGGGTCTTCTCCCCCCTCTCCGCTTCGGAGAGGGGGCGGGGGGGAGAGGTCTGCGCTCGCAGCGCCAACGACCTCTGCCCCCACCCCCTCGCCAAAGCGGACAGGGGGAGAATGACAATCGCCCCACGAAAAGGCCCCCACCTATGTGGCTCCTGCCAATTCTCACGATCGTCTTGATGGTCGGCCTGTCGATCCCGCTGGGCCTCTACATGGCCCGCGTGTTCGACCGCCCGGCGGCCAACCGCATCGAGCGCGCGCTCGATACCGGCCCGCAGAGCTGGAAGCAGTACGCGTTCGCCATGCTCGTGTCGAACGTATTCATGTTCGCGCTCGGCTTCTTCGTCCTGGCCACGCAGCCCTATCACCCGACGTTCCTGAACCCGGACGGGAAAGGGATGCTCTCCCCGTCCACGATCTTCAACACCTGTTGCTCGTTCGTGACCAACACCAACCTGCAGCACTACAGCGGCGAGGTCCACCTGACCTACGGGAGCCAGCTGTTCGGGATCGTCTACAAGCAGTTCCTGACGCCGATGGTCGGCATCGCGGTGCTGCTGGCGATCATCCGCGGACTCCGCGGCGACAGCCACCTTGGAAACTACAACCTCGACCTGTGGCGGTCCCTGATTTATCTCGCGCTGCCACTATCGATCATCGTCGCGCTGGTGCTGATCGCCGGTGGCATGCCGATGACGCTCGAGGGCAACCTCAAGGTCGAGACGCTTCAGGCCAGTTCGATGGGCACCGACACGGTGGACGGCAAGGAGGTGCCGAAGCCGCAGGAGATCGCCCGCGGGCCGGTCGCGGCGCTCGTCGCCATCAAGCAACTCGGGACCAACGGGGGCGGGTTCTTCGGTCCGAACTCGTGCCATCCGTTCGAGAACCCGACGGCATGGACGAACGTCGTCGAGAACGTCTGCATTATCCTGATCCCGATGGCCTGCCTGGTCATGTTCGGGCGGATGATCCGGAACATGCGGCACGCGGTCGTGATCTTTGCCGTCTCCCTGATCGCACTGGGCACGTTGACCGCGTGGGCCGTCTACCACGACGCGATGAAGCCGAACCCCGGCCTGGCCGGCGCCCCGCCGATCGCGGACGCGAAAGGCCAGCCACTATCGATCACCGTGCTCAACGCGGATGGGCAGACGGAAGTGAAGCCGCTGCCGGACGCGGCCAATCGCGCCCAGGTCGGGCTGCCGGTGGTGCAAGACACGGGGAACCTGGAGGGTAAAGAACTCCGGTTCGGCCCGGCCGCCGGGCCGACGTGGGCCGCAGCTACGACCGTCACGTCAAACGGTTCGGTCAACTGCATGCACGACAGCCTGAACCCGCTCGCCGGCATCACGCCGTTGACGGGCATGTGGCTGAACTGCATCTTCGGCGGGGTCGGCGTCGGGTTGATCAACCTGCTGATCTACCTGATCATCGCCGTGTTCCTCGCCGGCCTGATGGTCGGCAGGACGCCGGAATACCTGGGCAAGAAGGTGGAAGCGAAGGAAATGAAGCTGGCCTCGCTCGCCCTGCTCGCTCACCCGTTCCTGATCCTGCTTCCGGCCGGATTATTCGCGGCGACGGAGTGGGGCCCGGCCTCGACCAACAACCCGGGGGCGCACGGGTTCAGCGAGCTCGTCTACGAATTCTCCTCGGCGAGCGCCAACAACGGCTCCGGCTTTGAGGGGCTCGGGGACACCTACGGGTTCAACGACGCGGCGAAGAACCCGTCGCCGCCGGCGCCGTTCGCCATTTACTGGGACGTGGCCACGGGCCTGGTGATGCTCCTGTCCCGGTTCATCCCGATCATCGCCCCGCTCGCGTTCGCGGGCAGCCTGGCGGCCAAGAAGGCGGCCCCGTTCACGGCCGGGACGCTGCGCACTGACACGGCGACCTTCGGGTTCTTCCTGCTCGGGACGATCCTCCTGGTCGGGGCCCTGATGTTCCTGCCCGTGGCCGCTCTCGGCCCGATCGCCGAGCACTACGGGCCGTTGCCATTCGGCCGGTGATCGCGCCATGACACCGACCCGAGGAACGGACCTGGAGTTCGTCATCCCCACCTACCGGCTGCGGGACGTGGGGGAGACCGTGGAGCAGTACGACGAGAACTTCTGGCGCAATGGGCACGCCACCCAGATCACCGTGTTCGACGACTCGAACCTCGGGCTTCAGGAGAAGTACTTCCCGCTGCTCCAGGAGACGAAGACGTTCAACGAGGTGTGGTACGTCGGCCCGCGGGAGAAGGAGGAGTTTCTCGGCTTCCTGTCGCAGCGGCTGAAGGACCGCAAGCTCGAGCTGATCGTCCGGAACCTGTTCCGGCCGAGCTACGGGGGGAACCGGAACTTCACCCTGATCTATACCCTCGGCCAGCTCATGGTCAGCTCGGACGACGACATGCGGCCGCACGCCCTGGTGGAGGACAGCCCGGAGTCGCTCGCGGACGGCGAGGTGTGCCGCGGGCGGCTGGCCAAGGTCGGGGAGAACGGGTACACGCGGCGGTCGTTCGACATCCTGACCTCGTTCCGCGAGGTGCTCGGCAAGCCGAGCGGCGACGTGCCGCCGAACTACGAGCGCGGGGAGTACGTGGTGGATTCGGCGATGGACCTGGAGACGAACGCGAGCATCGGCATTCAGCGCGAGAACTCCCTGCGGCTGGAGCCGGGCCGGGTGCCGCGCTCGGCTGCCGTCAAGGTGGCGCAGACGTACCGGTCCGGGACGAACGACATCGACGCGATCGACTACCTCGACCTGTACCTGGCCGACGAGACGCAGACGCGGATCGACGACCTGAACGACGTGTACGTGCTGGTGAACTTCCGCCCGGTGGTGACCAAGAAGAACTGGCGGATCGACTGCGGCGTGGCCGGGTACGACAACACGCACGGCCTGCCGCCGTTCTTCCCGACGCGGCTGCGGTTCGAGGACTTTATTTACCGGCTCTGGATCCAACAGCGGGGTGTCGCTGCGGCGCACGTCGATTCGGCGCAGACGCACACCAAGAACAACTACATGCGGAACCCGCCGGCCGCGGAGATCTTCAACGAGGAGATCTGCAACCTGCTCAAGCGGAAGATCAAGGAGACGGTGTCGCGGCTCGATGATCTGACGGTTCGATTCGACTACGAGGGCGAGGTCACGGCGGACGACGCCGACGCGATCCTGACGAAGGTATCCAAGGTCCACGCCCGCTCAGTCGCGGCCGGCGAGAGGGCCCGGAAGGCCGGGGCCGACGAGCGCGCCGACGCCCTGCGGCTGTTCGCCGCCAACCTGGAGCGGGCGTTCTACGGGTTCGAGCCGGACTTCTTCCAACAGAACGTCGCCCGGCTGGTGGACGACGTGGTGAGCTTGATCAAGGCGTCGGTCGAGCTGTGGCCGACGCTCGTGGAGATCTGTTACTTCCAGAAGGCACGCCGGGAACTCCCCCGCGTGCGGGTCCGGAACAAGCGGAAAGGGGCCTGAGCCCATGAGCCTGACGATGACCCCTCCGGCCACGCCCAAGGCCTTGGCCGATGACCTGAAGCTTGCCCGCCGCATCAGCCGGCGCAAGGGGCTCTTCGCGCCGGACCTGCTCAAGACCGCCCTGAAGCGGGCGTTCGTGATGCTCCGGCCGGACTTGATGTGGAAGAACCCCGTCATGTTCGTCGTCGAGGTCGGCACTGTGCTGTCGATCGTGTACACGGTCGTCAAGATCGCCAACCCGGCCTCCACGCTCGCCAGCGTCGGCTACCTGATCGCGCTGGACGTGTGGCTGTTCCTCACGGTCCTGTTCGCGAACTTTGCTGAGGCCCTCGCGGAGGCCCGCGGCAAGGCCCAGGCCGACGCCCTCCGGAAGACGCGGCAGGAGACGCCGGCCTACCGCATGCGGAGCGGGCCACGGGCGACTCGGAACGGGGAGCCGGATTATGGCCCCGCGCTGGGATTGCCGGCGTCCGCGCTCGAAGAGACCGTGTCTACCACGCTCCGCGAAGGCGACATCGTCGTCGTGGACGCGGGCCAGTTCATCCCCGGGGACGGCGAGATCGTCGCCGGTGTCGCGAGCGTGGACGAGTCGGCCATCACCGGCGAGTCGGCCCCGGTCGTTCGCGAGGCCGGCGGCGACCGGTCCGGGGTCACGGGCGGGACCCGCGTCCTGTCCGACCGGATCGTGGTGCGAATTACCGCGGCCGCGGGCAAGTCGTTCCTCGACCGCATGATCGCCCTCGTCGAGGGCGCCATCCGCCAGCGGACGCCGAACGAGATCGCCCTTTCGCTCGTGCTGTCTGCGTTCACGCTGATCTTCCTGATCGTGTGTGCTTCGCTTTGGCCGATCGCCCGGCACACCGAGCAATACATGGCCGGCTACGTCGGCGCGTCCAACCTGCAGAGCCTCGGAACGGACATCCCGACACTCGTCGCCCTGCTCGTCTGCCTGATCCCGACGACGATCGGCGCCCTTCTGGCCGCGATCGGCATCGCCGGCATGGACCGGGCCCTGCGCGCCAACCTGCTCGCCAAGAGCGGCAAGGCCGTCGAGGTGGCCGGGGACGTGGACACCCTGCTCCTTGACAAGACCGGGACGATCACCATCGGCAACCGCAAGGCGACGCAGTTCATCCCCCTGGCCGACGTGGCGGCCCGCGAGGTCGGGCAGCTCGCCGCCCTCGCCAGCGCCGCCGACGAGACGCCGGAAGGCAAAAGCATCGTCGAGCTGTACCGCCGGACGCCAGGCGGCAATGGGATGGTCCCGCCGGCCGGGTCGCGGTTCGTCGCCTTCACGGCCCAGACGCGCATGAGCGGCGTGGACCTGCCCGACGGTCGGGTCATTCGAAAAGGGGCTTCCGACGCAGTTGTGAAGTACGTGAAAGCCCAGGGCGGCAAGGTGCCCATGCTGCTCGACGAGCAGGTCAGCGCTGTGGCCGGGCAAGGGGCGACCCCGCTCCTGATCGCGGACGGGAACCGGATCGTCGGCCTGGCCGTCCTCGAGGACATTTTGAAGCCGGGCATCCGCGACCGGTTCACGCGGCTCCGCAAGATGGGAGTGCGGACGGTCATGGTGACCGGCGACAACCCGCTCACGGCTCAGAGCATCGCCTCCCAGGCGGGCGTCGATGACTTTATCGCCGAGGCGACGCCGGAGGCCAAGCTGGCGTACATTCGCAAGGAGCAATACGGCGGCAAGCTGGTGGCCATGATGGGCGACGGGACCAACGACGCCCCGGCGCTGGCGCAGGCCGACCTGGGGGTCGCGATGAACTCCGGCACCCAGGCCGCGAAGGAGGCCGGCAACATGGTCGATCTCGACAGCGATTCAACAAAGTTGATCGAGGTTGTTGAGATCGGCAAGCAGCTCCTGATGACCCGGGGGGCGCTGACGACG
This sequence comes from Gemmataceae bacterium, assembly GCA_035258765.1. Taxonomy (GTDB): domain Bacteria; phylum Planctomycetota; class Planctomycetia; order Gemmatales; family Gemmataceae; genus SIAJ01. The sequence goes on from DATFWZ010000014.1 coordinate 15,267, forward strand.
TTCTCCATCGCCAACGACCTCGCTAAGTACTTCGCGATCGTCCCGGCCTTGTTCGCGGCGACTCTGCCGTGGATGAAGCGGCTGGACTTCATGGACCTGGCGTCGCCGACGTCGGCCATCCTGTCGGCCGTGATCTTCAACGCGATCATCATCCCGCTCTTGATCCCGATCGCGCTTCGGGGCGTGAAGTACCGCCCGGTCGGGGCCGACGCCCTGTTGCGGCGGAACTTGCTGATCTGGGGCGTGGGCGGGGTGATCGCGCCCTTCGTGGGCATCAAGGCGATCGACCTGGTGTTGAGCGCGTTCGGAATGGCGTGAAAGCTTCGAGGAAATTACCAATGACCAAGCACATTCGTGCCAACCTGTTGCTCTTCGGGCTGTCGATCGCCATCTGCTGCGTCGCGTACCCGCTCGTCCTCCTGACGCTTGGCTGGACGTTGTTCCCGGGCAAGTCGGAGGGCAGCCTGATCCGGGCCAAGGGTCCGGATGGGCAAGAGCGCGTGGTCGGCTCGCGGCAGATCGCGCAGCCGTTTACGGCCCCGGAGTACTTCTGGCCGCGGCCGTCGGCCGCGACGTACAACGCAGCGGCCGCCGGGGCGTCGAACTGGGGCGCCAACCAGCCGAAGCTCCGCGACCGGGCCGCCCAGCAGCTCGGCGGGATGATCGCGTACCGTTCCGCGAGCGCTTCCGGGCAGTCCGGCCGTACGCCGCAGGACGACATCGTCGCCTGGATCACCGCGAAGCCGGACCGGGTCGCCGACTGGGCGGCTGAGTATTCCGTCGCGACGGCCGGCTGGGCGCGGACCGACGTGACCAAGGACGAGAAAGGCGACGACAAGTACGGCCTGCAGGGCGACTTCATCACGGCCTGGGCGAAGGACCACCCGGATGCCGTCGAGGACTGGAAGAAGTCCAACCCGGGGAAGGAGCCGAAGCCGGAAGACCTCGTCGGCGCGTTCTTCGCCGACTTCGCCAAGACTCAACCCGGCAAGTGGCCGGGCGTGGTCGAGACGAAGCAGGGCGAGGAGACGAAAAAGGAGATCAAGCCGGTTCCCATCGACGCCAATGTCGCGCCCCTGTTCTTCGACATGTGGCTGCAGGATCCGGCAAACAAGGACAAGGTCGCCGACCTCGAGCCGGTGCCCGCGGACATGGTGACCGCGTCCGGCAGTGGGCTCGACCCGCACATCACGTTGCGGAATGCCCTGTCCGTCTACCAGCTCGACCGCGTGGCCGCGAAGCGGGCTGCGACACCGGCGGACCTCGAGCAAGTAAAGGGAGAAATAGCCGCCCTGGTGCGGGAGTTGTCGTTCACCCCGTTGAGCGGGCTGCATGGAGAGCCGCTGGTCAACGTACTGGAATTGAACGTCGAGCTGGACGCCCGGTTCCCGGTCCCGCCCGTGAAGGCCCCGGGGGGCTGACCGGATGAGCGCCGACCACGTTGCACCCGAACTCGACGTCCCGAACGACACCCCAATGGCCTGGGAAGGTCGGGTGTTCGCGGTCGCGCTGGTCTGGGCGGTGCCGGGGATCTTGCTGGGAGCGTTGGTCGAGGTCGTCCTATCCGCACTCGGCACGATGTCGAACGCACCAGTCATTCTGGGCGGGGTGGCAGGTCTGCTCGCGGGCGGCTGGCTCGAATCCGGCGACGGATGAATTCAGGTCCCACCCGCAAGTAGGAGCCGGGGAGAGGATTAGGAGCAGGAGTAAGATTAGGAGTACGAAGAGGAGTAAGAGAAAGAGCAAGAGTACGAGTAGGAAAAGAACCCCGCTTCAGTTCTACTCGTGCTCGTGATCTTGCTCTTACTCTCCTTCCTACTCGTAATCCTACTCCTGCTCCTAATCCTCTTCGTGCTCATGGTCCTCCCGCGGTCCGTCCGACACCGCCCTTTCCCAACCCCCAGTTTGTCGAACGCCGGCCGCGGCCGGCGGCGCTCGTTGACGGCCTCTGTCAAATCTCGAAAAAAGCGGACCCAGCCCCTTCTAGCCGGGCACTCACCTTTCGAAACCGGCCCTCCTCGCGGGATCGGTCGCATGCGCACGCGACAGACGAACACCATTCTCCACGGGCTCTCCCGGCTCGTCGAGGCACAGTCGGAGCGGCTGACCGACGGGCAGCTTCTGAACCGATTCGCCGCGACACGAGATGAGGGGGCGTTTGCCGCGCTGGTCCACCGCCATGGGCCCCTCGTCTTCGGTGTGTGCCGGAACATCCTTCGAAACGATCACGACGCGGAGGACGCGTTCCAGGCGACATTCCTGGTCCTGGCTCGGCGGGCCGGCGCGATCCGCGAGCAGCGGGCGATCGGGAGTTGGCTTTACCGGGTCGCCTACCGGGTGGCCATGAAGGTCCGGACGTCGGCCCAGCGCGGCCGGCGCCGCGAGGACCGGGTCGCCCGCCCGCCAGAGGACCGGCCGGCCGCCGAGGTAGCCTGGCGCGAGCTACAGGCGATGCTCGACGAGGAGCTGAACCGTCTGCCGGGCAAATACCGGACCCCGTTCGTCCTCTGCTGCCTGGCCGGCAAGAGCAAGACGGAAGCCGCGGCGGAGCTAGGTTGGAGGGAGGGGACGGTGTCGAGCCGGCTGGCGCAGGCGCGGACCCGACTGCGGGCCCGGCTGGCCCGGCGCGGAGTGGCTCTGTCGGCCATCCTGAGCGGGCTGGCCATCAGCGAGTCGGGGCCGGCGACCGCTGTGCCCGTCGGTCTCGTCATCGCGACCCGGCAGCTGGCCCCCGCCTTCGCGGCGGGTGAGATAGGGGCGTCCGCCCCGGCCGAGCTCGCCCGGGCCGTGCTCCGCGCGATGGCGTTCGCCCGGCGGGCCGTCGTGGGAGTGGTCGTGGCGGTCGTGGGCCTGGCCGGGACCGCGACTGCGGTGACCCTGCAACGGCCGCGGCCGGAGGACCCCAAGGAAGCGCCGGCGCCCGCCCTCGGCGCGCCCGCTCTGGCCAACAACATGACAGTCGGCGGGTCCGTGACCGGCCCGGACGGGAAGGCCGTCCCGGGTGCCCGGGTCGTGGTCATGGTGGACCTGTACCCACAGCCGGGCGAGTTGCGCGTCCCGTCTCGCCAGGGCGCGCTGATTCTGGGCCAGGGCACCGCGGACGACGGCGGCCAGTTCCTGCTTGCCGTTCCCCAGACAACGACCGTCCACAATCGGCTCGCCGCGGTAGCCAGCGTCCCGGGCTTCGCCCTCAGCAGCCAGCAGTTGAACACCCCCACGATTACCGACAGCCAGCACAAGCTGGGCGAAATCCAACTGGTCCGCGGGTCCG
>DATFWZ010000015.1:0-18795 GCA_035258765.1 Gemmataceae bacterium
TAGATATGGACGGCGAACACGGTCAGTAGTCCGCCGCGGGCGATCCAGAGGAGCGGGCCCTGGTCCTTGAGGAACGTGGCGTAGCCGTTGATCGCGTCGCGGCCTGCGAAGAGCTTGAGGTTGCCGATCAGGTGAATGATGACGAAGCCGGTCAGGAGCAGCCCGGTGATGGCCGTCGTCGCCTTCATGCCGACGCTGGCGGTGACGAACGGCTTGAGCCAGTCGATGACGCCCTTGCGGTAGGGGAGTGTGTTGGCCGGGTAGAGTCGCTTGGTCGGGGCCGCGCTGGACATGATCCTGGTTGCGAGCGGATGATCGGACGTGGGTATCCTAGACGGGACGCGCCCGGAGGCCACCGAAACGGTTTGCCGCCGGGCCGCCCGTCGCGGTAACATCACACGAGGCGGGCCGGGCGACGGCCGCCCGGCCCGCCGTATCCCTCTAACCGGCCTCCACCCGACCCGGATAACCCATGACCCGTCTTGTTGCCGCCGCGATCTTGCTCCTTCCAGCGATCGCGTACACCCAGGACAAGGACGCCCCGGCGGGCGACCGCAAGGACGGCCGTTACGAGTGGCGGGCGAAGCACGACCGCGACGGGATCGGCAAGTTCTACATGGGCCGCGAGATCGCCCAGGTGATGGGGCACCTCGCGGCCACATGGCTGGAGCGCCCGGAGCGCGAGGAAGAGGAAAACCCGAAGAAGCTGTTGGAACTCCTGGCCCTGAAAGAGGGCGACGTCGTCGCCGACATCGGGGCCGGGAGCGGGTATTACACGTTCCGCATGTCGAAGCTGGTGGGCGCCAAGGGCAAGATCCTCGCGGTGGACATCCAGAAGGAGATGCTCGACATCATCCGCGACCGGATGAAGAAGGACAACGTGACGAACGTGGAGCCGGTCATGGGCGAGGAGGCGGACCCGAAGTTGAAGGATGAGTCGGTGGACGTGATCCTGCTCGTGGACGTGTACCACGAGTTCTCATTCCCATACGAGATGACGGACAAGATGGTCAAGGCGCTGAAGCCGGGCGGGCGGCTGGTGTTCGTGGAGTTTCGCCTCGAGGACGAGCGGGTGCCTATCAAGCTCGTTCACAAGATGACCGAGCGGCAGGTGATCAAGGAGATGGCGGAGTTCAAGGATCTGAAGCACGCCGGGACGTCGGACAAGCTGCCGTGGCAGCATGTGATCACGTTTACGAAGCAGGCGACGAAGAAATGAGGCGCCCGGTGACGAAGATGCCGGGCCGCCAAGCGCATCAATCTGCATCCATCGTCCAGCGCTTACGTCGGCGCTGGCGCCGCAATCTCTGCCGTGGGATTGGATCGGTCTGGCGTTCCGGTTCGGGCTCAGTAATGGGCGGCTGCGGTTGAGCTGCAGGTATTTCTATGGTCGTTATTCGCCCCAAAGGGTGCCGACGCCCTCCCAGGGCCATTAATTCTTCGCGGGTAAACCGGCGACCCGATTCAGTTAGATCCCCGGGACAACGCGAGACCTCCAGGCTCAGCGCGACACATCGTCCCTGTCGGGCATGGGCCCTCGCCTCAGCGATCGTTTCGCTGAACTGAACTGACTTCCCACACGCGTCGCAGTCGCGGACCTTCGGATCGTCGGTCGCCCGTAGGTTCTCCCAGCGTTTCGGGCACCGAAATTCGAAGTGAGATTCACACGCCTCGATCGGCAGTCTGGAAACTGCCGCCAACCACTCCCCCTCAAGACCCGGCGCCGCCGTTCGCAACTTAGCCTCCCAGTACGACCGTCCAAGATCCGATCGGGCGGTCAGGAGTCGGGCGGTCATCCGGAGGAAGGTGGCCTTGCGGCCCGAGTGCTCGTCCCCGCGTTCGTCCAGCCAGTCGGCGTAGACGAGTCGCGGCGCGTCGTCTTGCGGATTGAATTGAATGGCCCGGAGAAAGGCAACTTCGTCGGACATGGCGCGGCCTCCGCGAATGAAGGAAGGGGCGCGCCTAAGACAACTGCCGCACGAGACAGGTTCAGCGATTCGGCGGAGGCTGGGGCAGTCCCTCCGCCCGGGCGACCCGCGCCACCACGAACGACCGCACGCAAAGCACGACAAACAACCCGGACAGGATGACCATCAGCAGTCCGGCGACCACGGATGCCAGGGAAAAGTCGAACTTGTTGCTAATCAGCGGAACGAACCCGCCAATCGCCCCGAGCAGCCCGATCGCGGCCGCGAAGTGCATGACGTGCTTTCGCGTCGCCGGCTTGGCCGTGACGATCATACCGCAAATCAAAAGCGCCACGCCGAACCCCGCCGGGATCAACGCGGTCGGGGACGTGCCCTTGTCGCCGACCGCCCCGAACGTGGTCGGTGCAAAGTAGCCGACCAGCCCAAGCCCGCACAGTAAAACACCGAACAAGATCGCGAAGCGTTCCATGATCTCCCCCGGTGGGGACTGCCGAATCCCGTGAGGTCATCGTAGCTAGTCGCGGCCCACCTTGGTCAGCAGGGCCATGACGATCGCGAGCAAGACGGCCGACGCGGCGTACGGCAGCATGTGGGTGCTCTCGGCCTTGAATAGAACCAGTCCGGTCACCGGCCCGAGAATCCGGGCCATCGCGGCGCACGACTGGTTGACGCCGAGCACCTCCCCCTGCCGCGCCGGGTCACTCCGGTTCGAGATCAGGGCCTGAGCCGACGGCGTCAGAAACGCGAAGCCGACGACTCCCAGCGCCAGCGAGACGAATAACACGACCGGCCGCAACGAAGTGTCACCGCCCATCGCCACCGCCGCGAGCCCCACCAGCCCGAGGAACATGAACCCGACCCCGAGGCGCATGAGCTGCACTTCGTGGTACTTCTTCACCACCCGCCGGTAGATGGCCGCCTGGGTGATCATGAGGATGCTGCCGACGTAGGCGAAGATCCAAAAGTTGTCCTGGTCGCCATAACCCATGTCGCGCGTGAGCAGCGACAAGGTGGCCTCGAACCCGGCGAACCCGAAGGTCGCGAGGAAGAACGTCAGCACCAGGATGCCGACCGTGGGGGTCTTCAAAGTGGACGTGAGTCCGCGGAGGTCGAGCCAGCCGCGGCGTGGGGCTAGGCTGCCCGGACGCGCCGTCTCCGGCATTTTGAACATCGCGATCATCCAGGCGATGAACGACAGGCCGGCCGCGGAGTAGCCGGCGAGCTCCGGCTGGTCCGGGAAGAAGATGAGCGCCACCCCGGCGAGGATCGGGCCGACCGTGAACCCGATCCCGAACGCGGCGCCAATTAGAGCCATCCCGTGCGCCCGCTTCTCCTTGGGCGTGCAGTCCGCGATTACCGCCTGAGCGGTGGCGATCGTCGCCCCCGCAATGCCGGCACCGATCCGGGCCGCGAACATGAGCCCCAGCGCCAATCTCGCCTGGTCGCTACCGAGCGATGACGCGTAGCCGAACAGGGCGTAGAAGACCACTGAACCGGCCAGCCCGAGAATCAGGATCGGCCGCCGGCCGACGCGGTCCGAGATGCGCCCCCAGATCGGGGCGAATATAAATTGCATCAGCGAAAACACTGCCAGCAGGCAGCCCGTGACCAGACCGTGCAGCTGGCGCTCGACCCCCGCCGGCTCGAGGAGTCGATCGGCGTATCGCGGCAGGAGCGGCAAGACGATCCCAAATCCGAGGAGGTCAATAACGACGACCAGAATGACGGTAATCAGCGCCCCCTTCGGGGCGGCGGGAGATGTTTGGTTTTCGGGAGTTTCGGCCATTGAGGTGCGTCGTGGGGAAGGTACGACGGCAGGATACCGACGCGGGTTGCCGCGGCCAGCCGATGTGGACGCGGCCAGCTTAGCGGGGCTGTTGGCTCGACACAATGATCGGAATCACTATATACTGCACCCCCGTACCGTACTTACCGTGCGTACACTCCGGCAGTCATTGACTTCGCTGGGGTTGCCGATCGACAGTGAGAGCGAACCGGGATCCCGAGGGCCGCCCAGCAATGTCGAGCCTCGAACTGCAGTCGAGAGCGAATTCGGACGCGGCCACCCGGACGGCCTTTCTGGTCGTGGACACCGAAAGCATCCCGGACGGCCGGCTCCTGAACCTGGTCAAGTACCCGGGCCAGGGGCTAACGCCGGAAGAGGCGATCGAAAAAGCCCGCGAGGAGGCCCGGCAGAATTCGAATTCCGGCTCCGACTTCATCCCGCACACGTTCCAGGTCCCGGTCGCGGTGTGTGTCCTTCGTGTGGGCGCCGATTTCTCCTTGCAGGCGATCAAGTGCGTTGACGCCCCCCTCTTTCGGCCCAAGGAGATCGTCAAGAACTTCTGGCTCGGGCTGTCGTTTTACACCAAGTGCAAGCTGGTGACGTTTAACGGCCGGTGCTTTGACCTGCCGCTCTTGGAGCTGGCCGCGTTCCGCTACGGCTTCCCGGCCCGCGACTACTTCGCCCGCGGCCGCAACCGCTACAATGGCGACCTCGATCTGATGGACTGGTTGACGAACTTCGGCGCGTCGCGGGGGTTCCCCGGCGGGCTCGACCTGCTCGCCAAGCTGGTCGGGAAGCCGGGCAAGATGTACGTCAGCGGCGACCAGGTCTACGACCTCTACCGCGCCGGGAAGTGCCACGAGGTCAACGACTACTGCCTCTGCGACACGCTGGACACGTACTTCGTGTTCCTGCGGACGCGCGTGTTGACCGGGGACGTAACGCCGGAGCAGGAGGTCGAGCTGGTCGCCAAGGCGAAGAAGTCGATTGCGGCCCTGGCCAACGAAATGCCGGCGCTCACGCAGTACCTGGAGAATTGGACGGACGGTCAGCCTTGGCCGTGATCTCGACTCACGCCCGCCAGAAGCGCCCCAGCTCTCGGGTCAGGAATCGCCACCCGCCACACAGCGCCAGCCGACTCTTCTCCGCCTTCGCGGGCTCTGCCTTCGTCAATCGCCGCCAGAGGTACTGGGCTGACTTGCCTGCGAGCTGGAGCGGCGCGTCCAAGGTGAATACGAGCTTGTACCCAAGCAGACCCAGGCGCGAGACGCCGCTCTTTCGGAAGTAGCGGACGTACCCGATCATCAAGTTCGGGGCCGCGAATGTCACGTTTTGTCGCGAGCTGACTCGGCCGAAGTGGACGATCTCCACTCCCGGGACGTGGACCAGCGCCCGGTCGCGTCCCACCCGGTCCGACAACTCCACGTCCTCCACCCCGAACCGGAACCCCTCATCCCAGCCGCCGCATTCGCGGTACACGGTCCGCGGCATGAGCACGGCCGCGCCCATCAACACGTCCACGCGCCGAACGCCCTCCGGTTCGAACCCGTCGCGCCGGTACTCGTCGTACGCCCGTCGGAACAGCCCCGTCCACCGGAGCAGGGCCGCCCGGTGCAGCATCGCCTTCAAGGCCGGCTTGCGGCGGTAGGAGATCTGGAGACGCCCCTCGCCGTCGCGGAGTCGCGGGCCGATCATGCCGGCCTGCGGGTGCGCGTCCGCGAACGCGACCAGCCGCGACAGCGCCAGCGGCGGGACGATGGTGTCATTGTTGAGGAAGAAGACGTACCGGCCGTTGGCCAGGGCGGCCGCTTGATTACTGGCCTTGGCGAATCCGTGGTTCTGGTCGTTGCGGACGAGGATGACCTCGGGGAACTCGCGGGCGACCATATCGGCGGCGCCGTCGGCCGAGGCGTTGTCCACGACGATGACTTCGACCGTTACACCCTGCGGGTCGTCGAGGAGGGATTCGAGGCAGTCGCGGAGGTAGTACCGGCAATTCCAGTTCGCGATGCAGACGGAGACGTCCGGGATGCCGGTGGCGGGACGGGCGCGCGCGGCGCGGTGGCGTGGGCGGGGCGCGGCCGGTGCCGGCGCGACAGTATTCGACATGCGACCGTCCGTGGTCCGTGTCCGGGCCCCGTCCGTGGGGCGGGCCGCGCAGGCGGGTGAACCTGCGGAGGCGCAGCAGTCTTAGCACGAACCGCGAAACCCTGTCAACGGCAAGCGCCCCGCTTGACACGACCATTTCGCCCCCGGATAGTACACCCTTCCGCAACCCGAGGTCCTCCGATGCGCACCCTCTCCGTCGCCACCGCAATCCTTCTCGCCGCGCCACTCGTTGCCGCCGATCCGCCCGCCATCACGGTCAAGAAGACCAAGGAGGTGGTCGAGTTCTTCGCCGCCAAGGAACTCGTCACCCGGTACCACGTCGGATCGGAAGTAGCCAAGCCCTACCTCTGGCCGCTCAACGCGCCAGCAGAAGTTCCGGTCACCCGCGGCTGGCCGATGCAGAAAGGTTTGCCCAGCGAGACCAACGACCACGTCCACCAGAAGTCGGCCTGGTTTTGCCACGGCGACGTGATTCCCGAGGGCGTGGACCTGAAGACCCGCTCGGGCGACAAGCGCGTCAAAGGGGTGGACTTCTGGTCGGAGGGGAGGGGGCACGGGACGATCGCGTGCGTCCGCGTGGACGAGCCGAAGGCCGATGGCAAGGAGGGCCGCGTCGCGACCAAAAACGAATGGCGGACGCCGGACGGGGACAAGATCCTCGACGAGGAGCGCGTGATCGCGGTCCGCGACCTCGGCGACGCGCGGCTGATCGTGCTCGACATCGACCTGCACGCGACGGTCTGCCCGATCACGTTCGGGGACACGAAGGAAGGCTCAATGGGCGTGCGCGTGAACGACACCTTCCGGCTGAATGGACCGAAGAGCGACGGCATTGTGACCTCGGTGGACGGGACGACTGCCGCGGCGCCGGCGAAGGACAACCTGCCGATGTGGGGCAAGCCGGCCGACTGGCACGACTACTCGGGGACGGTGGACGGCAAGGTGGTCGGGATCGCGATCTTCGACCACCCGAAGAACGCGCCGCGGGCGGCGTGGCACACGCGGGCGTACGGGCTGATGGCCGCGAACCCCTTCGGCCGGGCCGAGTCCGGGTTCCCGGCGTTGAAGGGCCAGACGGACCTGGTGAAGCTGGCCAAGGGCGACCACCTGAAGCTCCGGTACGCGATCCTGGTCCATCGCGGGGATGTCAAGGAGGGGAAGGTGGCGGACCGTTTCGCCGCGTTCGCCAAGGATTGACGGCGGTTGTCGGGTCGGCGCGGCACCGGTATCCTGACAACTCTCGGAGAGGTGGCAGAGTGGTTGAATGCGTCGGTCTCGAAAACCGATATAGCCGCAAGGCTATCGGGGGTTCGAATCCCCCCCTCTCCGCTCGAAAGCCCGGCAGATCTGCCGGGGTTTTTGCTTTGGCACCTCTCGCCGGCCGGCAAACACGTCACTTGAGCACCAGCACCTCGACATGTCCCGACCGGCCGAGCACGTTGACGCCGACGTCGCGTCCGTGTTGCTCGAGTCGAACGTCCACGGACGCGTCGCCGACCCGCAGCCGGCGAATTTCGACCACTTTCAGAAACTCCGGCAACTCCGGGTAGTGGAAGCTCACCCGGGCCGCCGGCGCGTCCACGCGCAGTCCCACACACGCCTGGAGGAGCTGAAACACCGCCCCGGCCGCCCAGGCTTGCGGCGAGCAGGCGACCGGGTAGAGGGTCGGGCCCTCGCCCGGGCGCCGCGGGAATCCGCAGAACAACTCCGGCAGGCGGTGCAGGTCCATGAACAGGCTGGCATCAAACGTCCCGGCGAGCACCTTCATCGCCGCGTCCTTCAGCCCGTAACGGGCCATGCCGGCGCCGATCAGCGCGTTGTCATGCGGCCAGACCGAGCCGTTGTGGTAGGCCATCGGGTTGTATCGGACCTCGCCCTCGGCCACCGTGCGCACCCCCCAGCCGGAGAACGAGCGGTCGTCGAGCAGCACCCGCACGACCCGCGTCGCCCGGTCTGGGGAGCAGATGCCGGTAAACAGGCATTGCCCTGGGTTGGAGGTGCGCACGCGGCAGGGCTGTTTCCGGCCGTCCAGGGCCAGCGCGTAGGTGGATAGTTCCTCGCACCAGAAGGCGTGCTCGAAGCGTTGTCGGAGCTCCTCCGCCTGGTGCTCGAGCTCCGCGGCCCGGTCGGTGTGGCCGAGCACGGCCGCCAGGCCCGCCGCGCCCAGCTTGGCCGCGTACACGTACCCCTGCACCTCGCACAGTGCGATCGGCCCCTGGGCCAACGCCCCGTTCGCGTGAAAGACCGAGTCGTGTGAGTCCTTCCAGCCCTGTTGGTCCAGCCCGTTGGGCGAGAGTCGGTAGTACTCGACGAACCCGTCCCTGTCGCGGTCGCCGTACGTGTCGATCCAGTGCAGGGCGCGCTCAACGTTGGGCCAGATCGTCTCCGCGAAGGCGCTGTCGCCGGTCCGCTCGTAGTAGGCGGCGGCCAGTATGACGAAGAGCGGGGTCGCGTCCACGCTCCCGTAGTACCGGCCGAACGGAATCTCGCCGAGCGCCGCCATCTCGCCGGAGCGCGCCTCGTGGAGGATCTTGCCGGGCTCGGCGTCGCGCTCCGGGACCTCGGCGCCCGCCTGCGTGGCGGCCAGGTAGGCGAGGACGCCGCGGGCGATGGACGGATCGACCCAGAGCGCCTGCAGGGCGGTGACGATGCCGTCGCGACCGAATGGGGTGCTAAACCACGGCACGCCGGCGTACGGGTAGAGGCCCTGGGGTGTCTCGCTGACCATCATGTCCAGGTCGGCAAGGCTGCGGTTGAGCCAGTCGTTGAACTGCTCGTTGGAGGTGTGGACGTCGCAGGCCCGGGCCTTCGCGTCGCGGAGGCTGTCGGCCGAGCGGCGCAGCGCCGCGTCGTAGTCGGGGGGCGGGGGGGCGGTGACGGCTCCGGAATCGCACGCGACGGTCAGGCGGAAGTCCGCTTCCGCGTGCGGGCCGAGGGGGACCACGAACTGGGCCTCGGCCGACGTCAGCCGCTGCGGCGCGGGCGTAAACTCCAGGCGCGACCGGCGTACGACGCCGTCGAGCCCCTGGTAACTCAGCACGACGGCGCCGGCCTCGACGGACGGGGGGAGCATGCGCCCGCGCCGCGTCCGGCGCGTCCCGCGGACCTCGAAGATGTCGGCGAAGTCCGCCTCGAACCGGAGGGAAAACCGGACCTCGACGGGCGCGAGGCCGTAGTTGCGCAGCCGCAGGTGCTGGTAACACACCCCCCGCCAAAGGAAGACGCCGCGAAACAGGTGCACGGTGCCGCGCGCCACCGCGACGCGGTCCCCCTCCTTGATGTCCGGGTTGGTCAGGTCCACGCCGAGGAGGGCGTTGTCGTCCTTGACCGTCGAGCTCAGGAACAACGGGTCGCCCGGGCCCAGGCGCAGCGTCATGCCGGAGAGAAACCGCGTCCCCTCGTGGTACAGTCCCTGCTCCTTCATGCCGACGGGTCGGATGTCCCCGTGGTGGTCCAGGACCGCGAACGTGTCGCCCTCCTTGAGGACCCGGTCGCGTTCCCCCGCGGGCGGGGCGGCCGCCGCGATGTAGTAGGGGTCCTCCCGGGCGAGTTCCTCCGGGCCCCCGCCCGGCACCGGCTTCCGAACCGGTTCGGCCGTCCGCACCTCACTCATCGGAATCCACCTCGCACAACCTACTTCCGGAAAGCGTCACGACTGATTCGCTCAATCCACTACGGCGATGGGCTCCGGGCACCCGGCATGGAAACTGCTATATACAGACTCTGCTTGTTGCGTCGGAGGAGTACCGATGAGGATTGCGCAGGTCGCGCCGCTGTACGAATCTGTCCCCCCCAAATACTACGGAGGCACCGAACGGGTGGTCTCCTACCTGACCGAGGAGTTGGTCCGGCAGGGGCACGACGTAACCCTGTTCGCAAGTGCCGACTCGGTCACCCGGGCGGAGCTCGTCCCGATTTGCCCGCAAGCGCTGCGCCTAAACAGTGAATGCGCGGATCGATTGGCGTACAACATCGTGCTGCTCGAGCACGTATTCCGGGCGGCCCATCGGTTCGACGTAATTCACTTCCACATCGACTGCCTGCACTTCCCGCTCTCGCGCCGGTCCGGGGTGCCGCACGTGACGACGCTGCACGGGCGGCTCGACCTGCCGGAATTGTCGTGCCTTTATGACGAGTTTCGCGACATCCCCGTGGTGTCGATCTCCGGCACCCAGCGCGCCCCGCAGCCGCAGGCGAACTGGCAGGCAACGGTCCACCACGGCCTGCCCGCGGATCTGCACCGGTGCCGCGAGCGGCCGGGCGACTACCTCGCGTTCGTCGGCCGAATCTCGCCCGAGAAGCGCGTCGACCGGGCGATCGAGATCGCCCGCCGGGCCGGGATGAAATTGCGGGTCGCGGCCAAGGTGGACGCGGCCGACCGCGACTACTTCCGGCAGACGGTCGAGCCGCTGTTCCGAGATGCGGCGGTGGAATTCGTCGGCGAGATCGGCGAGGCCGACAAGGGCGAGTTCCTGAGAAACGCCCAAGCGCTGCTTTTCCCGATCGACTGGCCGGAGCCGTTCGGTTTGGTGATGATCGAGTCGATGGCTTGCGGCACGCCCGTGGTCGCATGGCGCCGCGGCTCCGTTCCCGAAGTGATCGACGAGGGTGTCACGGGCTTCATGGTGGACGACCTGGACGACGCGACCCGGGCGGTGGAAAAGTGTAGGGGTTTCGACCGCCGCCGGTGCCGCGAGGCGTTCGAGCGCCGGTTCACCGCGACCCGAATGGCGAATGATTACCTGGCAGTCTACCACCGAGTGGTCGAGGCGGCTCGCCGGGTGGGAGGCCGGATCAGCCCCCGGCTGCATCGGTGGGACGGCCGTCGCGAGTCGGTAGCGGGTGGCCGGACGAGCCCCGTGGCGGCCGCGGCGAACGTGGGGGGTCAGCCGTGATCGACGATCGCGCGTCCGTCGAATGAAGAGGTGACGATCTGAAAAATACCGGCAGAATGACACCCGAAGTGGGCGATTTGGGGACCAGTAGACCCGGGCGGTCCACCCTACTCACTTTGCCTTCGCCAGCTCGTCGAGCAGCTCCACGGCCGCTTCCACCACTCGCTCCCCCGTCCCCGGTTCGGCAAAGCTGTGCAGGCCGGTCCAGGTCTGGTAGCCGCCGAGGTCGAAGGCCTTCCTGTCCGGCAGGTAGCCGATCCAGTCGTTGGCAAGCTCCGCGACGAAGGTATACCGGAACGGCGATCTCCGCTTGATGTCCTGCCCGAGGACCGTGAAGAACTCGGCCGGCACTCCGACGATTGCCACATCCCCGATCAGGATTACCTGGACCCAGGTCGTCTGCTCCTGGCCCTGGCGCGGGGCCAACACCTTTCTCTGCTTGCGGAATACCTCGATGAACTCGTGGGCCTGCTTCGGTGCCCGCGTACGACAGTACGCCGAAACGGCCGCGTCTTCCTTCGCCTCGTCGAACGTGCGGACCTTGAACTTGAACGGCTTCTTCACAGCGGCGATGCGCGTTACCGGCCGCGGCGCCGCCTTGTCGAAGGCGTCCTTGACGGCCTGTTTCATGCGGATCGTGGCCTCCGCGGCCGGCACGCCGAGGTTGTGAGTGGACCCGGAGGCCCCTTCGAGGAACAGGAACGTGCCGCCGAGTTCTCCCTCCAGTTCCTGGGCGGCCAGGCCGTAGAAGGATGGCGACCGGCCGGGCTTTCGCACGCCGATGGTGTGGGTGGAGTGGCTAAACAGCGTCGCCCGCGGCCTGCCGTCGGCCCCGCGGAAGGAGAGGACCGGCAGCTCCGGGTCGAATGGCCCGGTTGGACGGACCGAGTCGTCCTTCGGGCCGATCCAGTAGATGCTGTCGTCCTTGAGCAACAGCCGGCTGTTTTGCCCGACCGACGACTCCTCGCCGAGCCGAAAGTGCAGTGTCGAATCCCCGTCCTTGAGGCGGCCGTCGGCCTCCTTGCAGGCCTGGACAATGCCTCGCTGGACGCGCCGGCAGAACACCTCGTCGCGGTCGTAGCCGTGTAGGGTCGCGGTGCTCGGAGCGTGGTGGGTGTGCGTGCAGTTGATGAGGACGTGCGAGACGGGTGTGTCGAGCGCTTTAGAGATTTCTTCGGCGACGGGGTCAAGCAAGTCGCGGGCCAGCATGAGCACGTCGCAGGCGACCAGGACTACCTTGCCGCTTCCCGGCTTCTCAATTACGACGGCGACGGCTCGCAACTGGCCTTCCTGTCCCTTCACCTTGTACGGCAGGATGCTGCCGCCGATGACCATGTCGTCGTCGGCCTCCAGTTCGGCCGCCGCGGACCCGAGGCGGACGTCGGGACCGGTCGCGCCGCGGGGCGCATCGGCCTGCGCGGGGATGGGGGCGATCATGACGGCCGCGAGCGCGGCGACGAGGACGGGCGGCAAGCACATGGGTCACCGGAGTCGGGGTTACGGGAGTCGCGATTGTAACCCGGACGGCCGCGGCGTGAAACGGCTGAGTCAGACAGGGACCGGACGCGGACTTGTCCGGCAACGGCGTCGTGCGAGCGAACACGACGCGAATTTAAGGAATGGACGCCGGGCCGCGAGCAAGCACCTAGCTCGCGGGAACCGCCGCCAGTTCCAGGCCCTTCCGCACGTAGTCGCAGACCGCGCGCATTTGGTCGGTGTCGAATTGCCGGACGCGTGTCGCCAGTCGCGGCTCCGAGAGGGTGAGTTGATTGATCAGAATGTTGCGCAGGCGCTTGGACGAGCAATCCTGGGGTCGCACCGGCCCGCAAGCCCGCAAAATATCGACCAGGTCCTGGAAGGTGATGGGTAGCTGGGTCATGGGGTTCCCACGCCACGAGTCAGGGTTGGGCGCCGAGAACTAATCCACACTTACCCATTCCCTCCCGTCAGAGCAAGTCCTTCCGCGAGCACGCCAGCGTTCGAGCGCGTGCCTCGATCGCAAACATTCGGAAATACCCGAATTTACTGACAGCTGAAACGCGGCGCGGCCCCGGCCGGGCACTCGAATCACCTCTGCGGCTTCACGGTCCCGAGATCGCGCTCCGGGTCGCATTGCCGAGCGACCGCGGCGAGCAGATCGGCATCGGGCGCGTCGGTCGCCCTTGCGGAGGCAACGAGGACGCGTGCGGCGGCGCGAAAACGGGTGACGGGCATGACAACTCCCCATCGGGGCCAGTCTACCCGATCAGTGGGCGCGAACGGGGCACCGGGCCCGGCAATTCCGCCGATGTCAGCCCACACTTGTGACCGCTGCGAGCGCGGGTCAGAATGGGTCACACTCCCACGAGGCAGGTTTCCATCGACACGAGGCATCGGCAGTGGACATCCGCCAACTGGCGCCGGGGGACGCCGACGCGATCCTCCGGTTGTGTTCTCTGGCCAGATGGAACCAGAGCGAGCAGGATATCCGCCGCCTCCTGACGCTGGAGCCGCAGGGCTGCTTCGCGGCGTCCGAGGCCGGTCGGGTCATCGGCACCGTCACGACGACGACGTACGGTTCTGAATTAGCGTGGGTTGGCATGGTCCTGGTCGATCCCGGATTTCGGCGCCGCGGGATCGCGACTGCGCTGATGGGGGCCGCCCTGAACTACTTGCGGGCGCGCCGAGTGACCACGATCAAGCTCGACGCGACTCCCGAGGGCCAAGCCGTGTATGAGCGACTCGGTTTCGAGTCAGAGGGCTTGCTGGAGCGGTGGTCGGGGGAATTGCCACATGGGCGGGCCAATGAACCTGCGATGGGCACCTGGGAAGATTTCGCGGCGATTGACCGGGCGGCATTCGGTGCGGACCGCGGTGCCCTCTTACGACTGTTGATCGTAGGCACAAGCCAAGCGCCCCTGGTTGCGAGGAGTCCGGGCGGAAAGGTAACTGGGTACGCGCTCACGCGGGCCGGCGCGATGGCCACCTACATCGGGCCGCTGATCGCCGAAGACCTGCCGACCGCCAGTTCCCTGCTATCCGCTGTCGCGACGCGGTGCGGCGGGTTGTTGTTCATCGACATCAACACGGACTTTCCGGGAGCTGCCGACCTGGTTCGCAGTCTCGGCTTCGCCCGGCAGCGCGAGCTTTTGCGAATGCGATTGGGACCCAACGCCCAGGTCGGGCGGTCGCCGCGAGTGTTCGCCATCGCGGGGCCTGAAGTGGGATGACAAACGAACAGGGGTGGTCTTCCCCAGAGACAATTCGCTTCGCGACGCATTTTCTCAGATTCTTCTCCGAGTCTTTTTCCCACTTTTCCCTCTGTGGTTCTGAGGTTGGTTTCCATCGGGCGAAGTTCGTAGTAGAGTACCCGCCGTCGCCGGGGAGTCCGCCGTGATCGCGTTCCGCCCGTTCGAGCTGACGCACGCGGCCCGCATCGATCTCCGCGATGGTCCATTTCCGACAGTCGTTTACGCGTGGGACAATGCATCGGCTGTTGACCTGCCCGCGGCTGGGACCCACTTCGGCTTCGTTCATGCCGGCACGGCCGAGTTCGGGTGCGCGTCCGGGACGTTCCGCCTCGCCCGCGGAATGTACTTCGCGGCGCCCGGCCCCGCCCGGATCGGCGGCGGATGCGGCTTAGTTGTGACCCGCGATGGGTTCCGAGGCTTCTTTCACGTCGGCGGCCCGGTCGAGGACACGGGTCGGCTGCGATACATCGACGGCTGCACCGACTCTCTACTGATCCCCCCGGTGCTGCTCGGCGACCCGTGCCTCAACCTGCTCCACATTCCCCCGGGCACGCGGCAGACCGCCCACACGCACCCGTCCGTCCGGGTCGGGCTGATCGTTCGCGGCTCGGGCGAGTGCGTCACCCCCGGGGCTCGGTCCCCGTTGCGGCCCGGGCTGGGGTTCGTCATCGCGGCCGGCGCGTTGCACAGCTTTCACACCGACCGCGATGCGCTCCTCGTCATCGCGTACCACCCGGACAGCGACTTCGGCCCGACTCACGAGTGCCACCCGATGGTCAACCGCACCATCCTGCGGCGGGAGGGTCCGCCTTGAGTGCCATAGCCGGCTACATCGGCAATTCGACGCCGGACATACTCGACCGCATGCTCGTGGCCGTTTCGTACCGCGGCGACAGGAGCGACGCGGCTTCCGTCCCGGGGGCTGCAGTCGGCTACCGCATGTGGTCCGGGCGGCCGGGCAAGTCGTCCGCCGTTCACCGCGAGGGCCAATCGCTGGCCGCGGTGTCCGGGCCGTTCGCGCCGCCGGTCGCGTCCCCGGCTGGGGAGCTGCCATCGCTCTTCGCCGACCCGGCTCGACTCGAACGCCTCGACGGCAACTTCGCTGGCGCCTGGTGGGACGGCAACCGCCGGCGGCTTACACTGATCCGCGACCCGTTCGGGGTCCGCAGCCTCTACTACACGGAACACGCGGGCGTCTTCTACTTTGCCAGCGAGCTCAAGCAACTCCTCGCCATCCCGGGGCTGCCCATCGAGCCAGATCCGATCGCGATCCACAAGTACCTGACGTTCTCGTTCGTCCCCGGCGAGGACGTGCCGGTCCGCGGCATCAAGCGGCTTCTCCCGGGTCGGTTCGCAGTCTGGGAAGACGGCAAGCTTGCTGTCACTTCCTACTTCACTCTGCGCGAGGACATCGACCCGGCGCTCGAAGACCGCAAGACGGCGGTGCGGCTGGTCCGGCGGCTGTGTCGCGAGGCGGTTGCCCGGCGGCTCAACGGAGAGCGCGAGGTCGGCCTGTTCCTTTCGGGCGGCCTCGACTCGTCCGGCGTCGCGGTCTGGCTGCGGCAGGTCGGCGTGGACGTAAAGGCGTTCACCCTCGACTTCGGCAAGTACGCAGTCGAAAAGGAGCAGGCGAAAGCAGTAGCCCAAACGCTCGGGATTTCGCTCACCGATGTGAAGGTGGGCGGCGAGGACCTTGCGCCGGTCCTCATGGACCTGGTGTGGAAACTCGACCTGCCGTTCGGAGACCCGGTCACCGCGCCGCAATTTCTCCTGGCCCGGGCCGCCCGGCAGTCGGGCCTGAGCGCCGTCTTCAACGGCGAGGGGGGTGACCAGCTCTTCGGCGGGTGGACCAGCAAGCCGATGATCTCGGCCCAGCTCTACTCCGGGCTGTACGGTGAGGACAGCCGGGAGCAGCTCTACCTGCGGTCGTACCACCGCTTCTACGGACTCGAGGATCGACTCTATACACCCGATTTCCTCGCCCGCGTCGGCACTCCGGGGCAGCGGCGTGCGGTGCTCGCCCCATACTTGCACAGCCAACAGGCAAGCACCTTCCTCAACCGCGTGCGGCTCGCGGACGTGTCGCTCAAGGGTTCGCAGAACATCCTGCCGCGGATGGACCGGACGTCGCAGTGCTGGGGGCTGGACGTGCGCGTCCCGCTGTTCGACCGGGCGTTAGCAAAGGCGTCGTTCCGGCTGCCACCACGGCTCAAGCTGCACGGGGCGTGTGAGAAGTATGTGCTCAAGCTGGCGCTGCAGAAGTTCCTGCCGCGAGAGATCGTCTGGCGGCGAAAGTTCGGGATGAGCGTGCCGATCACCGAGTGGGTGCTGGGGCCGCTGGCAGGTGTGCTCGAAGACCTGCTCGGTCCCGCGGCGCTGGCCCGTCGCGGGATGTTTCGGCCGGACTACGTGGCCGAGCTGCGCCGCGGGCACGACATTCCGAGCGAAATCCGCCGCCGGCGCGTCGGCGAGCGCCTGTGGACGTTAGCCATGCTGGAAGCATGGATGCGGGTGTTTATTGACGGTCGTGGACGTTCCCCGGGAGGTCCAGAATGATCTGCATCCGCTGTGGCCGCGACATCAAGTACAAGGACCGGACCAACCGCACCTGCCCGGGGTGCAAGCAACAGTTCGCCTTCGAGCCGCGGCAGGGCGACCCGGTCACGGACATGCTGTTCCGCAAGGCGATCAACGCCGTCTCGAGCGACGGCAGCATCCGGTGGGGGGTCGAGCACCTGTACTACGAGGTATGCCGCCGCAAGCGCGGGAATCGGGCGCCGCGCGTTGTGGTGTTCGTGTTGGTCGGGTTGACGGCGTTCGTCGTGACCCTGTCGGTGCTCTTGAGATCCCCATTTGTTTACTTTCTCACGTTCGTCATCGGCGTCGCGACCGTCGCGGCGGTCGCCTCCCGGCTGAAGGGGCCTTTTGTGCCGATCGATCTCGAGACGTTCAACCGCCTCTGGTCGCGCTGGCGAGACGCGCACGGCAAGCCCGGCCAGCTCATCGAGCGGGCGCCGGAACAGCCGGTGCCCACGGACTTGGAAAAGGACATTGGCGACTACTCGTTCGACCGGGCCGTTATCTGTGACCGGGCCCGGACCGTTGACCTCTTAGTGGCGAACAATTTTCATTTCGAGAACAACTGCGCCATCCTTTCGATTGATGGGTATCCGAAGCGGCCGTTCCAGACCATCAAGAAGATGCTCAAGCGCAACCCGCGGCTGCAGGTGTTCGTCTTGCACGACGCCACCCTGGCGGGATGCCGGCTGGCGCACCGGCTGGTGACCGACCCGGAGTGGTTCGGCGGCTCCGGGCTGCGCGTAATCGACCTGGGGCTGCGGCCGCGGCACGCCGGGCCCTTTCGCGGGCTTCTCCTTCATGGCGAGGGCGTCCGGTTGAACGACGAGGACGGCATCCGGCCGGACGAGGCGGAGTGGCTCTCGAAGTACAAGCTGGAGCTGGCCGCGGCGCGGCCGGAGCAGGTACTCAAGCGGCTCTTCGCCGGCCTGCGGGCGCATGCCGATGACGATCCGCGGACCGGGAGCACGGCCGGGGCGGTGACCTATTGCGGGGCGTTCGACGTCGGCGGCTACGCCGGTGACGGCGAAGTGTCCGCGGCCGCAGGCGCCGCCGGCGACGGAGGGGCGGACGCCTTCGGCTGAGTCATGACGCGTCAACATCCGATCATTCATGGCCGCCCCGGCCGGCCCTTCGGCGACGACACGCAGCGCGTCCGGCCGTGCGGGCGAATCGGCGGCGTTCCGGCCGACGCCGACGCGACCGTCAGCACCCGGCTTGCAGCCGCGTTGGGGTCCGGCGCTCAAGTGCTGACACCGACCGGGCCCGCGGTCGTCGCGGATTTCGATGCCTGCCGGATCGCCGGCCGGACGCTCGCCACCGACGCGGACTGGCGGGCGGTGCTCACCACCCGCCGAATGGGCGCGGTCGAAGGGGCATTTGCCGCAGCGTGGACCGACTCCGACGGGACGCTGCACCTGGCCCGCGACGCCGTCGGCGAGCGGACTCTTTATTGCGCCGAAGCGCCCGCCGGGCCGGTCTTCGCCTCGTCGATCCGCGCCATACTCGCGACCGGGCTCGTTCCCCGCCGCGTCAATTTGCGGGCGGTGGCGACGTACCTCTCGTACGCCTATTTGCCGGGCCGAGAGACGCTTGTCGAGGGCGTGCATGAACTGCTCCCGGGCGAGTGCGTGAGCTTCGGCGCGTCCGGCCTGCGTCGCGAGGTGTTTTGGGAACTCCCCGCGCTACCGCGCGACTCGGCGGGGGAGGAAGAGCTGACACCGCGCCTGCGGCAGAACCTGGAGGACGCGGTCCGGGCCCGCCTCCCGGCCACGGAGGAGCCGGTCGGCGCGTTCCTCTCCGGCGGGCTGGACTCGAGCCTGGTGGTCGCGCTCGCCCGCCGCCTTCACCCGGCACCCGTCCATACCTACTCGGTGTTTTTTGGTGACGGATATGCCAACGAGCTGCCGTTCAGCTCACTCGTCGCCGACCATTGCGGTACGGACCACCGCGTTGTTGAACTGTCCCCCGCCGCGGTTCTGCATCACCTCGACGACGCGGTTGGCCTGCTGAGCGACCCGATCGGCGACCCGCTGACCGTGCCCAATGCGCTCCTCTTCCGCGAGGCGGCCGAACGGGTCGGCATTGTCCTGAACGGCGAGGGGGGCGACCCGTGCTTTGGCGGGCCGAAGAACCTGCCGATGCTGCTCGCCGAGCTCTATCCCAGGGCTGGAAACCGCGAGGCCAGCTACCTGCGGGCCCACCTGAAGTGTTACGACGACCTGCCGGCCATGCTCGCCGATCCGGTCCGCGACGCCGTCGCCGCCGCG
>DATFWZ010000016.1:0-4251 GCA_035258765.1 Gemmataceae bacterium
CTGCGGAGCGGAGCGCGCACGCTCGACGCGTCGGGGACCTTGATTCAGCGCCCCGGGGGAGCGACGTCGCGCGCTCCGCTCCGCAGAGCCTCCGCGTCGCGGCTTCACGGCGCGGAGTCAGCGCTAGTCTTGCCGCGGCAACGACACCAACTCGCTTCCGGCAGTCGCATCGGGTACGCTAACCCCATCGCCGCCGGAGTCCCTCCATGTTCCGCCTCGCACTCGTCTCCTTCCTCGTCACTGCCGCCCTCGCCGTCGCGGAGCCGGCAAAGCCCGCGACGCATCAAGTGAAGCTCAACGGCCACACCTTCACCCTCCCCGAGGGCTTCACCATCGAGCTGGTCGCCGGGCCGCCGCTCGTCGATCGGCCGATCGTAGCCAGCTTCGACGATCGCGGGCGGCTGTACGTCGCTGACTCGTCCGGGTCGAACGAGAAGCCGGCCGACCAGCTCAAGAACCCGACCCACCGCATCGTCCGACTCGAAGACACCAAGGGCAAGGGCGTCTTCGACAAGGCGACGGTGTTCGCGGACAAGATGACGTTCCCGGAGGGCATCCTCTGGCATCGCGGGTCGGTGTACGTCGGCGCCCCGCCGCAGATCTGGAAACTCACCGACACCGACGACGACGGCAAGGCGGACAGGCGAGAAATCTGGTTCGACGGCAAGACGCTGACCGGCTGCGCCAACGACCTGCACGGCCCGTACCTGGGGCCGGACGGCTGGATCTACTGGTGCAAGGGAGCGTTCGCGAAGCAGGAGTACACGCTCCCCAACGGGAAGAAGTTCACGACGCGAGCCTCGCACATATTCCGGGCCCGGCCGGACGGGACCGGGATTGAGCCGGTGATGACCGGCGGAATGGACAACCCGGTGGACGTCGCCTTCCTTCCGAACGGCGAGCGCTTCTTCACCACAACCTTCTTCCAGCACCCCGCGGCCGGCCAGCGGGACGGCCTCATCCACGCGATCTACGGCGGAATCTACGGCAAGGACCACGACGTCATCTACGACCCGGACCACAAGTGGACGAGCCCGCACCTGATGCCGGTGATGACGCACCTCGGCCCCGCGGCCCCGTGCGGGTTGCATTGCTACGAATCTGAAGCGTTCGGCAAGGAGTACACGACCAACCTGTTCGCCTGCCAGTTCAACCTGCGGAAGGTGAGCCGCCACGTCTTGAAACCGGAGGGCTCAACGTACCGGACGGAGGACTCGGACTTTCTGGTGTCGGACAACCAGGACTTTCACCCGACGGACGTGACCGAGGACGCGGACGGGAGCCTGCTCGTGGTGGACACGGGGGGCTGGTACAAGCTGTGCTGCCCGAGCTCGCAGCTCGTGAAGGCGGACGTGTTGGGGGCGATCTATCGGGTGCGGAAGTCAAAGGTCCCCTACGAGTCGAAGTGGATCGAGAGCGGCATCAAATTGCAGCAATACAAGGACCTGGGGCTCTTGAATCTCTACGAAAGCACACCGAACTCCGTGATCCGAGCGAGCATCCTCGACGCGATAGCGACCCTACCGCCCAAGGCTCTTCACTTGCCGATCCTGGAAAGGGTGGTCATTCAGCGGGGGTCACCGGCCGAGGGTGCCCGGGCGCTCATTTGGCTCGCGTGCCGTTTCGACGGCGATCAAGCGCGCGAAATCACGCGATCGTGGCTCGGTCACCCGGATGACAATGTGGTGATCGCGGCGATTCACTCGGCGGCACTGCGGCGGGACAAAGACGACGTCGGCATGCTGATCGGGCTCATGAAGCAACGGTCGTTGCCCGTACGGCGCGCAGCCGCCGAAGCCCTCGGCCGAATCGGCGACGACATGGCCGTCGAGCATCTCGTCAAGGCCCTCGCGGACAAGGAAAACGACCACGCCCTCGACCATGCGCTGACGTACGCCCTGATCGAACTCGACAACCGCGAGTTCCTCCGAAACAGCCTCGACAAGGACAGCCCGCGCGTCCGCCGCGCCTGCCTGACCGCTCTCGACCAGCTCGGCGAGAAGCTCGATCCCAAGATAGTTCTCGCCGCGATGAAGTCACCTGACCCGGCGCTGAAGGAGACGGCCCAGTGGATCGCGGGCCGGCACCCGGAGTGGGCGGACCAGCTGGCCGGGGTGTTTCGCGAGCAGATCGCCGCGGCCGCGAAGCCGGCCGACCGCGAGGCCCTCGTCAGTCAGCTCGCCCGGTTCGCCAAAACCCCGGGAGTCCAGAAGCTGCTGACCACCGTCGCCTCCGATTCGTCGGCGTCAACTGCCGCGCGTACGACCGCCCTCCAGGCCATGAGCCGGGCCGGGATGCGCGAGGTCCCGCCCGCGTGGTTCACCGCCCTCGGCGAGATCCTCGGCAAGGCCGACGGCGAGGTGCTGGCCGAGGCCGTGAACACCGTGCGCACATTCCCGACGCCCAAGGGCAAGGGGACCGACTTCGCCCCCCTCCTCCGGCACGTCATCGAGTCGGGGGCCCCGGTCGATGTGCGGCTCGCGGCGATGGCCGCGGTCCCCAACGGTCTGAAAGACGTCACCGACGATCAACTCCGAATCCTCCTCGACTCCATCGATCGCGATGGGCCCATCGCCCGGCGCGGCCTCGCCTCCGATGTGTTGTCGCGGGCAAAGCTCACCAGCCCGCAACTGCTCGCCCTCATCGACCGAATTCCGAAAGCCGGGCCGCTGGAGCTGGATCGCGTCCTCGGGGCGTTCGCACAGTCCAAGGACGACGCGGTCGGGTCGAAGCTACTCGCGGCGCTCAACACCGCGGAGCTGCGCCCGGCCCTCCGGGTCGATAGCGTCACGGAGCGGGTCAAGCAGTTCGGCCCGGACGTGCAGAAGGAGGCTGAGAAGCTCTACGCCGCCCTCAACGCCGAATTCGAACAGCAACGACAGAAGCTGGACGAGATCGCGAAGTCGCTCAAGCCGGGTGACGTGCGTCGCGGGCAGGCGGTGTTCAACCACACCAAGACCGCGTGCATCGCCTGTCACACGATCGGCTACGTCGGCGGCAAGATCGGCCCGGACCTGACGCGGATCGGCGCCCTCCGCAACGAGCGCGACCTGCTCGAGTCGATCCTGTTCCCGAGCGCCAGCTTCGTCCGGAGCTACGAGCCGCTGACCGTGCGGACCAAGGACGGCCGGACGTTCAACGGCGTTCCGAAGAAGGACGCCCCGGACGAAATCGTATTGACGCTGGCCGCGGACAAGGAGGTGCGAATCGCCCGCGAAGACATCGAGGACGTGCAACCGGGTAAGGTCTCGATCATGCCGGCCGGGCTGGACCAGCAGCTCACGCGGCAAGAGCTGGAAGATCTGATCGCGTTCTTAAAGGGATGTAAGTGAGCGCCCCATGGGACAGGTTTCGGGTCACTCGGCAGGATCTCGAACAAGCTTGTCCACCACCTCGCGGACGCGACCATAGCGCGGAAGTTCCGGATGCGACTCAGTCAGCTTGGTCAATAACTCCTGCGCCGACTTGTAGTGGCGGGACGCGGCCGACCTGTCGGACTCCGCCTCGCCCAGTGACAGTTGGGCGAGTGCCCGGACGTGTAGCCACTCTCGGATCTCCGTCCGGTCGGCTTTGTTGTCGTCGGCCGCCAGCACTTCGTTCAACTGTTCCCGGGCGCGGGCGAAGTCCTTTTTCAGCCGGGCCGACTCGCCGAGCACCCAGAGCCCCTTGGCCCGCCACACCCGGCGGCCCTTCGTGGGGAACTTGCGGACCACTTCCTCGGCGTCGGCCCGGGCGTCGTCGTGCTTGCCCGCCGCCCAGCGGGCGAGCGCCCGCTCGGCCAGGGCGTCGAGCCGGAAGGCCGCGTAATCCCCGGGCTGCCCGCTCGCGGCCAGCGATCGGAGGATGTCCGCCGCCTGTGTGAGTTGTTCGACCGCCCGCTCCGGTTCTCCCAATTCGAAGAGGACTCCGCCCCACCGCCGCAGGGCGATCGCCTTGTGGTAGTGGTGGTGCGGTCGCGGGTTCGGGTACCACTCGTCGTCGGACAGGAGGGACACGACGTCCTGGTACGCCGCGACGGCCTCGGCCGGCTTCCGCGCCGCCCGCAGGTAGTCCGCGTAGCTCATGTGGGTCGCGGCCCGCTCGAACCGGATCTCCGGGTTGTCCTTGCGGACCTTCGGCTCCAGGCCACGGAAGATCTTAAGGGCCTCGCGCAATCGGGTTCCGGACGACTCCGGTGGCGGCTCCGCGATCGCGTCGAGGTTGGCCATCGCGACCAGGGCGTTCGCCTGCCAGTTGCGGAAGTAGAGGCGG
>DATFWZ010000017.1:0-6510 GCA_035258765.1 Gemmataceae bacterium
CGGGATTACGTGTTCGGAGGTGAAACCCCGCCTCGAACGGCTGCTCGCAGGACAGCTGCCCGAGCCGGAGGCGACGCGGGTCCGGACCCACGTCGCCCAGTGCCCGAAATGCGGGCCGGCGCTCGAGGTCCTCCGTCGAAAATTGGCGAGCCGCGGGGATACCGCGAGCGACGGGTGATCCCCGGTCCTCCCAGATTGCCCCGCGCCGCGTGGAGCCGCCGTCTAGCTTTGAACTCTATTTGGTCTCTGCCGTGATCGCGATGCAGAACGGGGCTGCCGGCGTCTCGTCTTTCTTGCCGGCGAAGTCGATCGACACGATCTTCTTGTCGGCCTTTCGATTTTCCCAGGTCATCTGATACACCCGGATCTTCGACGACCGCGCCGTCGCGTACTCGTTCTCGCCGCTCCACGCGACCTTCGCCTTCGACGGCTCTGGCTCGTCTTCGGTGTAGAACCAGTCGCGGGTGTGCTCGCCGTAGACGATGGAGATCTCGGCCGTCGTCTTGTCCTCGTAGTGGACCGTGTATGCCCCAATTTGCGTTCCGTCCTTGACGAACCAGGCGCTCCCCTCCTTGTTCGGCCCGCCCCCGTAGCCGTTGGCGTGCAGGAAGTGCAGCCGGTTCGCGGCCCGGCCGACCGCGATCCCCTCGACCTTGCCCGGCTCCGTCTTCTGCGCCGTGCTGCCGAGCATGATCAGCTTCTTGCCGACGACGAACGTCACGTCGTTGAACTTCTTCTCGCCGGTCGGGAAGTCCTTGAGAACGTTGGTTTCGTCCCCGCCGGCGAAGACGCCCAGCACTTCCTTGTTGCCGTGTTTCTGTATGTCGATCGGGTAGAAGCCCTTGTCCTTCGCGGCCGGGGCGGCCAAAAGGGTGCCGGCGAGGACGAACGGGATGAGGGTGACCGAGTTTCTCATGGTGGTCTGGTTCGCTGAAGGTCGGGCGCGGTCCGGTTTATCGCGCCGGGACGGGCGGGTCGAGAGGCGGGTGTAACAGCTTCCGTGGACGCTGCGAAGGCGCGAGACTGGCCCGCGGCGGAGATCAATACCGGAATTCGACCCCGATGGAGAGGCCGTGGGCCCACAAGTCCGACCGCGACAGGTTGAACGCCGGCCGGGCGGGCCCGACCAGCGTTCCGGGCGGAAGCTGGGTCGGGTTGACGACCAGATCGATCTGATCCCCGGCACGGGTGATTCTCGGCCAATACAGGGCCGAGTAGCCGACGAACACCCGGCTGCAGCGGTTCAGCCAGCAGCCGACGGCCAGCTCGAAGTCCGGGACCACGGTCCAGTCGGACGAGTGGAAACTGCCAATGTTGGTCCGTTGCGCCAGCAGGCCGCCGGCCGCGGTCGTGGACTCGATACCGGTAATGTTCAGTCGCGTCGCGCCAGCGACCGACACCGTGCTCGACGTCTGACCGACCGCAACCCGGGCCTGAGCGTCCACGAACCACGCCCCGGCCGAGTACCCGGCCACGAGTCCGACGACCCCGCCGTTGAACCGGTTCGATGGGTTGAATTCATCCACCACGGTAATCTGCGAGCCCGCCGGGAAGGCGGGCGGCAGCGGCTGCAATTGCTCCACGACCCGCAGGCCATCGCCGAATTGCAGGTACCGGTAGCCGGCCACCACGTCGATGTACCCCGTGCAGTCGCGGCACAGAGACTTCCGGCACACGGCGTTCGCGGCCCAGAACTTGGAGGAGTCGGCATCCACCGCGACGGTCCCGCCGAGTACCCCGGGGAAGGACACAAGCTCCGCGTTTCCGAGCCCGGTCCGCGCGTCCACGAACGGCCGGCCGACCACAAGGCTGCCGTCGGCCGATCCGGCCAGGAAGTGTTCCGCGTGGCGGTCCAGGACCAGTCCACTCACTTCGAACCCAATCGTGCGACACTCGTCCAGCCATCCGCCAACTCGAATACGAGCGCCCGACCGGAAGTCGTCGTTGACCGTTTCATCGCCGACGAGCACCACCGTGCCGGGCGCGCCGAGGACCCCCGCATCCGCCCGGGCGGTTCCGGATGGACTGGCGGTTACCAGAGGCGGCAGGCGCGGCCCCGACAGACGCCATGCCAGGTAGTCCGCCCGGAGCCAGAATTGGCCGGTCGGCTCGTCGGCATGGTAGATCGCCGCGGGCGGGCGCGGAAGGACTTGCTCAACGGGCGCCGCAACCGGATCGAGCGCCGAGTCGGCGACCAGATTGGCTGCGTGGGGGTCGTCGGCCTGGTGAACAGGAGTGTAAGTGGACTTGGGCGCCTGTCCCCTGGCCACCGAAGCTGACAGGGCGATGAAGAGGAACAACGGTGGCCAAAATCTGACCATCGAACGAGCCTCGTCGGCCGGGGCGGACTTGTGAATTGGTATCGGCCGCCGACGGTTGCGAAGTTAAGGGGAATGGCGCAAGCGGTGTCCTTGCGGGCCCCGTCGATGGCCCGGGCGGTGACGGGGCGAAATCGACCTATCGCAAGTCAACGGCCCAGCAGGCCGCCCTTCCCAGGGACCAGCGCGAGCAACGAAGCCGCGGATCGGTTGTTCCGGAGCACGGGGTCGAACTGATCCAGCGTGGCGGTTGCCCTGTTCACGAATGTCCCGGCCGCGGTCACCTGGACGACGATTCGGAGCCTGGCCATGGCCCCGGGGGCAAGGGTCCCCACCAACCACCGCCCCCGCGCCCGGTCGTATGTCCCCTGGGTGATCTGATTCACCCCGACTAGCGCGAGCCCGGACGGCAACCGGTCGTTGACCACCACGTTCGTGGCGGGGTCCGGACCGACATTCCGAACGACGATGGTGAACACGACCGTTTGCCCGACCGTGACTGTGCCCGCGCTGACTGCCTTGGCGACGCGGACGTCCGCTTGTGGCGGGACGACCGCGATCGCGTCCGTGTTACTGGCATGGTCGGGATCAAACTGGGCCGACCGCACGGCGACCAGGTTCATGGCGGCCGAGGGTGCGATGACTTTCGCCGTCATCGTCAGCGTGGCGGTGTCGCCGTTTGCGAGTGTCCCCACCGTCCAGATGCCGGTGGCCGGGTCGTAGGTGCCCACGGACGGGTTGAATCTCAACAATTTGAGCGTGACGGGCATGAAGTCGGTGACCGTGACGCCGTCGGCCGTGTCCGGGCCGTGGTTGGTCACCGTGATTGTGAAAGTCACTGTGTCCCCGACGTTCGGCTTGGGTTTGTCCACGACCTTGGTGACCGCAACGTCGGCGACTTGCGGCTGGATGCCCGTCGAGGCGCTGTTGTCGCCCGGGTTCGGATCGAACTGGGCTGACGACCCAATTTCGGCAAGATTCGTGACGGCCTGTGCGCCAGTGACGCGGGCCACGAGCTCCAGCGTGACCACGCCGCTGCTCGGGATGGTGCCGACCGTCCACACACCGGTCGCCTGGGCATAGGTGCCCTGGCTGGGGGTTGCGGATTCGAATACGAGCCCGGCGGGGAGTGCGTCGTTGATGGCTACGCCAGTCGCCGCGTCCGGCCCGATATTCGTGACCGTCACCGTGAAGGTGATCGTGTCCCCGACGTTCGGCCGGGAGTTGTCCACGGCCTTGGTGACCATGAGATCGGCCTGCTGCGGAGTCAGTGAAGCATTGGCCGTGTTGTTGCCCGGGTTCGGGTCGAACTGGTCGGAGGACGTTACGGTAGCGGTGTTCGTCGCGGTGCCCGGGGCGGTGACGCGGGCCCGGAGGACGAGGTCCACCGGGTTGTCTGTCAGGACGGTGCCGACTGACCACACACCAGTCGCGGCCACGAACCTGCCCTGGTCCGGCGCGGCCGACACGAACGTCAGACCGGCCGGCAGCAGATCGGTGAGCGAGACGCCGGTGGCCGCGTCCACCCCGAGGTTGGACAGAGTGACGGTGAACGTCACCACATCGCCAACGTTCGGACGGGAGTTGTCCACGGTCTTCTGCACCAGGAGGTCCGACTGCTGCGGAGTCACGACGGCCTGCGCCTGGTTGTTGGACTTGTTCGGATCGAACTGGTCACTATGGGTCACCGTCGTGACGTTGGGCGCCGGGTTCGGCGACATGACGGTCGCCTCAAGGATCAGCGTTTGAGCGGCGCTGGTGGTCACGGTCCCGACCGACCAGACGCCCGTCCCGGCGTCGTAAGAAGTGCCCGGGCTCGGAGTTGCTAAGACGAGCGCCAGGCCGGCGGGCAGCAGGTCCGTGAGCGTCACGTTCGTGGCCGTGCTCTTGCCCAGGTTGGACACAGTGACGGTGAAGGTGACCGTGTCCCCGACGTTCGGTCGGGACTTGTCGACCGACTTGAACACTGCCAAGTCGGACTGCTGCGGGATGACGGCCGCTGACCCGTCATTGTTTTGAGGATTCGGGTCCGGCTGGTCGGCATGCGTAATTGCCGCCAAGTTTAGCTGCGCGTTCGGACTGTTCACGCTGGCCGTGATCGTCAACTGCAATGTGCCGTTCGCGGGAATGGTGCCAACGTTCCAGATGCCTGAAGCGGAATCGAAGGTCGTCCCAGGGTCCGGGTTCGCCGAAACAATCGTGACACCGGGCGGCAAGTTGTCGGTGATTTGCACCCCCGTCGCCGGGTCCGGTCCGAGGTTCTCGAGGGTGACGGTGAAGGTAACCGTGTCCCCGACGTTGGGCCGGGGGTTGTCCACCGACTTGGTCAGGACCAGCTCGGCCTCCTGCGGATCGACCGCGGCCTGGGCGACGTTGTTATCGGTGTCCGGGTCGAACTGGTCGGCGCCGGTCACGCGGGCCACGTTCAACTGCAAGTTCGGCGAGACGGCCACGGCCCGGATCGTCAGGCGGGCCTCCCCGTCCACGGCCAGGGAGCCGACGGTCCACAAGCCGTTCGCGGAGTTGTAGGTCCCCTGGGTGGGCGTCGCGGAGACGAATTGCAGTCCCGACGGAATCGCGTCGGTCACCCGCACGTTGGTGGCCACGTCCGGGCCGGAGTTGCGGACGAGTACGGTAAACGTGATCGTGTCCCCGACGTTCGGGAGCGGGTTGTCCACGGACTTCCCGAGCACCAAGTCGGCCTGTTGCGGACTGATAATCGAGGACGCCTCATTGTTCCCGGGGTCGGGGTCGAACTGGTTCGCGGTCGCGGCCGCCGTGTTGGTCAATTGGCCCGGAACGGCCACCTTGGCCCGCAATACCAGCGTCGCTGTGTCCCCCGAGGCGATGGTGCCGACGGTCCACAGCCCGGTCGCGCTCGCGTACGTCCCCTGGCTCGGTGTTGCACTTACGAACGTCAAGCCGGGCGGGAGCAAGTCTGTGATCCGGACATTAGTGGCCGCGTCCGGCCCGGAGTTCGTCACCGCGACGGTGAACGCGACCGTATCCCCAACGTTCGGGTTGGGGCTGTCCACCGACTTCGTCACCACCAGGTCGGCTTGCTGAGGGGTGACGGTGGCGGATGACTGGTTATCCCCCGGGTCCGGGTCGAATGTGGTCGAACCAGTAATCGTACCCGTATTTGTCGCGGTCCCCGCGGCATCCACGCGGGCCCGGATTTGCAGCGTCGCCGTCGCTCCGTTCGCCAGCGACGCGAGTGACCACTCGCCGGTCGTCGGGTCGAAGGTGCCGGCGCTCTGCCTGGCGGACACGAACGTCAGCCCGGTCGGCAGGAGGTCGGTGACGAGGACGTTCTGTGCCGCGTTCGGCCCGCTGTTGTGGAGCGTCACGGTGAAGGTCACCGTGTCCCCGACGTTGGGCCGGGCGTTGCTCACCGTCTTGGTGAGGGATAAATCGGCTTGCCGCGGCGTCGTCGAGGCCGAATCGGTATTGTTGCCCGGGATGGTATCGAACTGGTCCTCCGCGGAGATGGTCGCGGTGTTCGTCGCTCTCCCCGGAGCCGCCACCTGAGCCCTGAGTAACAGGGTTGCCGCGGCGCCGTTCGCGACCGTACCGACCGCCCAGATTCCGGACGCCGAATCGTAACTCCCCTGGCTCGGGTCGGCCGATACCAGCGTCAGACCGGCCGGGAGCAGGTCGGTGAGCTGCACTCCGGTCGCCGCGTCCGGCCCGTTGTTCGTCACGTGGACTGTGAACGTCACCGTTTCGCCGACGTCGGGCCGGGGATCGCTAACGGACTTGGTCACGGCCAGGTCCGCCCGTCGCGGGGTGATCGTCACCTGGTCGGAGTTATTGGCCGGGTTGGAGTCGGGCTGGTCCAGGGAGATGATCGCGGCCTGGTTCACCTTCACCGCCGGGGTGGTCACCCGGGCCTCGATCTGGAGCGTCGCTGGGACTGCCGTCGTCACGGCGCCCACCGTCCAGACGCCGGTGCCGGCGTTGTAAACGCCCTGACTCGGAATTACCCCCAGCACCACCAATCCAGCCGGGATTACATCGCTCAGTGACACGTTGGTCGCGGTGTTCGGGCCGCGATTCGTGATCGAGACGGTGAACGTGATGACCTCATCCTGGTTCGGCCGCGGATTGCTGACTGTCTTGCCGACGACGAGGTCCACCTCCTGGGCGTTGAGCGGGGCACTCGCGGAGTTGTTCGTGGTGTCCGGGTCAA
>DATFWZ010000018.1:0-17140 GCA_035258765.1 Gemmataceae bacterium
CCCCTCGAGCCGTTCGACAAACGCCGGGACCCGAGTCTGACCGCGGACGCGATCGCGGCCCAACTCCGGCGGCGGTTCCGCGACGAGATCCCCGAGGCCCGGGTGAACGTTTTCGGGGCCCCGGCGGTGGACGGCCTCGGCACCGCGGGCGGCTTCAAACTCATGGTCGAGGCGACCGGCGACGTCAACTACAACGCGCTCCAGGCCCAGGCCGACAACGTCGCGGCCAAGGCCAACCAGCAGCCGGGCATCGTCGGCGTGTTCAACGGGTTCCGGGCTCGGACGCCCCAGCTCTACGCGGACGTGGACCGGACCAAGGTCCGGACGATGGGCGTCGCCCTCAACGACGTCTTCGACACGCTCCAGGTGTACATGGGCGGCTACTACGTGAACGACTTCAACCGCTTCGGCCGCACCTGGCAAGTGAACCTCCAGGCCGACGCCCCCTTCCGCGCGGACGCGGAAACCGTCAAGCAGATGAAGGTCCGCAACGCCGACGGCGACATGGTGCCGCTCGGCGCCGCCGTGGACATCCGCGACTACTACGGCCCGCTCACCGTCACCCGCTACAACATGTTCCCGGCGGCGACGGTCACCGGGGCGTCGCTGCCCGGGGTCAGCACCGGCGACGTCCTGGGGACGATGGAGGCTCTTTCGGACAAGGAGCTGCCGCGCAACATGACCTACGAGTGGACGGAGCTGAGCTACTTACAGAAACAGTCCGGCAAGGTCGAGCAGTTCCGCGACCTGCGGCAGAACCCGTTCAGCGCGTTCGTGCTCGGGGCGGTGCTAGTCTTTTTCGTATTGGCCGGCCTCTACGAGAGCTGGTCGCTGCCGCTGGCCGTGATCCTGGTCGTGCCCATGTGCTTGTCGAGCGCGCTGGCCGGCGTCGCCCTGGCCCAGATGGACGTGAACATCTTCGTGCAGGTCGGGTTCGTGGTGCTGGTCGGCCTGGCGTGCAAGAACGCGATCCTGATCGTCGAGTTCGCTCGCGACCGGCAGCAGGAGGGCGCCTCCCACTTCGACGCCGCCGTGCAGGCCGCCCGGGTCCGGTTACGCCCGATCGTCATGACGTCCTTCGCGTTCATCCTCGGCGTGCTGCCGCTGGTCGTCACCCGCGGGGCCGGGGCCGAGATGCGGCGCACCCTCGGCACGGCGGTCTTCGCGGGAATGATCGGGGTGACCCTGTTCGGGATCTTCCTGACGCCGGTGTTCTTCTACCTCATTCGCCGCGTCGTCGGGCAGCGAGCGCCCGCCCCGGCGGCGGCCGACGCCGGTCACGACCATACCGCGTGAAACGCCACCCGCCGGCCGCCCGCCATTTCCCCCCGGCCCGCTCGAGCCGCTCATGAGAGCCCTTTTTGGCTTTTCGATTCACCCGGCCCCGGCGCGCTGATACGATAGCCGCGCTCGCCCAAATCCCATAATCCTCCACCCGAAGCTCTCCCATGTTCATCCGAGGTAACCTGTCGCGCCGGGGATTCCTCCAGCGCTCGCTGGCCGCCATGAGCGCCGCCGGCATCCCGGCCTGGTACGCGGAGCGGCTCCTGGCCGACGAACCGAAGTCCGAGAAGCCCGGCGACAAGCTCCGGTTCGGGATCGTCGGCGCCGGCAGTCCGCAGAGCCGGTCCTGGGGCATCTATCAGGCCTCCAAGGGACTCAGGGACAAGTTCACCGTCACGTCCCTGTGCGACGTGGACGCCCGCCACCTGAAGCGGGCCGGCGACATGTACAAGAAGGAGGGGTACGAGACCAAGGGCTACAAGGACTACCGCGAGCTGTGCCACAGCAAGGACGTGGACGCGGTCATCGTCGCCACCCCGGACCACTGGCACGCGATGGTGGCCATCGAGGCGATGAAGAACGGCAAGGACGTGTACTGCGAGAAGCCGCTCACTCTGACCGTCGAGGAAGCCCTCGCCGTCCAGGCCGTGCAGAAGAAGACCGGCCGCGTGTTCCAGACCGGCAGCCAGCAGCGGACGGAGATGGACAACAAGTTCCGGATCGCGGTCGAGCTGGTCCGGGCCGGGCGAATTGGCAAGATCAAGACGATCGAGGCCCGGATCGGCGACAACCCGGTCAGTGGGCCGATCGCCGCGGTGGACCCGCCGAAGGAGCTCGACTGGGACATGTGGCTCGGCCCGACCCCGACGGTCCCATACCGGTACCAGGAGAACCCGAAGGACCGGCGGAACGACTTCACCAACTGCCACTACCAGTTCCGCTGGTGGTACGAGTACTCGGGCGGGAAGATGACCGACTGGGGTGCCCACCACATCGACATCGGCCAGTGGGCCATGAACGCGGACGGCAGCGGGCCCATCGCCGTGGAGGTCCTCAAGGCGGACAAGCCGTACAGCGGCCGTGACGGGTACAACTGCCACCAGCACTTCCAGGTGCAGTACACCTACCCGAACGGCACCAAGATGATCGCCATGTCCGGGGGCGGGACGACCACGGGCAAGATGGTGACCAAGGACGACAAGCCGTTCACGCGGCAGCGGAAAGGGAAGGAGCCCCTGGTGATGGAGAAGATGTCCGGCGACGAGAACGGGGTGCTGTTCGAAGGGGAGAACGGGTCAATCTTCGTCAGCCGCGACTTCCTCGTGGCCTCGGACGCCAAGATCCTGTCCGAGCCGCTCAAGGACGACCCGAAGCTCTACGACGGCCGGCCGACGAACCAAATGGGCAATTTCCTGGAGTGCGTGCGCGACGGCAAGAAGCTGCCGATCTGCAACGCCACGGTCGGGGGCAGCTCGGTCATCGTCTGCCACATTGGGGTGATCGCCTTGATGACCGGGAGGGCCCTGAAGTGGGACCCGAAGGCGAACCGGTTCCTCAACGACCAGGTGGCCAACGACCTGCGGTCACGCCCGCGGCGGCTCCCGTGGCGGTTGGTGGTGTAGTGGGCCGCGCGCAGTGGACCACACTGACCGACGACCAGCTGCTCGCCCAGTGCGAAGTGGACACGTACCGGGCGAGCGGCCCCGGCGGGCAGAAGCGGAACAAGACGTCGTCGGCCGTTCGCCTCCGGCACCTGCCGAGCGGGCTGATCGTCATTGCGGAGGAGAGCCGGTCCCAACACGAGAACAAGGCCAAAGCCCTCCGCCGCCTGCGCCGGGCCCTGTACCTGGAACTTCGCGAGCCACTCCTGCTCGACGCCCTTTCCGCGGACGCGATTGGACAACTCCCCGATTACGCCCCGGCCCGCGGGGCCGATGGCCGGCTGCACCTCTCAGCAAAGGACCCGCGATTCTGGCCCGCGGCCGGCGTCGCCCTCGATGTGCTGGCCGTAGTCGAGGGTCGCGTCGGGGACGCGGCCGAGCTCCTGGGCATCTCGACCGGCAACCTCGTTGACTTCCTCCAAAATGACCCGAAAGTCTGGCAGACGGCCAACCAATTGCGGACTCGGTTCGGACAAAAGCCATTAAGATAGTGGTCAGTGGTCAGTGGATAGTGGTCAGTTCAGACCGTTTTTCCTGACCACTGGCAACTGACCACTACCCTGATGTCCCGTCCCTACTTCTTCACCTGGGTTGACGAGCCGTTGCTGGCGGCCAGCGCCGAGCCGGGTGGTCCGGAGCAACTCGCCTGGCTGCGGGCCCAGGGCGTGGACATCCTTGTGACCTTGACCGAAGACCCCCTCCCCCGCACCTGGATCGACGGGGCCGGGCTCATGGGCGTCCACGTCCCAATCCCGGACATGGACGTCCCGACCGTCGAGCAGATCGAACAAGTGATGTCCGTCATCGACAAGGCGAAGTCGTCGAACATGGGAGTGGCAATTCATTGCCTCGCTGGTCGCGGGCGGACCGGGACCATCCTGGCCGCGTACTTCGTCTACCAGGGGATGTCGGCCGAGGAGGCGATGCAGAAGGTGCGTGAGCTGCGCCCGGGGTCGATCGAGGTGACCGAGCAGGAGGAGGCGATCCGGGCGTTCGAGCGGGCCCGGCGGTCGAACAGTAACGAGTAACGAGTAGTAAAGGGTGACGAGTAACGAGTGCAGGCTCGTTACTCATCACTCGTTACTCGTTACTGGGCCGGGCGATGCAAAAACGGGCACCCCGGCCCTTGTCGCGGACGGCCCGCGTCCCGACAATGCTCGCATACCATACCGACAAACCTGAACGACAGGGTTTGAACACCGAGGCAGGAGTCGAGACACCGGCCGGGGCGGCAGAGGCGAACATGACGATGACGAGGGAACGCAAGACCGAGGTGATCGCCCAGCACCGGCGGGCGGCCAACGACAGCGGGTCGCCGGAAGTTCAGGTCGCGCTCCTGACCGAGCGGATCAACGGGCTGACCGAGCACATGCGCGCCAACAAGAAGGACCATGCCTCTCGCCGCGGCCTGCTCAAGATGGTCAGCAAGCGCTCCGACCTGTTGAAGTACCTGCAGAACACGGACCGCAACCGTTACCTCGCCCTCATCCAGAAGTTGGGGCTCCGCAAGTAACCAGTTCCAAGTTCCAAGTTTCAAGTTCCAAGTTAAGACCGGACATTCCAACTTGGAACTTGAAACTTGGAACTTGGAACTCCTCTCGACCGGTCGGCTCGACTCCTGCCGCAGCCAATGAGAGGACAGATCCAGTGCAAG
The DNA here is from genome assembly GCA_035258765.1 of Gemmataceae bacterium. GTDB lineage: Bacteria > Planctomycetota > Planctomycetia > Gemmatales > Gemmataceae > SIAJ01. The sequence goes on from DATFWZ010000018.1 coordinate 4,600, forward strand.
AGACCCGCGTCGAAAGCGCGTTAGGCGCGTCCACCCTTAGTCTCGAAACCGGCAGGCTCGCGAAACAGGCCGACGGGGCCGTCGTCGTCCGGCTGGGCGACACGATGGTCTTGGTCGCGGCCACCGCCGGCAAGGCCCGCGAGGGCATCGATTTCTTCCCCCTCCAGGTCGAGTACCGGGAGCGGACCAGCGCCGCCGGCAAATTCCCCGGCGGGTACATCAAGCGCGAAGGCCGGCCCACGACCAAGGAAACGCTCACCTCCCGGTTGATCGACCGCCCCATTCGCCCGCTCTTCCCGCCCGACTACTTCGACGAAGTCCAGGTCATTGCCACCGTTTACTCGGCCGACAAGGAGCACGACCCGGACGTCCTGGGCATGATCGGGGCGTCGGCCGCCCTGCACGTGTCGGGCATCCCGTTCCTCAAACCGACCGGGTCGGTCCGGGTCGGCCGGATCGATGGCCAGTTCGTCGTCATGCCCACGCACCAGGATCTGGAAAACAGCGACCTGGACCTGATCGTCTCCGGGACCCGCGACGCGGTCGCCATGATCGAGGGCTTCGCCCGCGAACTGCCCGAAGACGTGATCGCCGACGCGGTCATGTTCGGCCACCGGCACATCGTGCAGATCATCGACTTGATCGAACAGCTCCGCGAAAGGGCCGGCCTTGGCCCCAAGGAGCCGCCGCCGCCGGCGGTCCCGAATCCCCTGGTCGCCCTCTTCGCCGAGCACCTGGAAGACTTGAAGACCCGCAAGCAAACGGTCAAGAAGCTGGAGCGGTACGAAAAGGTCGATGAGCTGAAGAACCAGTTAAAGGGTAAGTACCTGGCCGAGGCGTCCGAATACACACCGGTTCAGTTCAGCCTGGCGTGGACCGCCCTGGAGGACCGGGCGTTCCGGGAGCTCGCGCTCAGCGGCGTCAGGCTAGACGGCCGGCAGTCTAAGGAGGTCCGCCCGCTCCATTGCGAGGTCGGCCTGACCCCGTGCACGCACGGGTCGGCCCTGTTCCAGCGCGGCGAGACGCAGGCGCTGGTCATTACCACCCTCGGGACCGTGGCCGACGAACAAAAGATAGAAGGACTTGAGGGCGAGTACTCGAAGAAATTCATGCTCGACTACAACTTTCCGCCGTTCAGCGTCGGGGAGACGAAGCCGATCCGCGGCCCGGGCCGGCGCGAGATCGGGCACGGCATGCTAGCCGAGCGGTCGTTGAAGGCAGTCCTCCCGTCCCCGACCAAGTTCCCGTACACGATTCGGTTGATCTCGGAGATCCTGGAGTCGAACGGGTCGTCCTCAATGGCCTCGGTATGTGGCGGGACGCTGGCCCTCATGGACGCGGGGGTGCCGATCCGCCAGCCAGTGGCGGGGGTGTCCGTCGGCCTGGTCAAGGACGGGGAAAAGTTCAGCCTGTTCACGGACATCCAGGGCGATGAAGATCATTTTGGCGACATGGACTTCAAAGTGGCCGGGACCCCGAAGGGAGTGACCGGCATCCAGCTCGACTTGAAAATCGAGGGGATCGGCGAGGACATCCTCCGGGCCACGCTAGAGCAGGCGAAGGAGGCCCGGCAGGTGATCCTGAAGGCAATGCTGGAAACTCTCCGGCGGCCGCGGCCGGAGCTGAGCGATCGGGCGCCGCGACTGCTGACCACGAAGATCAGCCCAGACAAGATTGGCCTGTTGATCGGCCCGGGCGGCAAGACGATCAAGGGCATCCAGGAGGCGACCGGGGCAAAGATCGACGTGGACGACGACGGCACCGTCTACGTCGCCCACAGCGACGCGGCCGGGGCCGAAGCGGCCCTGGCCAAGGTCGAGGCCCTGTGCGAGGAGGTCGTGGTCGGGAAGGTGTACACCGGCAAAGTGGCATCGATCAAGGACTTCGGGGCGTTCATCGAGATCGTCCCGGGCAAGGACGGGCTGCTGCACATCAGCGAGATCGACCACTACCGGGTGGGCCGAGTCGATGACGTGCTCCGCCTGGGCGACGTGGTCGAGGTGAAGGTAATCGCGATCGACGACCAGAATCGCGTGAAGCTGTCGCGCAAGGCCTTGATCAACCCGCCGGCCGGGAACGGCGAATCCGGAGACGGCGGTGAAGGCCGCGAAGGCCGCCCGCCGCGCGATGACCGCGGGGATCGCGGCGACCGCGGCGGCCGTGGCGACCGTGAAGGCCGCGGCTCACGCGGCGACCGACGACGGTAGCTTTGAATCAGAAGGCGTAGCCACGAGAAACGCGAAAAGTCGCAAAAAGAAGACACAAGGGACCGGGCCAGAATAGTTCGATCTGTCTCGCCTCTCTGTCTTTCCTTTTCGTGACCTTTCGTGTTTCTCGTGGCTAGTCTCTTCTTCGTGCCCACTCTGTCATTGTGGTGAAACTCTTATGCCCCCTCCCGAGCACCTGGCCGAAGTGGCCGAGCTGGCGGGCGGCTTCATCCACGAGGTCAAGAACCACGTCAGCACGCTGAGCCTCAACCTCCAACTCCTGGCCGAGGACTTTGCCGACCCGCAGACCCCCCGGGAGCGACGGGCCAAGCAACGAATCGACCGCATCCAAAACCAGGCCCAGAAACTGGTCGAGGTGTCCAACGACTTCCTCCGGTTCGTCCGGTCCCAGGAGCCGAAGCTCGAACCGACCCGGCTGGAGGATGTGGCCGGGGAGATGATTGACTTCTTCGGACCGACCGCGAAGGCGGCCAACATCAACATCAAGCTGTACCCGGCTCCCGGCGTCTCGGCCGTCCCGCTCGACCGAGAGCTCTTCAAACAAGCCCTGCTCAACCTGATGTTGAACGCCGAACAGGCCATGCCCGATGGCGGCGAGCTCATCCTGCAGATCCGCATGGACGGCGACCGCGTGTGCCTGGACGTGATCGACACCGGCAAGGGAATCGACCCGGACGACTTGTGCAAGCTGTTCCGGCCGTTTCACACGACCAAGCCCGGCGGGACCGGGCTCGGGCTGGCGATGACGCGCAAGATCGTCCGGGCCCACCGCGGGGACATCGAGGTGCAGAGTGAGCCCGGCCGCGGGACGAAGTTCACGGTCCGACTGCCGACAACGAGTTGAGCTACCGATCCCGCGTCGGTATAACGGAGGGACTCCGGGCGGGCACACCGCCTTACCCTTCAACCCGGAGGCCCGCATGGCCGCCGGCCCCCTCCTGTCGCGGCGCAGCTTCCTGTACGAGGCCACGGCCCTGGCCGGCCTCGGCGCGTTGTTCCGGCCCGCCGTTGCGGAGGAGCTCCGGAAGAACCAGAAGCGGGCCATCCTGATCTGGATGAGCGGCGGGCCGAGCCAGCTCGAAACCTGGGACCCGAAGCCGGGCACGTCCAGCGCCGGTCCGCACGGGACGACCGCCACGTCGATCGCCGGGCTTCACTTCGACGAGTACATGCCCCGGCTCGCGCATCTTGCCAATCAGATGGTCGTCGTGCGGAGCGTCTCGTCAAAGATTGCGGACCACGAGCAGGCGACGACGACGGGGTTGACCGGGTCCGCCCCGGGAAATGGGCGCGCCGCGCCCCTCTGGCTTTCAATTTGCGCCAAGGAGTTGATTGTGGACGAGGCCGTCTGGCCGTCCCTGGTGTGCCTCGGGCAACTGGAGGCCGCGACGCATGGCATGCCCGGCGGCGGGTTCCTTGGCCCGCGATTCGACCCCCTGCCGTGTCCCGGCGACGGCAAGCCGCCCGAGGGACTCCCGACGGATGCCGAGATCGGTGCCGTCCGCCGCCGGGACGCGCTGCGCGAGAAGCTCGGGGCGGACTTCCGGTACGGGCACGACGAGCGGCCGCTGGCCGCCCACGACAACGCGTTCCATCAGGTGACAGGTCTGCTGGACCGCCGCGGCCTCTTCGACGCGTCGCGCGAGCCGCTCAAACGGGTGGACCGGTATGGGAACACGCGGCTCGGCCGGGATTGCCTCCTGGCCTGCCGGCTGGTCGGACACGGTGTTCCGTTCGTTCTGGTAGCGGGTCGCAACCTCGAATGGGATCTGCACAGAGAGGCCGCCGACCGGCAGAAAAAGGTCACGGCGGCATTCGATATGGCAGTCGGAGCCCTTGTAGACGACCTGATGGCCCGCGGACTGTGGGAGCACACGCTCGTGGTGTTGATGGGTGAGTTCGGGCGGACGCCCTACCTGGCACGAGAGAAGGGGTCGGGCCGAGACCACTGGGCCAGGTGCTGGTCCATGTCGTTTGGCGGGGCGGCCGCGCGGGGCGGAGTCGTGGTCGGGAAGACGACTGATGACGGGAAGGACATCAAGGAAAGGCCGGTGACCGTTCCGGATCTCCTGGTGACCTTCTACGCGGCCCTCGGACTGGACCCACACAAGGAAGTGGACGTGCAGGGTCGGCCGACCCCGCTCGTGGAGCGGGGCGTCGGCAAGGTGATTCGCGAGGCGCTTTGAATGGCCGAAGGAGTGCGGTATGACGTCCGTCCCCCGGATGTTGGCCGTCGTAATCGTGGTCGGCATTGTCGCCCCGGCCTGCGCGGACCCGCAGGTCAGTCGGCTTATCGACGAGCAAATCACCGCCCGGCTTCGGGAGGCGAAGGTCGCCCCCGTCGGCCGGGCCGACCACGCGACGCTGGTCCGCCGGATCTACCTCGACCTGCTCGGCCGGCCCCCGACGTCGACCGAGGCAGAGGTGTATCTCAGCGATCCCGCGGCGGACAAGCACTACCGCCTGATCCGGAAACTCCGGGACTACCCGGAAACGGCCGCCCACTGGCGGCGCGTGATCGCCGGCTGGCTCCAGGGGCCTCAAGGGGGTGAGCTCCTCGGCTACCTGGCCGGATCGGTGGTCCACAACCGGGGCTGGGACCAGGTCGCCCGGGAGCTGCTCGACCCGGACCCGCGCCAGCCGGCGCACGGGGGGGCGGCTGCATACCTGGAACACTTTCTCCAGGGGGAAGACAAGAAGGCCGGTCGGGAGGCGGCCACCGTGGCCGTCGCCAGCGCGTTCTTCGGGGCCCAGCTCCAATGCGCTCGCTGTCATGACCACCCGACGGTCCCCGCCTGGACCAAGGCCCACTTCGAAGGACTTCGCGCGTTCTTCGATCACACTGAGGTTGCCTCGAGTAGCAGAGCCGATTTGGCGGAATCCGGCTTGCGGCTGATTGAGACTACCGTGCGAAAGGGCGCGACCCGGCCCATGTTCCTGGACGGGACGACTTTCAATCCCGGGGATCGACCCCGGACCCGGCTGGCCCAACATGCCCTGCGGCCCGAGGCGGTCCACTTCAAACAGGCCGTCGTGAATCGCGTGTGGAAGGAGTTGCTGGGACGCGGGCTGGTCGAGCCCGTGGACATGATCCATGACGGGAATCCGGCCAGCCACCCGGCCCTCTTCGAACGGCTGGCGGACGACTTTGCGGCCAACGGGTTCAATTTCGACCGGCTGTTGGCATCAATCATGAACAGCGACACGTACCTCCGGTCGGACCGGTGGCCGGGCCCGGGGGACCGGCGGCCGGCCCCAGAGCTGTTTGCGGTTGCCGAGCTCCGGCCGCTGTCCGGGCCGCAGACGGCGTGGGCGGCGGCCGTGGCGACCGGATACCACCGGGAGATCGTGACAAGCTCCCGCCGCGCCGGCTTCCCGATGCGCGGTCCGGGACTGCCGCTCGAGGCCCGATCCTTGTGGGAAGGGACTGAGCAATATGCAAAGCTCGCGGACCGGTTCCGGGCCGGCCGGCCCGCGACCACCGCGGGAGATGCCATCTATCTGACGTTTGACCCGTTCGTGAAGGCTCTGCTCGACCCGAAGTGGGGGTTGGTCAGGGAAATGATGGACGAGGACGACGATGAAGGCGCGGTCACGCTCGCGTACGTGTCGGTCCTCTCTCGCCGCCCCAGCCCCGACGAATTGTCTGTTGTGAGGGCTCACATCAAGTCAGCCAAGACGCGGGCGGAAGGGTGCCGGGACGTCGTGTGGGCACTCCTCGCCGGTGCGGAGTTCCGGTTCAATCACTGAGGAGTGGGCCCGGGCGCGATCATCGTTCGAGCCACCCTGCCGCGAGCATCGCGAAGATGGCCGCTGCCAGCAACAGCCGGTACACGATGAACGCGTATGTCGAGTATCGCTTCAGGAATCCGAGCAACCAGCCGATCGACCAGTACCCGACGAATGCGGCCACGGCTGCCCCGACCACCAGATGGACGACATCCGCACCGGTGTGAAACAGCTCGTGTCGGTCGTCGTACATCTCTTTCAGTCCCGCCCCGAGAATGCTCGGAAGCGACAGGAGGAACGAGAAGCGGGCCGCCGCCGGCCGCGACAGGCCGGCGAACAGCCCGGCAGTGATTGTCACGCCTGACCGCGACGCCCCCGGAATCAGGGCCAGCGCCTGGAACGACCCGATGAGCAGGGCGTCCCGCCAGGTAATCTCGTCCTCGCCGCGGCCGGGCGTACCGCGGTTCGCCCGCCGCTTCGCGAACATCTCCGCCGCCAGCATCAGCAGGGAGAATCCGATCGCGGCACATGCGATCACCGGCGTGTCATAGAGCGACTCCTTGATGAAGTGCTTGAACGCCAAACCGCAAAGGACCACGGGCACCGTGCCCGCGACGATCTTCCATCCCAGCCGGGCGTCGGGCGTCGAGCCCGGGCGGCGGGCCCGGATGTCGTCGGCGAGAGCATGGACGAGCCGGCGGATGTCGTCCCGGAAGTAAACGAACACGGCGACGAGTGTGCCGAGCTGGATGGCCGTCGTGAAGGCGTCGCGGGGGTCCGGGTGCCCCATGAGCTGGCGGGCGACGAGCAGGTGGGCCGTGCTGCTGATGGGCAGGAACTCGGTCAACCCCTGAATCACCCCGAGCAGGACGGCTTCCCACAGCGACATGCGGACCTCCATGACGAGCGGCTATCGTAAGAGAAATGGACGGGATTAACAGGATGGACAGGATTCCCAGTCATTTCTTGCTTGGGAATCCAGTCCATCCTGTTAATCCCGTCCATTTCTCACTCGTGCCGCAGCGCCTCGATCGGGTCCAGCAAGGCCGCCCGCCGGGCTGGGTAGATCCCGGACACCAGCCCGACGAAAACCGAGACCGCGAACGCCACCAGCGGCGACCACACGCGGATGATTACCGGCAGGTCTGCTGCCCAGGTCAGCACGTACGCGACCCCGATCCCGACCAGCACCCCAATCAGCCCGCCGCCGCACGACAGGATTATCGTTTCCACGAGGAATTGCGACGCAATGTCCCGCTGCTTCGCTCCAAGGGCCCGGCGGATGCCGATCTCCTTGGTCCGCTCGGTCACCGTGGCCAGCATGATGTTCATGATCCCGATCCCGCCGACCACTAATGAGATCGACGCGATCGCCCCCAGGACCATCGTGAACAGCCGCTGCGTTTGCTCCGCCTTCTGCAGCAGCTCGAGTGGGACGAATACGGACACGTCCTTTCGCGGATGGAACTGGTCGAGGAGCGACTCGATCACGGCCGCGGTCTTCTTGACGTCATCCGTCCGCGCCACGGTGACCGTGATCTGACTGATCTCGATCTTCTCGATCTGGAACGACCCGGCCCGGAGGGTGACGATTTCGCGGCCGAAACGCAGCCGGTCGGTGGCGAACGGGATGAACACCACCCGGTTCAGGTCGGAGTTGGTCCCGGCGTCCGAGGCCCCGGCCAGGGTCTTCGGTTCGGTGACGCCCACCACCGTATACTGCCGCGGGCCGTCGATGTCATCGAGGCTGATCCCCTTGCCGACCGGGTCCTGGCCCGGGAAGAGGACGTCCGCGGCCCCGGCCCCCAGGACGGCGACGTTGTCGAACCGCCGCTCGTCCGTGTCGGCAATCGGGCGACCGTGAGCGATGGTCATGTTGTGTTGTCGGAAGAAGTCCGGAGTGACGCCCAGGAGGCGAGCGTCGAGCTTGCGGTCGCGTTGGCGAATGACCCGGCGCGATTCGCGAGCCGGCATCGCGGACACGACCGTGGGGACGGTGCTGCGAATTCGGCCGAGGTCGGCGTCGGTCAGGCCGAAGGCAGTCAGGTCCACGCCGCTCTTCGAGTCCGGCGGGTCTTGCGGCTTCACGCTCCGGATGAGGATCGTGTTGGCGCCGAGGTCCTCCAGTTGCCGCAGCGCCTCCGCCCGGGCGGCCTCGCCGACCGCCAACATGACGATCACCGACGCGACGCCGAGGATGATGCCCAGGGCGGTCAGGATCGAGCGCAGCCGGTGGGCGCCCAGGCTCCGCAGGCCCATGCGCATTGCGTGCGTCAGGCGCGTCGATCTCACTTCTTCCCCAGGCGCCGCTTGGCCGCGAAGAACTCACTCAGCACGCCGGCGCACCGGTCGGCCAGGACGCCCCCGATCACTTGGGCCTGGTGGTTGAGCCGCGGGTCGGAGGTGATGCGGTAGAGCGTGTCGCACGCCCCGGCTTTCGGGTCGGCCGCCCCGTAAACGACGTACGGCAGCCGGGCGAGGACGACCGCGCCGGCACACATCGGACAGGGCTCCAGGGTGACGTAGAGCAGGCAGTTGTCCAGCCGCCACGAGCCGACCGCCTGGGCCGCCTGGGTCAGGGCGATCATCTCGGCGTGCGCGGTCGGGTCGCGGAGCTGCTCCCGCTGGTTGTGGGCCCGGCCGATCACGCCCATCTCCAACGACACGACCACGGCCCCGACCGGCACCTCGTCCTCATCGGCCGCGACGATCGCTTCGTCCAGGGCCATTTCCATGTGATGGACGTGGAACGGGTGGCGGGGGTCCGTCAGCGGCAAGTCGAATACCAACGCACACTCTCCAGTGAGCAAGCAGTAAGCAGTGAGCAGTTTCAGCCACTGCTGACTGCTGACTGCTCACTGCCTAATGGTCACGCATCCGGGCCCACAGCCGTTCGAACCGCTCCGCGAATGCGGCCACCAGGGCCGGGTCCGCGGTCGTGAGCCGGCTTTCCTCGTTCTGCTCGCTGGCGCTGCGGGTCCAGTTGAAGCTCCCGGTCATGAGCCGCTTGCCGTCGAACAGGGCGAACTTGTGGTGCATGTGGGCGACATTGCCCACGTCCATCTTGCACGGAATCCCGGCGGCCTTCAACCGGTCGATGTCCGATCCGAGGTCGTGACACCTCTCGTCGTCCGTGACGACCCGTAATTTCAACCCGCGGGCATTGGCCCGGAGGATGGCGTCGGTGATCCGGTCGTCGGTGATGGTAAATACGCACACGTCGCACGTCTGCCGGGCGGAGTTGAACTGTCGCAGCACTTCCTGGATACATGTCGATCCGGGACTGAAGAAAGCAGCGGCCGCTTCCAGGGTGACCGGGGCGGCGACCGGCCGGGCGAACACCTTGACCACTTCTTCCAGCCAGTCAACCACCTGGAGCGCCTCGCCCTGAATAGCGGACCGGGCGACGGCAAACGCCCGGCTGCGGGCGACGGCCCGGTCGGCCTCGTCGCGGGCGTGCCGCGCGGCCCAGTCGGCCAGGGCCGCCTTCTCGGCCGCCTGGACGTGCCGATCGGCAAGCGATTGTTCCAACAGGTGGTCGAGGTCGGCTGTGTTCATCGGGACGGACCTTACGAGCGTCCCGTTGGACAGGTTTCCCAACCTGTCCAACGGGACGCGGGCAGCTTTGGAGCAGTCGGCACCGTCGCACCCACATTTACGTCCCACCGTCCCGTAGGACAGGTTGGGAAACCTGTCCTACGGGACGCTCACTGGCTCGGCGCTCCGCGCCGAGCAGGGCTCGCACACCCAGGTACACGATCGTCGCGAACGACCGGGCCGCCTCTTTCGCGTTCACCTTCGACTTCCCGTGCCGACGGTTCTCGAAGATGATCGGCGTTTCGCCCAGCCGGCACCCGGCCAGTTTGCACCGGTACAACATTTCCTGCTGGAATGAGTAGCCGCGAGACACCATCAGGTCGAACCGCACGTCGCGCAGCTTCGAAACCCGGTAACACCGGTACGCCCCGCTGGCGTCGCGGACGCCCATCCGGAAGAAGAACCGGACCAATCCGTTGACCCCCTTGCTGATCCATTCGCGGGTCTTCGGCCAGTTCTCAGTCCCCCCGCCGCGGACGTACCGCGATCCGATCATGACGTCCCGCCGGTCCATGCCCGCGAGCAGGGCCGGGATGTACCGCGGCGAGTGGCTGAAGTCAGCGTCCATGTTCAGCAGCAGGTCGTACCCGTGCGCCATGGCGTAGCGCATGGCGGCGATGATGGCCGTGCCCAGCCCGAGCTTGCCGGGGCGGTGCAGGGCCTTGATCCGCGGGTCATTGGCGGCCAGTTCGTCCACGACGCGGCCGGTCCCGTCCGGGGAATTGTCGTCCACGACCAGGACGTCCGCCTGGGCGGCGTACCGGTGGATTTCCTCGATCAACCGGGGGACGTTGTCGCGTTCGTTGTACGTGGCGACCGAGACGAGCAACCGGGGCGGCGTTCCTTCTTGCATCCGGGGGGACCTCCGCCCTATGCTGAACCCCATCAAGTCGGGGAGCGAATGCCGATGGCGACCACGTTTGTGATAGCGTGTCCCGAGTGCGAAAAACAAGTCAAGGTGTCGGACGAGCACGTCGGGAAGAAGATCCGGTGCAAGGGGTGCGGGCACATCTACCCGGTCAAGGCCCCGGCGGGGCCGGCCGCGGCCAGCAAGCCGGCCGGCGCAACAGCGAAGGGCAAGGCCGTCCCCCCGCCCCCGCCGCCTCAACCAGAAGCCCCGAAGCCGGGGTACGGGGTCATGGACGACGAGTACGACCCGAACAAGTACACCGTGACGCAGGAAAATAGCACGCTTCCGCGGTGCCCGTTCTGCGCCATGGAGCTGTCGTCCATGGACGCCCGCATCTGCCTGCACTGCGGGTACGACACGGTCAAGCGTACCCGCCCCGAGGTGAAGCAGGTCTACGCCCCCTCGGCCGGCGAACTCATCCTCTGGTGGCTACCGGGAATCCTCGCAGTCCTGACCATGATCGGGCTGCTCGTCTGGTATCTCTTCTTCTGGACCCTGATCGAGGGATGGCTGGACGAGAGCGTGTTCATGGACGAGAAGGGCCCGCCGCCAGAGTACATCGCTGGAATGTCGCCGGGGATGTTCCGGCTGTATCATGCGCTGCTCATCGCGGCGCTTTACGTCCCGCTCACGCGATTCGCGTACAAGAGGCTGATCACGCACAACAAGCCGCCCGAGACCAAGATCAAAGACGAGCTGTTCAAGTAGATCTAATTCCGTCCGTGCGGCGAAGCGCGACTTGACCCACCCTACGGACTTACGGAACCCACGTTGCCATCTTTCGTCTTGACGATTGCTTCCGGGCGCCGCGGGGCGGTACAATCCCCCGGGTTATGAGTCGCTCCCCACCGGGCCCGGCCCGCCCATGCTCGCGAAGCTGAACACATTCGCCCTCGTCGGCATCGAGGCCGTCCCCGTCGAGGTCGAGGTCGACAACTCAGCCGCTAATTTTCCCAAGACCATCATCGTCGGACTGCCCGAGGCGTCTGTCCGCGAGAGTATCCACCGCATCGAGCGGTCGCTGTGCAACCTCGGCTACCAGCTCCCGGACGGCCGCACCGTCATTAACCTGGCCCCCGCCGACCTGCGCAAGGACGCCGGGGCATTTGACCTGCCGATCGCTCTCGGCCTGCTCGCCGCGACCCGGCAGCTCCGACCCGAGCAACTGGACGACTCCGCGACCATCGGCGAGTTGGCCCTGGACGGGGCGGTACGGCCGGTCAAAGGCGCTCTGTCAATGGCGATGGAGGCCCGAGAACGGGGTTTCCGGCGCCTCCTCGTCCCCTTGGAGAACGCCCGCGAGGCGGCCGTGGTCGAGGAGCTTCAAGTGTTCGGCGTCGGCACGCTGAACGACGCGGTCGGTCTGTTGTCCGGCCGGCTCGAGCTCGACCCCGCGACCAGCGGTATGGCGGACCTGGAGCCGAAGCTGAACCGGTACGATGTGGATTTCGCCGACGTCCGCGGGCAGGAAACGGCCAAGCGGGCGCTTGTTGTGGCGGCCGCCGGCGGCCATAACGTGCTAATGATGTGGACAATTCTCGCTTGAAGTGACTCCGCGTTTATTCTCCCGGCGTGAGGGCACGTCCTCCGGCTGACGGACCGGCCCACGTGCCCCGAGCCGACCGCCGAGGGGAATGGGGACCGCCGGTCCGCGCAACCGGTTGTGGTCCCCCCGCCCCCCACTTCTTCGCTGCCGCGGCCGAGGCGATGCGCCAGACCCTGGTCGAGGCCGCCCTCTGCAAGGGGCGGGCCCGGCACAGCGGCCGCTACACCACGGTCAGGGTCAGTTGGGGCGAGATACTGAGAGCAAAGCTGCCGTCGCCTGCGTACTCGGCCGTGACGACGTGAGTGCCGCGCCCGAATGGCGAGAATAACGGGTGCCTACGCGTACCGGACCGAGTGATGGTGACCTTCAGCACCGCGTGCCCGGAGGTGTCGATTACGGCGTAGCCGATCAGGTTGCCGTCCACCCTGAATAGGACGACACCAGTTGGCACGGCGGCTACCGGAGAGGTGGGCGCGACCGTCGCGGTAAAGGTCACAGTTCGGCCGGCCAAGGCGGGGTTCGGCGAGGCGG
>DATFWZ010000019.1:0-11972 GCA_035258765.1 Gemmataceae bacterium
TTCACATCGAGATAGACTTCAAGACCCGCCGGTTCCCCGTCTTCGACCCGCCGAATCGCAAGAGCCCGGACGCGCACCTGCGCGACTTGTGCGAACGAGGCATGCGCGAGCGCTACGGAGCGGAACCGCGACCCGAAGTCATCGCCCGGCTCGATCACGAGCTGGGGATCATCGGCCGCATGGGGTACGCGAGCTATTTCCTCATCGTCTGGGACTTCGTCCGCTTCGCCCGCGAGAGCGGCATCCCGTGCGGGGCCCGCGGGTCGGCGTGCGGGGCATTGGTTTCCTACCTCCTCTTTCTCAGCCACGTCGATCCGCTCGAGTACGACCTGCTTTTCGAGCGCTTCCTCGACCCGAGCCGGACCGAGGCCCCCGACATCGACATCGACTTCTGCCAGGACCGCCGCGAGCAGGTGATCGACTATGTCAAGCGCCGGTACGGGGAGCAAAGCGTCGCCCAGATCGGCACGTTCGGCACGCTGGCGGCCAAGGCGGCCCTCAAGGACGTCGGGCGGGTGCTGGACATCTCGCTCGACCGCGTCAACTACCTATGCAAGCTGGTCCCGACCAAGGGGTCAACGACCATCCCGTACAGCCTCGACGAGACACTCGAGCAATCCTCCGAATTCCGCCGCGAATATGAGAGCGACCCGGCCACGCGGGAGTGGGTGGACATCGCGCGCAGACTCGAGGGTACCAACCGGAATGCCGGGACGCACGCCGCGGGCGTGGTCATCGCCAACGGCCCGCTTACCGATTTCGTGCCGGTTCAGATCGTCAAACGCAAGGATGAGAGCGGCGAGACCCGGCAGGCCCTGACGACCCAATGGGTCATGGGCGACCTGGAAAAGGTCGGGATGCTGAAGATGGACTTTCTGGGCCTGCGCACCCTATCCCTCGTGGATGCGACGGTCCAGCTCATCAAGAAGACCCGCGGCGCGGCCGGACAGCGCGAGAAGCTTCCGCCGGGCGAGCGGGCCAGGTTGGAGGAACTCGAGCATATCGGGTACGACCTCAACAAACTGCCGCTCAACGACCCGGAAACATTCAAGATGCTCCAGCGCGGCGACGCGAAGGGCGTCTTTCAATTCGAAAGGGAGGGTTTTCGGGAGCTGCTCAAGCGCCTCCGGCCGGACAACATCCGCGACATCATCGCCTGTACGGCCCTGTACCGCCCCGGTCCGCTTGAGGGCGGGATGGTGGACGATTACATCGACTGCAAGCACGGCCGACGCAGGCCGGTCTACCCGCACCCGGTCATGGAGGAAGTCCTCGGGGAGACTCACGGCGTGATGGTCTACCAGGAGGCCATCATGCGCATCCTGAACCGGCTGGGTGGGATCGAGCTGTCGGACGCGTACGCGTGCATCAAGGCGATTAGCAAGAAGAAGGTGGATGTGATCGACGCCCGCCGGGCCGAGTTTGTCCGCGGGGCCAAGGATCGCGGGCTGGGCCCGCTGAAGGCCGAGGAGATCTTCGGCCTCATCGTGAAGTTCGGCGGCTACGGCTTCAACAAGTCCCACAGCGCCGCGTACGCGCACATCTCGTACCACACCGCGTATCTGAAGCGGCACTTCACCCCGGAGTTCATGGCCGCACTCCTGTCGAGCGAGATCGACGACGGGAACAAGCGCGAGATGCTCGTCGAACACATAGCGGACGCGAAGAAATTCGGCGTGACGGTTCTGCCCCCCGATGTCAACGAGGGCGAACCGGACTTCACCGTCGAGGACGGCCAGATCGTCTTTGGACTCGTGGCCATCAAGGGGCTCGGTCGCGGGGCGGCCGAGGAGATCCTGCGGGCCCGGCGCGAGAAGGGGCCGTTCCGCGACCTGTACGATTTCTGCGAGCGCGTGGACCTGAAAGTTGTGCCGAAGTCAGGCATTGAGCGGATGATCAAGGCCGGGGCGATGGACGCGTTCGCCCAGCCGTTCGCCCACCGGGCTCAGCTGTTGGCGGCGCTCCCCGGGGCCGTGCAAGCGGCCGAGGACATGCAGAGCGACCGGCGGCGGGGGCAGCGCAACATCTTCGACCTGATCGAGGCCGAGGGCGAGGCGAACGGCGACCCGGGTCAACGAGACGCGACGCCGCTACCGAACGTCCCCCGGTGGTCGAACACCGAACAGCTCAAGCACGAGAAAGAAGCCCTCGATTTCTACTTTTCGAGCCACCCGCTCGCGGAGTTCGATGGCGCGCTCAAGCGGTTCGCGACGCACAGCTGTATGCAGGTGAACGAGGCCCGACATGGGGCCGAGGTCCGTTTCGGCGGGATGTTGACGGGGGTCCGCTTCTTTACCGGCAACCGCGGCCGGTACACCCGGTTCAAGGTCGAGGATTTCACCGGCCAGGTCGAGTGTGTCGTTTGGTCGGAGGAGACCGCCCGCTACTCCGACGACGTCGTGGACGATCGCGTGTTGTTGGTGGAAGCCGTAGTGGAACCGGACCGCCGAAACGGCGGGAACATGGTCGTGGTCCGGCGGCTGATCACGCTCGACCAGGCAAAGACGGAGTTGACCAAGGCGTTGACTCTGGTCCTCGCGTCCGGGCGGCACGGGCCGGAAACGGTGGACACGATCGGGAGGATCCTACAGCGGTCGCGCGGGCCGTGTCCGGTCTTTGTGAAGGTTCGCGACGGCTCGGCCCGGCACGCCCACTTCCGGCTCGGCGACGACTTCGCGATCAACCCGTCGGCGGTAGCCGTTGAGGAGCTCGAACAAATCTTGGGGTCCGGGGGTGTGGTGTTCAGCGGCCGGTGAGTTCAGCCGCGGCGCGGAGACTTGCATGACCTACACCCCCGTCGAGTTGATGATTGCCTGCGCGTCCCGGGTCCTGGAGGACGGGCGGACCGTGGCCGTCGGCACCGGCGTGCCCTGCGCCGCGGCCATGCTGGCCCAGAAGACGCACGCCCCGAACCTCGTGATCTGCTTCGAGGCCGGCGGCGTCGCCCCGCGACTGCCCACCATGCCGATCTCGGTCGGCGACTCGCGGACCACGCACAAAGCGGTCATGGCCACGAGCATGGCCGACGTCATGCAGTTCTGCCAGCGCGGGATGATCGACTACACGTTCCTGAGCGGGGCTCAGATTGACCCTTATGGCAACCTCAACTCTACTCACATCGGCGGCACCTATCCGAAGCCGAAGGTGCGGCTCCCCGGGAGCGGGGGCGCGAACGACCTCGCCTCCTTCTGCTGGCGGACGCTCATCATCATGCGGCACGACCCGAAGAAGTTTGTCGAGAAGCTCGATTTCATGACGTCCCCTGGCTACCTCACCGGGCCAGGCGCGCGCGAGGCAGCGGGGCTTCCGCGCGGCACCGGGCCGCACCGGGTGATCACGGAGCTCGCCGTCCTCGACTTCCATCCGCAAACGAAGCGGATGCGAGTCCTCAGCCTTCACCCGGGGACGACGATGGCGCAGGTCGTCGCGGCGACCGGGTTCCGGCTCGACGATCCCGCGACGGTCATGGAGACGCCGACTCCGACCGAAGAGGAGCTGCGGATCCTCCGTCAGGAGGTTGACCCGGCCGGGTATGTCCTCCGGCGTGTGGGCTGATGGTCTGGTTTCCATTTCATGCCGCCGCGAATTTTTGCGGGATCGGAACGAAAGCCGTCGACCTCGTCCCTCGGCCGAATCTTCTGCCGTGAATGGAGGAAATCCGCGATTCTTGGCCGGGGCCGATCTTTCGGCCCGGGCGGGAGGAGCTAGGATTGGGCGAGTCTCGCACCGACCCGCGCCGGGCCAGGTCCTCGGCCGATCGGTGTTCGCCAGTCTGGTCGGAGAGGTCAAGGACGATGGATATCAATTCCACGGAGGCGGCGCGGCAGAACGCGGACGCGACCGTCCAGTTTCGAGTCATTCCTATCAACGGTGCGGCAGACTCGTCCCTCTCGCGCCTACCGGCCACCGTCCCGCACCGGCTCGGCCGGCTGCGGGTGCTGCACGAGGTCGCCCGGGGTGGGATGGGCGTCGTCCTGCGCGTCTACGACGAGACCCTCGACCGCGAGCTGGCGGTCAAGGTGCTCGACCCGGACATCGACCCCGACTCCGAGGCCGGGCAGCAGTTCGGCCGTGAGCCGCTCGTCGCCGGCCGGCTCCACCACCCGAACATCATCCCCGTCTACGAATCCGGGATGCTGCCGGACGGGCGCCCGTATTTCGTCATGCCGTTCCTCCGCGGCGACACGTTCTCGAGCCGACTGGCCCGGCGGGAAGATCGCGGTCACGAGTTGTCGCGGTGGCTCCGGGTATTCGAGCGCATGTGCGCCGCGGTCGCCCACGCCCACGAGCAGGGGGTCGTCCACCGGGACCTCAAGCCGTCGAACGTGATGCTCGGGCGGCACGGCGAAGTCCTCGTCATGGACTGGGGCGTGGCCAAGATCCTCGGGACGCCAGACAGCTGTTGGCAACCCCCGCCGGCCATGAAGGAAGGGCACTGGGTCCTCGGTACCCCGGCCTACATGTCGCCCGAGCAAGCCCGCGGCGAGAGCGCCGGGGCTGACGTTCGTTGTGACGTGTTCGGCTTGGGCGCGGTGCTGTGCGAAATACTGACTGGCGAACCGCCCTACGTCGGGCCGGACGCGGAGGCTATCCGCCGGCAATCGGTGGCCGGCGACCTGTCGGACGCCGGCCGGCGCCTGTGCCGCTGCGGGGCCGACCCGGACCTGATCGACCTGGCATTTCGATGCATGGCCAGTAATCCCGACGACCGACCCGCGGATGCCGGGGCGGTCCTTCGCGCCGTTTCCGAGTACCTGGCGGCGTTGGAAAGCCGGGCGCACGCGGCCGAGCTCGGACGGGTCGCATCCGAGACGGTGGTCCGGGAGGAGGGCAAGCGTCGGCGGCTGGCCCGGGTCATGGCGATCGCGGTGGTGGTCTGCGCGTTCGTGGCCGCGTTGACCAACTGGGGAGTCCTGGTCGCCCGGGCCGGGGTGTGGGGCCTGTCGCCGAACCCCGAGCCGGTCATTACACCATCCGGTGACAAGCAGACCGAGCCCGCCCCGTCACCGTAAGCCGATGCAGACGTTTCGCCGGTTCCTCGTCCTCCAGGCCCTGATGATCTGGCAGGGCGGGTTCTTTTTCTACGCGGCGGTCGTCGTCCCGACCGGCACGCGGGTGCTCGGTTCGTGGTGGCAAGCCCAGGTCACCCGGCACGTGACGGACAGGATGAACGTGATCGGGGCGGTCGCCCTCATTATCCTTGGCTGGGATCAGTTGTCTGCGGGCGGACTCCGCCGGGCGCGCTGGGCGCTTTGGGGAGTCATGGCCGGCGGGCTCGTGGCGCTCGCCATCCTGCACCCGGCGATCGAGGGGCACGTCGAATTCGGAGTCGAGGGCCGGGTTGTGGATTACCCGGCCTTCTACCTTTTGCACCGCATTTACCTGTACGTGGCCACCGTGCAGTGGGTTGCCGCATTGACGTACGTCGCCGTGACGTTGCGGGCGTGGCACCGTTCGGGCCGACTTCAGGAAGCGCGTGGAGTGTGAGGCGGAGCCCGATGAGCCAAGCGAGGGCGACGCGATCGGGTCGATGTGGCGACAAGATTCCGATCTTGTCGGAGGGCGCACAAGATCGGAATCTCGTGCCCACAGGAAGCCCCGGCGTCGCCCTCGCGATGTGATTACGATTACGTTGAATCCGGGGTTACGCGCGGGCGGCTCAAGCGAGCGCCGATTTCACCGCGGCCCTGGTCTTCTCCAACCCGGTCCTGGCCACCTCCAAGGCATCCTGCTTGTAGTACTCCGGGTTGAACAGCTCCAGCGACAGCATCCCCCGGTAGCCGATATCGCGGAGCGTGCGGAACGTCTCCTTGAGCGGGGCGACTCCGTCGCCCGGGAAGACGCGGTCCGCGTCCTTGATCGACTTGCGGTCCTTGTCCTTCGGGTAGTCGTTGACGTGGAAGATGCCGATGGCCTTGCCCTGGAGCATGCGCAGCCCGTCGAACCCCGAGCCCCCCTTGTACAGGTGATACACGTCCGGCAGGACGCACGCCTTCGGGTGCCCGCTCTCCATCGCCACCAGGACCGTCTCGCCCAGCTTCGATAGGGTCTTGGAGAATCCCCAAACCTCGGCCTCGGGTATGATCCCGATCTTGGCCCCGAGCTCGGCCAGCGTGCGGTATCGGTCGGCGATCGCGTAGAGGTCGGTGACGGGCTTTTCGGTGGCCCCCGCCGGCGGGGCCGCGATCCGGGCCCCGCCGATGGCCACGACCATTTCCATGTCGCGCCTGGCCTCGTCGAGGCCCTTCTGACGCTCCAGGGCGTCGTCCACGATCCACTTGGCGAACCCGATCGAGCTCTCGACCTTGAGCCCGAGATCGG
Organism: Gemmataceae bacterium; assembly: GCA_035258765.1. GTDB lineage: Bacteria > Planctomycetota > Planctomycetia > Gemmatales > Gemmataceae > SIAJ01. The sequence continues at coordinate 6,322 of DATFWZ010000019.1, forward strand.
CAATCAGCTTGCCCAGGTCCTTGAGGTTGCCGCCCTTAGTGACAAACGACTGCAGCTCGCCGATCCATGGCTCGAACGCGTTGTAGCCGGCCTTGGCCGCGATCCGGGCTTCCTCATCGACGGGAACTTTTTGCCCGCGGATCGTGCTGGTGTTGAACGAGTAGCCGAACGGCTCGGTTGAGTCGGCCGCGGACGCGGACGGGACGGCGGATGCGACCACCGCACCCGAGGTGAGTGCGAGGACGTCGCGGCGAGAGAGGTTCATGGCTGTCTCCGGAGACGGGACGGAGACATTTTAGCAATCCGGGGCTCAGGGCGCGATCGACTTGAACTTCCGGACGCAATCGGTGATGGCCACTTCCGTCGGCAGACGCTCGATGCTCGAGGCGCCGAAAAAACCGACGACGCCGCGGGTGCGCTTGAGGACGTACGCGGCGTCATCCGGTTCCGAGATCGGCCCGCCGTGGCACAGGACGATGATGTCGGGATTGACTTGCTTGGCCGCGTCGTGAAGCGCCTGGACCCGCTTGGCTGCGTCGTCCAGCGTCAGGGCCGACCTGGCACCGATCGACCCCTTGGTGGTCAGGCCCATGTGCGGGATGAGCACGTCGGCGCCGGCCTTCGCCATGGCCTGCGCCTCGGCCTCGGTGAACACGTACGGACAGGTCAAGAGGCCCAACTCGCGCGCCAGGCGGATCATTTCGACCTCCTTGTCAAAACCCATGTCCGTTTCTTCGAGGCCCTGCCGGAATGAGCCGTCGATGAGGCCGACGGTCGGGAAGTTCTGCACGCCGCTGAAGCCCATCGCCAGCAGGTCGCGGAGGAAGAGCTTCATGACCCGGAACGGGTCGGTGCCGCAGACGCCGGCCAGGACCGGGGTGTGCCGGACGACCGGCAGGACCTCGCGGGCCATTTCGACGACGACCTGGTTGGCGTCTCCGTACGGCATCATGCCGGAGAGCGATCCGCGACCGGCCATTCGGAATCGGCCAGAGTTGTAGATAATGATCAGGTCGATCCCGCCGGCCTCGGCGCACTTCGCGCTGATCCCGGTGCCGGCCCCGCCGCCGATGATCGGCTTGCCGGCGGCGATCTGTCCGCGGAGGCGCTGCAGACATTCCTCGCGGGAGAAAAAGCTCACGGGTGCGCGGAGTTGGCCGGAACGGGGACTTCGACCGGCGCCGGGGCCGGCTTGCGGATCAGGCCGAGGAACGCCTCGAGGCCGCCGGTCATGAGCATTCCGATGGTCGCCATGACCAGCGGCGTTTGCCACAGAACCCGTTCGTTTTCCGAATTGTATGCGTCGCCGGCGTACGCTCGGTGCGTGAAGAGGAACGCCTGAGCCAGTCCATATCCGATGACGGCCAACGCAATGCCGACGCCTCCGGTGTTCCGGAGGACGCGGGCCCAGAACGGTCGCATGAGAACCTCTCTCTGGCGAAGTCATTCAAAGGTGACACCGTTATCATAGAGCGCGAATTGTCGCGCTGCTTCGCGGAGGGCTAGGCCATGCCCGTTGTGCTCATCGGCACCCTGGACACCAAGGGGACCGAGATCGGGTTCGTGCGCGACCTGCTCCGGTCGGCGGGAGCCGCGACGTTGGTGATCGACGCGGGCGTCATGGGCCCGCCGGCGATCACACCGGATGTGTCGCGGGAGGAAGTGTTTGCAGCGGCCGGGACGTCGGCGGACGAGGTCCGGCGGTCGGGCGACCGCGGCCGGGCGGTGACTCTCGCGGCGACCGGTGCCGCTCGTGTCGTCGAGCGGCTGCATGCCGAGGGCAAGGTTCAAGGGGTGCTCGGGCTCGGCGGGTCGGCGGGCACCACGATCGGCACGGCCGCGATGCGCGGGTTACCGTATGGCGTGCCCAAACTCATGGTGAGTACGCTCGCGAGCGGACAGGTTCAGCCGTACGTCGGCGTTCGCGACATCTGCATGGTGAATTCGGTCACAGACATTTGCGGTCTGAATCGGTTCACGCGGCAGGTCCTCGCGAATGCCGCGCATGCGATGGCGGGAATGGCTAACGCGAAGCGGCAGGCGGCTGTCGCGGACAAACCCCTCATCACCGCAACCATGTTCGGGGTCACGACCCCGTGCGTGGAGGCGTGCCGGCGCCAATTGGAACCCGTCGGATACGAGGTCCTCGTCTTCCACGCGACCGGGACCGGCGGTCGGACGATGGAAGCCATGATCGCCGACGGGCTCATCGCCGCGGTGCTCGACATTACAACCACCGAGTTAGCCGACGAGCTGGTCGGTGGGGTGTTGACCGCGGGCAAGGACCGACTGACAGCCGCGGGGCTCCGCGGGGTTCCGCAGGTGGTCTCCCTGGGGGCCCTTGACATGGTCAACTTCGGGCCGCCGGACACCGTGCCGCGAAAGTTCGAAGGCCGGCGCTTCTACCAGCACAACCCGACCGTCACCTTGATGCGGACCACGCCCGAGGAGAACGACCGCCTCGGCAAGGAGATCGCCGAGAAGGCCAGCGCGGCCAGGGGCCCGACCGCGGTCCTGGTGCCGCTCAAGGGCGTTTCCGCGATCGACAAGGAGGGTGGGGCGTTCTGGTGGCCCGAAGCGGATCAGGCCCTGTTTCAGAGCCTGCGCAATTGGCTCAGCCCGTCGGTGCGACTGATTGAGCTTGACCTGCACATCAACGATCCGGAATTCGCCCGGACCGCGACCGCGACGCTGCTGGCGATGCGCTCGTGAAAGGGTTACATCTGCGACGGGAATCGTGAGGCCGAGCTGGCCCGCATGGCCCGGATGCGCTCCATCAGGATTCGCGACGCGGTTGCCGGATCGGTCGGGACGGTCGGCGTCGGCCGCTCGGACGGCGGGATCATCGGCGTCTCGCCCGCCGGCCTCACCTCCTCGGCCATCGGCGGCAGCTCCTGCGGGAACATCGCCTCCATTTCCCCCACCGAGACCACGCGTTCAAGCCGCAAGTAGAGCATCTGGTTATACGGGACGAAGAACCCCCGGGCCTCGTCGATGGTCCCGGCCACCCGGCCGCGGAGGAGGAGGAAATGTGGCTCGAACCGAATCAGCGTGTCCACCGAGATTTCCGACGCGTTCTGCAGAACGATGACCAGCTTGGTCCGTTCCTCTTCCGGGATGAGCCGAAACATCTCGATCCATGCATCGTTCGACATCACGGGCCTCGCGGGTGACCGTGAAGCCTAGCTCAAAAACATCGGCGGGGGTGATGCGAACATCTACCCCCGCCGCATGAGTTTTCGGGTTTTGCCGCAATACTTGACTGGGCGCTAAAGCCCCGTCTTCGGCGAAACCGTCAGCTTCACCTCCTTGCCGTCCCGCTTGACGACGACCGCGATCGGCTTGCCCGGCTTGGCGTACCCGGCGGCCACGTAGGCGTCCGCGAGCGAGTCGGTCCACCGGCCGTCGATCGTCAACAGGCGGTCGCCCGCCTTCAACCCCGCCTCGGCGGCCGCCCCGCCCTCGTGAACCGCCTTCACGTCCACACCGTCGGCCTCGTCGGACGAGCCCTTGGCCAGCTCGAGCCCCCAAAGTCCGGCCGGCGCTGCGACCTTCGGCTCCGGCTTGGAGCTCATTGCGGCCATGACCGTCTGCATCAGATCCTGCATCACGTCCGTCGCCTTGTACCCGTTCGGAAAGAAGGTCATCTCCTTGGCCTTGTAGTCCACCGTCATCTTGAACCGGGCGAAGAACGGGAACCCGACGATCCCCTCAACGGCCCCGTACTTCTTCTCGTACTCCTTGGAGAAAAGCTTGACGGTCGGGTGGTCCATGATCATGGCCGACACGTCGTCGGCCTTCACGTCGCCGACCTGGAAGTCCTTGACTTTCACTTGTCCCATCATGCCGAAGAACGGGATGAGCGGCTTGTCCTTCGCCTTCTGGACCAACCCGGCCTCCTGGGCGACCTTCGGGGTGATCAGGGTGGCCGGGGCCCCCGTATCGAAGATCAAGTTGTACGGCCCGTGCCCGTTCACTTTCACCTTGACGATGAAGTGCCCGGACGGGACCAGCTCGAACTTAACGGCTTGCGGCTTCGGCTCCTCCTTGGTGTCGGCGGCCGAAAGCGCGGCGGAGAGGGGCACTACGAGCAGGGCGGCGAAGATCTTCTTCATGGCTTACAGCCCCTTCCCGAGTTCGACGGTGATCGTTTTGGAGTCGTCGCCGCGCTTCAGCGTCAGCTTCACGGACGTGCCTTCCGGCAGCTTCTTCACGGCCTCAAGCATGTCTTCGGGCGACCCAACCGACTTCCCGTGCGCCGTCTGGATGCGGTCACCGGCCTTGAGCCCGGCCTTGTCGGCCGGCCCGCCGGCAATGACCGACTTCACGACCAGGACCTTCGACTCGGCCTTGAGTTCCGCCCCGAGGAACCCGCGGGGGTGGACGTCGTAGTTCGGCTTGATCCCGCTGAACGCCGCCAGGAACTTCATCAGCTCGCCGATCAGTTCGAGCCCGCCCTGAGACCCGCCCTTGTCCACGATCCGCTTCGGGGCCGGGGCGTCAAAATCGACCGGGGTCCACTTGAGCTTGGGCTCGGTGAAGTCGTACTCGATGCGATAGCCGGACAGGACGTTGTAACCAATCACGCCGTGCAGCTCGACGCCCGCGAGGCCCATCGAGTTCATGCCCTTGAGCTGGAACATGTCGATGGCGATCCCGCGAGGCTTGGGGATCGACAGCCCGCCCTCAAGCTCGACCCTGTCGAAACTGGTCCAGCCGTCCTTCTCCTTCCCGCCCGCCTTCTTGGCGACCTCCTCGGTCATGATCAGGGCCGGCGCCCCGGTGTCGATGATGAAATTGAACGGACCCTTGCTGTTCAATTTCACCCGCACCATGACGTGCTTGGTGTTGGTGAGGCGGTAGGGGATTTCGTAGGTCGGCGGTGTCTTGGGCGGCGGGTCTTTCTGTTCGTCCGCCCGCGTCGGGAGCACGAGGAGCACGCCGAGGCCGGCGGCGAGAAGGTATTTCATGGCAGGTCCGTGGTGAGTCTCGTGAGGCACTTCTACATCGTATGCAATCCGCAAGCGGGCCGCTTGCGACGATGAATGTCCGCAAGCGGCCCGCTTGCACGGTGGTCGCTATTTCTCCTTCGCCCCCAGCGGGAACGGGCGGGCGATCACCCGCTTCTTGTCTTCACTGGTCACGCCCATGAAGCCGAAGAGCATCTCGTTGGTCGTCTGCTCGCCGAACAGGACGACCGCCGGCGGGTTGCGGGGGTTGTTCGGGTTCTTCGAGCTGTTGTCGTAGATGCCCTCGACGTCCAGCCGCGTCCCGGCCTTCAGCTTGAGCGGCTCCTTGAACCAGTAGGTCTCCTGCCAGTTGTAATCCCACTCCTTGATCTCCACGAGCGTCGTTGGCTCGCCGCCCGGCGGGGTCATGGTCACCTTGATCGACTTGCCGATCAGGTGCATGTGGGGCATGACCGAGTGCATGGTGCAGTCGGAGTGCAGGTAGATGGTCCCCTCAATCTTGTGGTCCTCTTTCCCGGCCGGGATGTTGAGGAACAACGGGTTTCGCGGCCCGAGGACCAGCGTCTGGTACGGCCGCTCCACAGGTTTCTTCGCGAAGTATAGCCCAATCTTGGTCCGGTCCTTCTCGGGCTTGCCGTTGCGATGGTAGTGGACCTGCAAGATCACGTCTGCCCCCTTGGG
>DATFWZ010000020.1:0-2007 GCA_035258765.1 Gemmataceae bacterium
GAGACCAGTCATCGGCGAACCGGGAGCGTGAGCGACCGGAGGAAGCTCCTCCGGTCACTCACGCTCCCGGTTCGCCGGGCCCCACAAAACAACCTGCAGCCATCCGCGCTCATGACCGGCCTCGGTCAGCTCTCCCACTCCAGCCCCGCCGCGTCGAACACCGGTCCTTCCACGCAGACGCGCTTGTAATCCCATCCCCCGGGGGTCTTCACCCTGGTCACGCAACTGAAACACGCCCCGAAGCCGCAGGCCATCGGCGTCTCCAATGACACGTAACATTTCGCTCGCCATTGGGCCGTGAGCGTCGCCAGCGCGTGCAGCATCGGTTCCGGGCCGCAGCCGACGAACGGGCCGACCGGACGGTCGCGGGCCAACAGCTCGGTCACGAAACCCCCGAAGCCCAGCGACCCGTCGTCGCTCGCCAGGTGCACCTCGCAGCCGGCCTGTCGAAAATCATCCACTCCCGCGGCCAGGTTCGCGGTTCGCACCCCGTAGTAGAGTGTGACGCGCTGCACGCGTCGTCGCGGGGCGTCGCCGCCGTAGCCGCGACCGCCGAGCAGCTCGCGGGCGTAGGCCAGGAATGGCGTCTGTCCGATACCGCCGGCGACGCAGATGACGTGCTCTTCGCCCGCGAAGTCCGGGAACCCGTTCCCGAGCGGGCCCCACACCTCAACCGGCTCGCCCGCCTGGACCTGGGATAGGAGACCCGTCATCTTGCCGACGACGAGGTAGACGATGTCGAGCCCGATGGCGGTCCCGGCCGCGTCCAGGACGGTGTCGTACAGGGCAAAGGGTCGGCCCAGGAGGGGGTCGTCGCGGCCCGGCAGCCGGAGCATGACGAACTGCCCGGGGCGGATCGCGGCGGCGATTTCCGGACAGTCGAGGCGAACCCGGAAGGTGCGCTCCGCGAGGGGGATGTTCTCGATCGTGCGGGCGGTGCGCTGGAGGATCATGCTGGGTCCGGGGAGGGCCAGAGTGTACGATCCCTTTTTTCAGAACGCAAATCCGAGAGGGGTCAATTCCGGTCAGAATTCCTCAGGCCGCCACTTGGCATGCATGTGTGGCGGTGTGAGGCGGCCTGGCGTACCGCGTGTGCGGGTAAGGATTTGCGTCCACTCTCCCGGGCGCCAGATCGTCGCCGATGGCGGTCTGAGAACGCCGGCTCAGGAACCGGACACCGATCGCGGCTCTCGCCTCAATACCGCACGATGCAGGCCTTCGATCTCCGGCAGCGCCAGCTTCCGCGACTTCCCCTTCGGCAGCCGGTCCAGCCGGACCGGGCCGATCGCCACCCGGCGCAAGCGCATGACCTTGTGATTAAGCCGGGCCAGCATGCGACGGATCTCGCGGTTCTTCCCCTCGGCCAGGACGATCTTCAGCCAGGTGCTGTCGCCCTGACGCTTGAACCGCTTGACGAACTTCGCCTTCACCCGGCCCTCGGCCAGGTAGACGCCGGTGATCAGTTGTCGCAGGTCGGCCGGCGACGGCGAGCCAGCCACCAGCACCTCGTACGTCTTCTCAACGCCGAAGCGCGGGTGCATCAGTTGCTGGGCCAGGTCGCCGTCGTTGGTCATGAGGAGCAACCCCTCGCTGTCCTCATCCAATCGGCCGACGGTGTAGACGCGTTGATCGACGTGCGGGATGAGGTCGAGGGCGAGCGGCCGCCCGCCCGGGTCGTGGTTGGTACACAGGTAGCCGCGGGGCTTGTGGACTGCCCAGTAGACGGTCCGCTCGGCCCGGACGGGGTGGTCGTCCACGGACACCCGATCGGTCTCGGGATCGACGCGGGTACCGAGGTCGCGGACCGGCTCCCCGTTGACCTTGACCCGGCCGGCGGCGATCAGGTCGTCGCAGTGGCGGCGCGACCCGACCCCGGCGTGGGCGAGGAATTTGTTCAGGCGGAGCATGGTTCGGGCATTGTACCAGAGCCGGCACTAGCGCCCGAGAGGTGTCACCAGGTCGAACTCGACGCGCCAGCCGGCCAGCTCGGGGGTGCGGGCGAGGCGG
>DATFWZ010000021.1:0-9721 GCA_035258765.1 Gemmataceae bacterium
GATGCTGATGATCCCCAAGGGTTACGAGAAGGCGGCCCCGGGCGCCATGCCGGACGCCAAGGCGGTCGAGGCGATGATGAAGTACAACGAGTCGCTGCAGAAGGCCGGCGTGCTGCTCGCGCTCGACGGCCTCCACCCACCATCGATGGGGGCGCGCGTCTCCTTCTCCGGGGGGAAGCCGAAGGTAACCGACGGGCCCTTCACCGAGGCGAAGGAAGTCCTCGGCGGCTACTGGATGATCCAGGTGAAGTCGAAAGCGGAGGCGGTCGCGTGGGCGTCGCGCTGCCCGGCGTCGGACAACGAGGTGATCGAGGTCCGCCAGGTGCAGGAGTTCGCGGACTTCCCCCCCGACGTGCAGAAGGCCGCGGCCGGGTTCCCGGAGATTCAGGCGCAGTCCGGGCAGAGTCCGGGGGCTTGACGGGGCGGTCGCGGCGGTTATTGTCTTGCCCGGGCGGGTCGGATCGGGGCCCGCCACGGTGTCACCTCAACTCCGCACCGGAGGCAACCGTGCTCGAAATAATTGGGATCATCGTCGGCGTCCTGGCCCTATTGGTCGCGGGCGTGCTAATCTACGCCGCGACCAAGCCGGACGCGTTCCGCATCCAGCGCGCGGCCACCATCAAGGCCCCGCCGGAGCGAATCTTCCCCCTCATCAACGACTTCCGCAGCTGGACCTCCTGGTCGCCCTGGGAAAAGATGGACCCGAATTTGAAGCGAACCTACTCCGGCGCGGAGAGCGGCAAGGGCGCCGTGTACGAGTGGGAGGGAAACAAGAAGGTCGGCCAGGGGCGGATGGAGATCAAGGAATCGTCGCCGTCGTCACGGGTTGCGATCCAGCTGGACTTCTTCAAGCCGTTCGAAGCCCACAACACCGCAGAATTCACGCTCGCCCCCCAGGGCGATTCGACGAACGTGACCTGGGTCATGCTCGGCCGCCAGCCGTACATGTTCAAGGTGATGTCCGTGTTCATGAACATGGAGAAGATGATCGGCAAGGACTTTGAGGCCGGCCTCGCCAACATGAAGGCGGCCACGGAGAAATAGGCGGGCCAACGCGGCTTGCACGGGCGGGTCGAAGATGGTCTGATCGGTGGCCATGGCGGCTTCCGATACCCATCGCACGATCGACGCGGTCTGGCGGATCGAGTCGGCGCGCCTCATCGCGGGTCTGGCGCGCATCGTCCGCGACGTCGGCCTGGCCGAGGAGCTGGCCCAGGACGCCCTCGTCGCCGCCCTTGAGCAATGGCCGGAGTCCGGGGTGCCGCAGAACCCGGGCGCCTGGCTCATGGCCACCGCGAAGCACCGGGCGATCGACCTGGTGCGGCGGAACAAGCGGATCGAGCGAAAGCATGAGGAGATCGGCCGCGAGGTCGGGCGCGACCACGGGCGGGCCCAGCCGGATCTCGACGCGGCCCTCGACGACGACATCGGCGACGACCTGTTGCGGCTCGTCTTCATGGCCCGCCACCCGATCTTGCCTACGGAGGCGCGTGTGGCGCTCACCCTCCGCCTGCTCGGCGGGCTGACGACGGAGGAGATCGCCCGGGCGTTCCTTGTCCCGGAGCCGACGGTGGCCCAGCGCATCGTCCGGGCCAAGCGGACCCTGGCCGAGAAACAGGTCCCGTTTGAGGTCCCCCGGGGGGCCGAGCTGGCCGGCCGCCTGTCGTCGGTGCTCGGGGTCATCTACCTGGTCTTCAACGAGGGGTACACCGCGACGGCTGGCGACGACTGGATGCGGCCGGCCCTCTGCGAGGACGCGCTGCGCCTGGGCCGCATTTTGGCCGAGCTGGCGCCGCATGAGCCCGAGGTCCACGGCCTGGTGGCGCTGATGGAGATCCAGGCGTCGCGGTCGCGGGCCCGCGTCGGCCCGTCGGGAGAGCCGATCCTGCTCCTCGATCAGAACCGCGCGCTGTGGGATCAGCTCCTGATCCGCCGCGGCCTGGCGGCGCTCGAGCGGGCGGACCGGCTGGGCGCCGGCCGCGGCCCGTACTCCCTGCAAGCCGCGATCGCCGCCTGCCACGCCCGGGCGCTCACCGCGGCGGACACGGACTGGGCCGAGATCGTGAGGCTTTACGCCGAACTTGCCCGGCTCGCGCCGTCCCCGGTCGTGGAGCTGAACCGGGCGGTCGCGGTCTCGATGGCCTCCGGCCCCCAGGCCGGGCTCAACCTGGTGGACGCGCTGACCGCGGAGCCGTCGCTGGAGGGCTATCACCTGCTGCCGAGCGTCCGCGGCGACTTGCTGGTCAAACTCGGGCGGCTCGCGGAGGCCCGCCCGGAGTTCGAGCGCGCGGCTTCGCTGACGAAAAACGCCCGCGAGCGCGAATTCCTCCTCGAGCGCGCCGCCGCGTGCACCAGAGCCGTCCATTGAGAAGTCCCAACGGGAGCCAGACCATGGCATTCGTACTGCTGATCGTCGAGAAACGCGAGGATCGTTTGAACCGGCCCAAGGACGTGGGACGAGACGCTTACGCGCAGATGGTTCGCTTCGCGGAGAGCCTCCAGGCCCGCGGCGTCCTGCGGGCCGTCGAGTCGCTCAAGGCCGACGTCGACGCGGTGCGGATCGAGACCCGCGGCGGCAAGCGGAGCATGATGGACGGCCCGTTCGCCGAGTCCAAGGAATTCGTCGGCGGCTTCTTCCTGATCGACTGCCCGACCAAGCAGGAGGCAATCGCCATCGCCAACGAGTGCCCGGCCGCCGCGTGGGCCACGGTCGAAGTCCGCGAGACCGGGCCGTGCCACGGGGACTGAGGGCAAGAGGACGGCCGGAACTTGGGTGGGCGGTCCTCCGTTCCTATCCGCTGACGACGCTGAGGATGTTCCCGTCCGGGTCCTTGAACCAGGCGATCTTCATCTTGCCGCCGACGTGGACGTCGCCCTTTCGCGTCAGACCCGGCATGTCGTAGTGCTCAAACGTGACACCCTTGGCCTTGAGTGCCTGCGCGATTTCGTCCACGCGATCGCCGACCACCCAGGTCGCGGCGGTCGCCTTGTTGGTCCCCGCGTACTGCGACCGATAGACGAAGAGCTTGGAGTGACCACTTTTGAAGACGATCACTTCCTTGCCTTCCGCATCGACCGGCTTGAGGCCGAGCGTGGCTTCGTAGAACTTCCTGGCGACGTCCAGATTCTTGACGGCGATGTTCGTGACCGCGTCTTTGTCGCCGAGCATGGGATGCCCTTTCTTTGGGCGGGGTCCGAGATACCTCCGAAGGGGAAGAGCAAAAGCTGTGCCGTCGCCAGCGTTGGGGGAGGCTTGCGAAGACCTCGGCGGCTCGAAATCCATCACTCGGCCGGCGGATGTTCTGCCGCCTGCACCAACACGCGGCGAAGGTTAACAAGCGCCTCCCGGTTTAATTGCAATGCCTCGACCGTGGCGCGTCCAATTGCGGTCAGACCGAGAATAACGGTGCCGTCGTCCGTCCAAGCGAAATGACCACTCCACTGATCTCGACGGGGATGAAAGAGCCTGACTTCCTTGCCGGAAATGGGATCACGCGCCTTCGTTCGGTCATACTTGTGATTGTTGCAGCCCTGGCATGAAAGAGCATAGTTGTCCGGCGATTCCTTACCCTGCCGGCTGCGAGGTCGGATATGCTCGATCGAGAAATTCTGGTGAGCGAACGCCGCGGGACTTCGGCAGAATTCGCATCGGCCCTGGGCACGCCGAAAGACAAACTCGCGAACACTCTTCCTGAGACTAGCCACGTGGCAGTGCTGCCTTGATGCCCATTTGCCTCATCAGAGCGCGGACGGGCACTCGGCGCAATTTGGCCAATTCGACGAGCGCCGCCGCACGCTCGGCATCCCGCGTCTCGACTTCGTGCGTGAGCTTGAGCAATTCCGAATGCTCGTCGTCGGTGAGCTGATGCCGCTTGCGCTTGCGCGATAGTTGTGCGTATCGTACAAGCAAATCCTCCGGAAGCCCGCGATTGATTCGTTGGATGAGTCGACTTTCGACCGCGGATAGCGTGGCGACCCGCGGCCGCCTCCGCAATAACAATGCCTGTTCAAGAAACGCGTCGAACTCTTCGGGGCCCAGCTGTTGGATCGCCTTCAGCAAGTCCGGACCACTCACTTGAATCGTCGGCATAGAGACGCCCTCGATGCAGGCTGTCATTATATCGGCATGCTCCGCCCGCACCTCGGGCGTCTCAAAGACAGCCTATCCGCCAGACCGATCCGGCGGTCCGTCGGTACCGCTACTTCCGCCGCCGGTAGTGCGCTGTCATGAACTGGTGGTACTTCCCGTCGTCCCCCAGCATGTGCGACGTCAGCGTCCGGTGGTCGTCGCTTGTGAACTCGATCACGTCCTTGTACTTCGTCGTCTTTCCCTCTTTCACGAAGTCGGGGCCCTCGGTGTCCAGGGTCAGCTTCTTGCCCGTCGCGTCCACCTCCCCCTCGTACACCCACAGGTGCGTCATCATCGAACCGATGAATGTGCCGACGTACTTCTTCCGCGCCGGGTCGTAGCCGAGGGTCATGAGCGTGATCGCCGCCCCGCCGCCGGGCATCTCGCCGCGGCCCTCGCAAACGACCCACACACCGCCGACCGACCGCACACTGTCCGTCCCCGTGCATTTCTCCGCGGGCTTGTCGGGCCCCATCGCCGCGTCCATCTCGGACGTCCACTCCCCGACCAGCTTCTGCAACCACTGGTGTTCCTTCTTCGGTTCCGCGTGCATCGGTGTCTCCGGTTCGGAGTTGAAGGAATTCGGGGCCTACCCGCCGGCAATGGCCCCGATGATGAGAAACGGCTCCGCCCCGGACGCGACTGCGGCGGGCAGCGACGCGTCCGGGGGCTCGTGGGACAGGTCCTCCTCGCAGGCGAAGAACCGCACCATCGGCCGGCGCTTGAGGGAGCCGTGGTCGCGGATCGTCCCGCGGAGCATCGGGTAGCGGGCCTCCAGCGCGTCAAGGACTGAGCGCTGGGTGACCGGGCCCGCGACCTCGAGCTGCACTTCGCCTTCAATGCCGGCCAGCCTGCGCAAGTGCGTCGGCAATTCGACTCGAATCATGACAGTGTCTGTACCTCCACCGAAAGCACGTACGGCAGGTCGCGGACAATTGGCTTCCAGCTATCGCCCCCGTCGGGAGACAAATAGACCTGGCCACCGGTTGTGCCGAAGTAGATTCCGCACTTGTCAAGCGAATCCACGGCCATCGCGTCACGCAACACGTTGACGTAGCAATTCTCCTGCGGCAGCCCCTTGGTCAGCGGCTCCCACTCGTTACCGCCGCTCTTGCTCCTGTACACGCGGAGCTTCCCTTCCGGCGGGACGCGCATGTTCGGGTCCATCGGGATGACGTAGACGGTGTTCGGCTCGTGGGCGTGAATGTCGATCGGGAAGCCGAAGTCGGTCGGCAGGTTCCCCATGACGTCCTGCCAGGTGTCGCCGGCGTCGTCGGTGCGGAAGGCCCCGCCGCCCTGGTGGAGCTGCATGAAGAGCGTGTTCGGCCGCGCCGGGTGCTGTGCGATGCGGTGCACACAGAAGCCGACCTCGGGCGCGGGCTCCGGGAGATACGGCGACTTGAGGCCGCGGTTGATCGCCTTCCAGGTTTTGCCGCCGTCGTCGGTGCGGAAGGCCCCGGCCGCGGAGATGGCGATGAACATGCGCTGGGCGTTGGTCTTGTCGAGGACGATGGTGTGCAGGCCCATGCCGCCGGCGCCGGGTTGCCACTTCGGCCCGGTGCCATGGCCGCGCAGCCCGGAAAGCTCGTGCCAGTTCTTGCCACCGTCGGTCGAGCGGAACAGGGCCGCGTCCTCGACCCCGGCATAGACCGTGTCCGGGTCCTTCAACGACGGCTCGATGTGCCAGACGCGCTTGAACTCCCAGGGGTGCTGCGTGCCGTCGTACCACTGGTGGGTGGTGAGCGGCTTGCCGGTCTTGTCCGAGGTGTCGTAGACGAACTTGTTGCTCTCACCCTTCGGCATGCCGTCGGGCGTGGTGGTCGGCTCGCCGGCCGGCGTGCCGGGCTGGTGCCAGGTCTTGCCGCCGTCGTCGGAGCGCTGGATGACCTGCCCGAACCAGCCGCTGGTCTGCGAGACGTAGATCCGGTTCGGGTCCGCGGGCGAGCCCTTCATGTGGTAAATCTCCCACCCGGAGAAGAAGGGGCCGCTGACATCCCACTTTTCGCGCTTGCCGTCCGATGACAGCACGAAGGCGCCTTTTTTCGTACCAACGAGGACGCGAACGCTGCTCATCGAATTCTCCTCCCCGGGATTGTTGGTGGTAACGGACTGCGGACTACTGACAGAACTCCTTACCCATCCGCTCCTGGATTTGCGCCGGGGTCAGGTCTTCCATATGGGCGCCAATCGACCACATGTGCCCGGACGGGTCTTTCACGACGCCGTAGCGATCGCCCCAGAACTGGTCGGCCAGGGGCATGACCACTTCGGCGCCGGCGGCGAGCGCTTGCTGGAATTGCTTGTCCGCGTCGTCGACGGAAAGGTGGATCGTGACCGGGCTCCCCTTGAAGGCGAGCGGGGAGCGGGCGCCCATGTCGGGGAACTCGTCGTTCAGGAAGACCATCGAGTCGCCGATCTGGATGCAGGCGTGCATGATCGTCTTGCCGTCGGGCCCCGGGGCCCGGTTCCTCTCGACGGCGCCGAAGGCCTTCTTGTAGAAATCGATCATTTCCGCGGCGTTCTTGACCGTCAGGTGCGGGGTGACGCGGTGATAACCGTCCGGGACTCGCTTCACGGCCATGGCTACAGTCTCCATTGTTGAGAAATGATGGGGATGGAAAACCAATTGTCACATTGATTCGTCAGCCGGCTTCACTTCCGACCCTGTTACTTCTTTCCGTCCGAAAGCGCCTCATACGTCAACCGCTTGATCTCCTCGGCCAGGATGAACTCTGGCGGCCAGACCTGGCACATGAACACGCCGATCAACTCGTTCTTGGGATCGACCCAGAAAAAGGTGCCAAAGGCGCCGCCCCACGCGTAGGACCCGACACCCCTCGGATCCTTGGTGGTTTCTTTGGCCTTCTCGGAAAGCACGCCAAAGCCATATCCCATGAGATCGTTGCCGGGGAACATGATCCGAATTTCGCCGAGCTGGTTCCGCGTCATTCGGTCCGCGGTCTCGGCCCTGAGCACGCGGGCGCCGTCCAGCTCGCCCCGGTTCAGCATCATCTGGCAGAAACGGAAGTAGTCGCCGGCCGTCGAGACCAGGCCGGCGCCGCCGGAGTAGTACTTGTTGTCGTCCCGGGCCGGGTTGTTTGCCGACACGACCAAGCCGTCAATGGTCACCGTCTCGTCGCCGACACGGGTGAGCTTCTTGTCCTTGCCAGTCACGTTGAGCGCCGACAGCCGCGACCACTTCTCCTTGGGCAGCACGAACCAGGTGTCGCCCATCTTGAGCGGCTCGAAGATCCGCTCGCGACAGAACTCCGCCAGCGTCTTGCCGGACACCACCTCGACGACGTACCCGAGGACGTCGGTGTTGAGCCCGTACTCCCATGCGGACCCCGGCTGGCAGGTCAGCGGGAGCTTCGCCAGCTTCTTCACGTTGTCGCCGATCGTCCCCGCCGTCTCCGACAGGCCGTCCGTCACGCCGGCGTCGGCGTACAGCTTGGCAAGAATGGGCTTGTTCAAGAGGCGGTAGGTGATGCCGGAGGTGTGCGTGAGCAGGTCGTGGATGGTGATCGCGCGCGCCGCGGCGACAGTCTCGTAGGACTTGCCGTCCTTGCCGGGGACCAGGACCTTCATCTCCTTGAACTCGGGCACGTACCTGGACAACGGGTCGGTCACATTGAGCTTGCCCTCGTCCACCAGGATCATGACCGCGACCGAGGTGATCGGCTTGCTCATGGACGCGATGCGGAAGATTGTCCCTTCCGCGATCGGCACCTTCCCCTCGACGTCCTGCATGCCCACGTCGGCCCGGTAGACGATCTTGCCGCGCTGGGCGATAAGGGCCGTCCCGCCCGCGAACTTCTTGTCGTCAACCGCCTTCTTGAGGACCCCTGTGATCGCGTCGAGCTTTTCCTTCGAGAGGCTCGCGGGCTTGTCCTGGCCGCGGGCGGCACCCGCGAGCAACAGGAAGCACGAGACGACGGCCGCGAGCGCGCGTCGCGGCCGGGGGAATGGGTTGGTTGCCATGCGGGTTCCATTTTTAGCGGAGGTACTGTTCCACAGTCACGTCGAACGACGAGCTGTGAGATCGACAGGGGCCAGCTCTTTTTCCCAGACTATCTGCAAGTGTCGGAATAGTTACGACTTGAGTGCGGAGCCTGTTCACCAACCGGCAAAGCACCGCATCAATTCTTCACGGCAAAAAGGACGCGCAGATTATCCGACTGGCCATGCTTGCCAGCTGCGGCGGGAGGTGCACCCGGAGAGGAAGGAATGCTGCGCGCGTCCGCGGCGAGACTCGATGCCGACTCGTAGTCCGGGCGTCAGCCCGCGGGCGGGGGCGGCTTCAGCCGGCGGCGTCTCTTCGGGGTGGGGGCAACGCGGCCGGCGTGAGTGGCGCCGCCCCCTGAGGTTCGTCGTCCGCGGGCTGCAGCGTATGCTCGGCCGCCATCAGTGAGTAGAAGACCGGCACCACGAACAAGGTGAACAGCGTCCCCACCATCATCCCCGTCACCAACACCGTGCCGATGCTGTTCCGGGCCATCGCCCCGGGGCCCGACACGAACACGAGCGGCATGTGCCCGAACACCGTCGCCGCCGATGTCATCAAAACCGGCCGCAACCGCGTCAGGGCCGCCTCGCGCACGGCGGCCATCCTGGCGAGTCCCTGGGCCTGGAGAGTGTTTGCGAACTGCACGATCAGGATGCCGTTCTTGGCGATCAGCCCGACCAGAGTGATCAGCCCCACTTGCGAGTAGATGTTGATGGACGTGAAGTCCAGGAAGCTAAAGATGAGTGCCCCGGAGATCGCGAGCGGGACCGAGCCGAGGAGGACAATCAGCGGATCGCGGAAGCTCTGGAACTGGGCCGCCAGTACCAGGTAGATGAGGACCAGGGCGAACCCGAGGGTCGTTGTTAGTGCCGACCCCTCCCGCCGGGCCTGCCGCGACTCCCCGGCGTAGTCAATGGTCGTTCCCGGCCCGCCGGCCTTGATCGCCGCCTTTTCCAGGATGGCCAGCGATTCCGCCTTGTTATTCCCCGGGATCACCCCCCCGAAGACCTTGACCGCGTTCCTTTGCTGGAACCGGTTCAGGGACCGCGGGGCCGTGCTCGTCTCGATGTGGGTGAACGTTGAGACCGGGACCAGTTGCCCGGTCGGGGTCTTCACCTTCAGGTCGAGCAGTGGACCAACGTTAGCCCGGTCGGCGTCGCCGATCTGGGGTATCACCTTGTAGCTGCGGTCGTAGTAGTTGAAGTGGTTCACGTACCCGCCGCCGAGCAGGG
Organism: Gemmataceae bacterium; assembly: GCA_035258765.1. Taxonomy (GTDB): domain Bacteria; phylum Planctomycetota; class Planctomycetia; order Gemmatales; family Gemmataceae; genus SIAJ01. Next base: position 9,368 of record DATFWZ010000021.1, read on the forward strand.
TGCCCAGTTCCTGCCCGACGCCAGCCAGGTCGAGCCCCAGGTCGGCCAGCCGCTCCCGGTCGATCACCACCCGGGCCTCGGGGAGGTCGAAATACAGGTCCGTCTCCACGTACATGAACTTGCCGCTCTGGGTGCCGGCCGCCCTGACCGCCTCGACGACCTCCTGCATCCGTTCCGGCGGCAGGTCGCTCTGGATCATCAGCTCGACGTCGTACTGGCCCGGGTCCGGGAGCGGCGGGTCGAGCCGGGGGAGCACCCGCACCCCCGGGACCTGCGCCACCTTCCCGAATACCTCCCCGTACATCTGCTGGGTCGAGCGCTGGCGGTCCTTCCAGTGGACCGTCTTCATCCCCC
>DATFWZ010000022.1:0-22173 GCA_035258765.1 Gemmataceae bacterium
GGGCTGTCCGGCGACTGATGCGCCCCCGCCGTTTATCAAGACGGGAGACGGGCTGAGCTTTAGCCCCGGCGGGGCGCCGATGGCAAACCCGACCACGCAGGTCAGTGCGAAGACCCACTGGCGGCCGAAGTAAGCCGACAACCGGCCCAACCTGCGGCCTCAACGCATCGAGGCCGGGACCAATAGGCCCGGCCTCGGCTGTTTGACCTTCCGGAATTGTTCGCTTAGTTCCCTTTGGTCCCATTCGCAGGGATCGTCAGCACGGGCCCACCTTTCTTCGTTTCGTCGGGGTCGAATTGCTTGCCCGGCGGGCTCTCCTTGATTCCGGCCTTCGGGATGCGGGGCGGGGGACCATCCCCCGCAATCGGCGGTGGGAGTGTTTCGCCGAGGGTGCCGCCGATGCCGGGGTAAACCGGGCCGCCGATGCCGGGATAAACCGGGCCTCCCGGGATCGGTGCCCCAAAAATCGGCCCGCCCGGCGGAATGGGCATTCCCCCGCAGCCGCCGTCCATGACCGGCATCGAGGCGGGGGCCGCGTACATCGGCCCTTGATGCCGCCACTTGCAGCGCTCGAACAAGCACGGCCGGTCCGGGCAGCAGAGCCCGCACCCGGGAAGGACACTCAGGAAGAGCAATGCGGCACCGACCAGGCGGGTGCGGAACATGTTGGGGGTCCCTGTCCGGGGCGTGAAGCCCGCGAACAATTCGCACGCGGCGTTCGGACTCCCTCCCGTCAGCGGTTCCGTTCACGAACTTGAGGGAATTCTGCATGACCCCGCGCCCTGGGCAACTCGCGACGTGCAATTAAGGGAACCGAGTGGCGAAAGTTGGCGAGGGTGAGCCGGATGCGCCCGGGAACCCGGTTGCGCCGGTGGGTTGGGATTTGCGGTTTAGTCGTGGGGACGGACGTCCCACCTAATGACAACGGCCGGCGGATTGTGCCCGCCAGCCGTCCGAAATTCAACGTCTCTCGATCAGCCGTCCTTGCCCGGCGTGTCGCCGCGGGAAATCTTGATCTGGCCCCGGAGGTATTCGAGGGCCATCTCGAGCTGCCGATCCTTGAAGTCCTTCTTCGACTCCTTCGGCGGGATGTCCTTCCGCGGGATCACGCCCCAGTTGTAGATCCGGTCGAACAGCTCGTCCTTCTCCGCCCGGTCGAGCTTCAGGGCGTAACCCTTGTCGGGCCGCACCCCCCAGTCCTCCTCCTCCTTGCCGGTGGTGCTCGCCTTGTTCAGGTTCCGGCCGCTCGGCGGCCAGAAGGTGGCCGTGGTCAGCTTGATCTTCCCGCCGGTGAGCGGGAATTTCTCGACGTTCTGGACGCTTCCCTTGCCGAAGCTGCGCTCGCCCATGATGACGGCCCGGCCGTGGTCCTGCAGGCATGCGGACAGGATCTCACTCCCGGACGCGGACCCGTCGTTTACCAGGCAAACCATCGGGAAGTCGAGGTAGCTGCCCTCGTGGCGGCCCTTGATCGTCCGCTCGTTCGCCCGGCTATTGCCCGGGCGGACTGACACGATCACACCGTCGTCGATGAACAAGTCGCAGATGTCCACGGCGACGTCGAGGAACCCGCCCGGATTGAAACGGAGGTCGAGGACGACCCCCTTGACCCCGTCCTTCTGGAGCTGCTTGACGGCCTTGAGCATGTCCTCGGCCGAGTTGCGGGCGAACTGCGTCAGGTACAGGTAGGCGATCTTGTTCTTCGGGTCCACGTAGTAGTCCCACGAGTCGTCCTTCGAATTCCGCTTGTACCCGTAGACGCTCTCGACGTTGACCACGTCGCGGGCCAGCTCGATGGTGACCGGCTTGGGCTCACCCTCGCGATCGATCTTGAGCTTCAGCTTTGTCGTCGGCAGGCCCATGATCAGAGTAACCGCGTCCTCGGTCTCCATCCCCTTGGTCGAGGTAACCTCCGGGGCCGCGAACGGCTTGCCGTCCTCGTCCGTCTCGCGGATAATCTCGGTGATCAGGTCGCCCGCGAGGATTCCAGCCTTGTAGGCCGGGCTGTTGCGGATTGGTGTGACGACCAGGAGGCCGTCGCGGGCGATGTCCCGGCGGATCTGAACGCCGATCCCGCGGAACCGGCCGTCGAGCTCCTTCTCGACCTTCGGCACCTTCTCCTTCTCGATGTAGGTCGTGTAGTCGTCCACGAACTTCCGCATCGCGGCGTTCATGGCCAGCTCGACGTCCTTGTTGGACTCCAGGTCCTCCCGCTTGCCGAGCGGCTTGCGGGCCTCGATCAGCAGGTCCTTGACCTCCTTGTCGCTGAGGTCCTTCGCCTTGGTCAGCTTGTCCTTCAAGTCGTCCGGGAGGTTGACCTCGGTCACGCGGTACATGCCGCGGATGCCCTGGGCCACCATCTCGCCCAGGTTGAGCTTCTTGATGTAGTACTTCTTGACGAACGTCAGCCCCTCAAAGGTCTTCTCGCTGAACGACTTGGCGTCGTCATCGGACAAGGTCATGCCGGCGACGATCCGGTCGCGGGCCTGCTTCAGCTGGTCGGCCGTGAGGTCACCGTCGGCGAACTTCTGGAAGCTCTTGCGGAGGTCCTGCATCGCCTTGAGCCGGGGCATCCGCGTCAGAAGCTTCTCGCCTTGTTCGGCGAGCTCCTTGTCGAGCTTGGCGTCTTTGAGCCGCTCCTCATACTTCTTCAGCCGGGCCTCGGCCGCGGCAGCCGCCTCGGGGTTCCGGCTCAGGGCGAAGTGCACTCCCCGGCCGATGAACACGAGCCGCTGCTGCTTCTCCTCATTCGTCTTGGCGTACTTCTGGGCCAGGTCCTGGATCGCCTTCTCGGCGTACTTGTGGACTTCGTCGAGCATGACGATGCCGTCCGGCTCGTACCCTTCGGTGTCGGCCTGGCCGCGGAGGGCGTCGGCCATCACCTTGGTGAACAGGCCGTTCTTCTCGGCGTCGACGGGCGGCTGCGTGCCGAACCCGCACACGAACGCCACGCGACCCGGGGGAGGCTCGGCGTCCGTGTCCTTCTCCTTCACCCCGAGGAAGACGCGGACGAAGTCGTTGATGTTAGGGGCCAGCATGGCCTCCTTCGACTCGTACGCCTTCAGGTTGAAGTCGAGGAAGACAGCCACCTGCTCGGACTTCAGGTCCTTGAACTTCTCCTCCAGGTCAGCCCCGAAGAGGCCGTTCTTGACTCGGTCCTTGAAGGTGGAGTCGGTCGCGAACAGGCACGGCTTCTCCCCGGCCGTGGCCCCTTGCATGACCATGTAGATGATGAGGGTGTCTTCCTTCCCCACCTTCTTGGCGGCGTCGCCGACGGCGGCGAGGATGTTCGCCTTGGTCCCCTCCTTGGCGCCGAACTTGTCGTCCTTCTCAGAGAGAAAGACGGCGACGTGGTCGGACGGAACGCCGCCGATGGCCTTGTCCGTGAGGATTCCGGCGATCGTCTTGGCGTCTTCGTCGGCGGTCGGCCGGGGCTTGATCTCCTTATCCGCGAAGGTGCCGACGCCGACCACCACGGCGTAGGTCTGCGATTTGGGGCCCTTGGCCTCGGGGGGCTTATCGTCGGCGCGGGTCAACCCGCCTGTGAACAGGGCGATCGCCGCGGCAACCGCGCCGAGCCGGAACAGCCGAATCATCGTCATGGGTCCTTTCGTGTCACCCGCGGGCGGGTGGTCTTGCCCGTCGCAGAAGTAAGTGGTCGAGTCGGAGGGCGGAAAGCCAGGGAGGGAGAGTCCGGGTGCGGCGTCCGACCGAGCAATGAACGTCCCTCATTGTGCCTATCCTGCATGCCCCGTCAACCCATTTTACTCCGTCGATTGATTGGGCGGACGTGAGAAAATGGGCTGCGTTACCGCCGCGACATCTGGTTGAGGAGGTCCACTCCTTGGCGGAGCTTGTCGTCCGCGGCCGCGTAGCTCACGCGGAAGTGCGTGTCGCGGCGGCTGAACGCGATCCCCGGGATGATTAATAGGTTGCGGCGGATCGCCTCCTGCACGAATTCCGTCCCTGTCCCCCACGGGGCCCGCGGGAACACGTAGAATGCTCCGCCCGGACGCGCGATTTCAAAACGCCCTCCGAGCTCCTCGCAGACGTAATCCCGTTTCCTTTTGTAGTCGGCCACGATTCCGTTGACGTCAAAGTCGAGCGCTGCCACTCCGGCGTGCTGGAAAGGCGCGGCCGCGCAGACGAACGTAAACTGTTGCAGCTTTGCCATTTCCTCGATCAGTCGCTTGGGCCCGTGCGCGTACCCGAGACGCCAGCCGGTGACGCCGTACGACTTACCGAAACCATCGACTACCAGGACATTCGGATCGAACTCCGCGGCGGACCGGAATTGCCCGTCGTACCAGAACGATCGGTAAATCTCGTCCGCGATTAGCAGCACGCCCGTCTCGCGGGCGAGGCTTGTCAGGTCGCGAAGAGTGTCGGCCCGAGTGATGACCCCTGTCGGGTTGGACGGACTGGAGAACAGGATCGTTTTCGTCTTCGGCGTGATCGCGGCCGCGACCTTGTTGACGTCGATCTCGAAATCCGAGTACGTGTCGAGGACGACCGACCTGCCGCCGGCCAATCCAACCAGGTGCGGGTACGCGACGAAGTACGGGTCGAACAGGATCACTTCATCGCCGGGGTTGACCGTTGCGCACAAGGCGAGCATCAGTGCGCCGCTCGTCCCACCCGTCGCAAGCACCTCGCGCTCTTGCCCTGGCAGGCGCGCTTTCACCTGGGCGGCCAACTTCGACCGCAATTCGGGGATTCCCTGTGTGACGGTGTATCCGTTGTCGCCGCGGTCGATAGCGGCCTTCGCGGCGGCCTTGATCGGCTCCGGGACGTCGAAATGCGGCTGGCCGATGCTCAGGTTGACCGGGTCCTTGAGTCCTCGACCCAACTCAAAGATCTTCCGGATCCCGGACGCCTCGATGCGGGACATCCGGTCGGCGATCCAGTGGTCGAGCATCGGGAAACCTGTCCTACTCGAGCGTGCGGGCCAATATCGCGGGCTTACATCCGTAGCCGTCCCGCTCCGCGGGACGGCTACGATCGCGTCATGCGCTCCGGGACGTCCCAACGGGGGGACGATTCACGAGCCGGGGAGTAACCGCCGACGGCCTCGATCGCCTGGTGGATCGGGATGGCCTGATAGCCGTCGCCTAGAGGCTGGACGAGGTTCAGCGCCTCGAGCTTTCCCAGGGCGTCGGCGATCTCGAAGTCCACCTTGATCCCGAGCCGCCGTTCCAGGTCGTCTTCGACGCGGTCGTCGAGCGCCGCCGCGGTCATGGCCGATCCGGGCGGTTGCGTCCAAAGATAGTAATACGCCAGGAGCGCCTCGCGCGTTTCCTGCTCCTCGGCTTCGTCCAGGAGCCGGAAGAAGACCCCCGCGTTGCTGTCGATCACCTGGAAGTAGAGGCTCTGCGTCAGTTGCAGGGTGTACGCAGTCTTTTTGTTCGTGTAGCTTGCGTACGACTTGTACCCGTAGCCGGCAAACAGCAACCCCAGGCTCCACGAGAGGGAAATGCCGCCGGCGATGGAGAAGATGTCGCCGAATCCGAACCATTCCGCCAGCAGCTTGTAGAAGAACAGGGCGAACCCGGACACCAAGGGGTAGAAGATCAGCCCGCGGTCGAGCTTGGTCAACTTGATCCGCGTACCGGGGAGGACCATCTCGATGTCCGGCTTGGGCATGTCCTTGAAGATCTTCATGAACACCGACCGTGTGTCCGCCTCCTTGCCCAGCCGCTTGTGCGGCTTCTGCTTAAGGATCACCACGAGCCGGACGAACACGGGGACGGTCACCTCTTCCGGCGTCCACAGCTTCCACCACCGGCGGGCCGTCCGGGTGCCGACTGTGTCGCCGCGGTAGTAGAGCTCGATGTGGTCGAACACGGACCAGTCCACGTCCATGTCGAGGCCCCACAGGCTCGCCCCCTGCATCGTCCGCTGGGCCTCGTCCCGCGACAGCTCCTCGTAATTGGCCTTTTCGAGCAGCCCCTTGATCTCGTGGAACAGGCGCATGATGGCTCGGTCCTGGTCCTCCGCGCTCAGCTGCTCGATGGCGACTGTGTCCCGGTCCGGGTCGAACGGCGCGTACGCGTCCTTGATGCGGCGGAATCGGGCATGGAACTCGTGGTGGTAGTGGTCGATGAGCCGATCGGCGAGGCGGCGGAACGCCGCCTGGTCGTCCTGGGGCAGGGGGTTCGGATCGACCCGCGCCCCCTTGCCTGTCGTCAGGAAGTCCACGAGGTCGGCGACCCCGATTGGGACGAAGTACTCCCGGTCCGCGTGCTCGGCCATCGCAGCTTCATTCCTCGTCGCTGATCGGCGTGCCCTGCTCGGCGGCGATCCGCTTGAGATCGTCGAGGATCAGGCCCACCCGCTCCGGGCGCTTGTCCGCGTCGTACTCCAGGCACCGGTGGATCAGGTCGGCGAGCGATCTCGGCACCCCCTTGTTTAACTCATAGACCGGAGTGAGCAAGGTCGAGAAGGCCTTGGCATTGAGGCGCAGCGATTCGGACACCGGAAGCGCGCTCGGCGGCAACTTCAGCGTGGTTAACCGGTACATCGTGGCGCCGAGGTTGTAGATGTCGGTGCGCTCGTTGATGATCCGGCTGCGGGCCGTTTCGGGGGCCATGTACTCGGGCGTCCCCTGAACCCGGTCCTTCGGCTCCCCCCGGATCCACGCCAGCCCGAAATCAATGATCTTCACCTCGCCGCGCTTCCCGTATAACACGTTGTTCGGCTTCAAGTCGGCGTGGAACAGCCCGCGACGATGCATGTGGGCCAGCCCGGCCGCGACTTGGGCAAACACCGTCACCAGCTGGTCTTGCGGGATCGGGATGGAGTCCAGCGTCTTCCCGTTGACGTACTCGATCAGGACTTCCGCCTGCCGGACGCGGAACAACCAGTCGCGCTTCAATTCCAGGCAGTAGACCTTGATCAAATTCGCGTGCCCGAGCAACTGGGCGATGCGGTGCTCGTGCCGGGCTTGTTCGAGGTACTTTTCGTCGTCCGTGTCCTCGAGGGGGACGATTTTGAGGGCGTAGTCGCGGGAATCGGCGCACCGCCGGACGTGTAAAATGGTGCTGTGAGCGCCTTTGCCGAGGGTGCCGAGGACCTGGTACTTGCCGATCGAAGAGATCGTCGCCACGCCCGCCCCTCCGGCCTCGATGATGAGGGAGAATCTTAACAGATTACCGGCAAGAGAGGGAAGGAACGTGACCCCGGCCAGCGACCTGGAACGACGGACGATCGCGTACGGCCGGGAGATCTTCGCCCGGGTGGACCGGCAGGGCCCGCAGGCCTTCACCCCTGCCTGGGTGGACCAGCTCCTCATGGACTGGACCATGAGCGCCGAGCAGCTCAAGGTCCAGCTCTTCCGGTTCATCGACGCCCTGCCGCGACTACACGACCCCGCCGCCATCGCTTGGCACCTGCGCGAGTACCTGGGCGAGGCCGGCGACGCGGTCCCATGGTGGATCCGGTATGGCGTCCGGATGCTTCCGTCCGACGGCCTCGGCGGCCGGCTCCTGGCCCGGGCGGCCAAGTGGAACGCCGAGCACCTGGCCCGCCGGTTCATCGCCGGGTCCAACGTCGAGGAGGCGGTCCGCTCGGTCAAGCGGTTGCGGCAAAAGTCGCTGGCGTTCACGGTGGACCTGCTCGGCGAGGCGACGATCACCGAGGCCGAGGCGGACGCGGTCCAGAAGCAATACCTCGACCTGGTCGCGGGTCTGACCCGCGAAATCAACGAACTCCCGGAAATCCCCCTCATCGACCGCGACCACCGCGGGCCGATCCCACGGGTCAATGTGTCGGTGAAGCTCTCCGCGTTGTACAGCCAGTTCGACCCGATCGACCCGGAGGGGACGAGCCGCGTCGTCCGCCGCAGGCTGCGGCCGATCCTCTCGGCGGCGCGGCAGACGCGGGCGTTCGTCAATTTCGACATGGAGCAATACGCGTTCAAGGACGCGACGCTCCGCATCTTCCGCGAGATTCTCGACGAGCCGGAGTACCGCGACTGGCCGGACGTCGGCATCGCCATCCAGGCCTACCTGAAGGATACCGAGCAAGACCTCCGCGACTTGCGCGACTGGGCGAAGGCTCGCGGTACCCCCGTTGGGATCCGACTCGTAAAGGGCGCGTACTGGGATTACGAGACGGTGATCGCGGCCCAGAACGACTGGCCGGTCCCGGTGTGGACGGAGAAGTGGCAGTCGGACGCGTGCTACGAGCGATCGGCCCGGCTCTTGATGGAAAACTACGAGTGGCTCCGGCCGGCGTTCGGCACGCACAACGTCCGGAGCATGGCCGCGGCCCTCGCCCTGGCCGACGAGTATCGCGTCCCGCCCGATGCCTACGAGTTCCAGATGCTTTACGGCATGGGGGACGAGTTCAAGGACGTCCTGGTCGGGCTCGGCCGGCGCGTACGAATTTACACCCCCTACGGGCAGCTCCTGCCCGGGATGGCGTACCTCGTGCGGCGGCTCCTGGAAAACACGTCCAACGAGTCATTCCTACGGGCGACGGAGTCCGGCGACATCACCGAGGAGGCGCTCTTGATGAACCCCACACTCAAAGCTTCAACCCACACCCACAGCGTCGCGCCCGTGCCCGCCGCCCCCCCGTTGAGCAGTGAGCCGCAGGCGAACCGGTACCACAACGAGCCCCCAAGCGACTTCTCGCGGGAAGACGCCCGGGCCAAGATGCAGCACGCCCTCGACCGCGTGAAAATCGAGTTCGGCAAGACGTACCCATTGGTCATCAACGGCCAGCCGATCACGACGACGGAAACGGTTGCGTCACTGAATCCGTCGCACAGCTCCCAGGTCGTGGGCAATGTCTCAAAGGCGACCGTCGCCCACGCCGAGCAAGCGATCAGGGCGGCCAAGGACGCGTTCCCAGGCTGGCGCGACACCGACCCGGTCGTGCGAGCAGAGCACCTGCGAAAGGTTGCCCGCCGCTTCCGCGAGCGCCGGTTCGAATTGGCGGCGTGGATCGTTCACGAGACCGGGAAGCCGTGGCGAGAGTCGGACGCGGACGTCGCCGAGGCGATCGACTTCTGCGAGTACTACGCGGCCGAGATGGTCCGGCTCGCCAACCCGCTACGGCGCGACGTGCCGGGCGAGGAGAACGAGTACTTCTACGAGCCCCGCGGCGTGACCGTGGTCATCGCCCCATGGAACTTCCCGCTCGCCATCCTGACTGGCATGACGTCCGCGGCCCTCGTGACCGGGAACACGATCATCCTGAAACCGGCCGAGCCGTCGGCCGTCATTGGCGCCAAGTTGATGGAGGTATTACAGGAAGCCGGGATTCCGAAGGGGGTGGCCAATTACGTGCCCGGGGTCGGCCGCGAGATTGGGCCGATGTTCGTCGGCCACCCGGACGTCGCGATGATCGCGTTCACCGGGTCACTTGGGGTCGGACTCTGGATCAACGAGACGGCAGCGAAGACCCCCCCGGGTCAGGACCACGTGAAGCGGGTGATTGCCGAGATGGGCGGCAAGAACGCGGTCGTCGTGGACGCGGACGCCGACCTGGACGAAGCCGTCAAGGGTGTGGCGGATAGCGCGTTCGGCTATCAGGGGCAGAAGTGCTCGGCCGGCTCGCGGGCAATCGTGCTCGAACCGGTCTACGACGCCTTCCTGGCCCGGTTGATCGAGACAACGAAGAGTCTCGTGGTGGGCCCGGCCGAGTCCCCCGGGTCAACGATCGGCCCGGTGATCGACGCGGACGCACAGTCTCGCATCGAAAAGATGATCGAAACGGGCAAGCGCGAGGCGCGGCTGGCGTACGCGGGCGACCTCGGGGCGCTCGAGAATGAAGGGTTCTACGTGGCCCCGCACATCTTCGCCGAGGTCTCGCCGAATGCGGTCATTGCCCAGGAGGAGATCTTCGGCCCGGTCCTGACGGTGATCAAGGCCCGCGACCTGGACGAGGCGTTGGAGATCGCGAACGGGACCAAGTATGCCCTGACCGGGGCGTTCTTCTCGCGCAGCCCGCGGAACATCGCGGAGGTGAGGCGGAGGTTCCGCGTGGGGAACCTGTACATCAACCGCAAGAGTACCGGGGCGCTGGTCGATCGCCAGCCATTTGGTGGGTTCAAGCTGAGTGGGATCGGTTCGAAGGCCGGCGGGCCGGATTACCTGTTGCAGTTCCTGCTGCCGCGGGTGATAACGGAGAACACGATGCGCCGCGGGTTCGCCCCGGGGGCGGAGGTGGTGTCGAGCGGGAGGGGAGAGGAGTAGCATCGGCCTTGAGGGCTATCCTCCCTTTGGTAGGCTATCCGCAGTTGCTCCCACACGGAGACCGCTTTCGTCCGAGACTCGCCCATGCCGCCGCCGGGTTGGACCAATCCCATTACCGTCGGGGCCGGCCAAACCCAAGGATCGGTCGACGCGGTTGCGTTACTGCCTTCGCGGTCCGACCTATTTAGAGCCCGACTGGATTTGCAGCGGCAGTTGCTTCAAAATGGGATACGCCGGCACACTCCGATCCAGGTGACGACGGATGGTGTGATTTTTGACGAACACCATGCCGTTCGGGCTGCCGCGGAGCAGGGGCGCACGATTGACGTCCTGGTGATTCAATTCCCGCAACCTCCGTCAGCGGATTCCATCCTTGACCTGGCTGTGGTGTAGTCATGACCTGTCCTCCCGACGTCGCCGCGATCGTGCTGGGCCTCCTTCGCCACGGGCTCTTGACCTGTCGGGCCGCGGGCTGGGGGCCCGACCCGGCGCGCTGTGCGGCCGAAGCGGATCACTTGCACAACCTCCCGGACCTGATTGCAGACGATTCGGGCGAGAGACTGCGCTATTATTGGGACGTTGAACGGTCCGCCTTTGCTGCGGGGTGCGCGCCCGAAGAACTCGGCTGGTGGGAAGAGCAATGGGCGCGATTGCGAGCCCATGTCCCGGTCACCGGCGAAGTGGCCGCCACCCGCTAACGGACCGGGCGGCAGACACGAATGCTATCCGACTCCCTAGTAGACAAAATCCTGACCGCCATTCCGACGCGGAGGATCGGCCTCCTCGGCGACCTCTTTCTCGACCGCTACCTGGACATCGACGCCGCCCTCACCGAGCCATCCGTCGAGACGGGTCTGGACTCGTATCAAGTGGTTCGGGTGCGATCGTACCCGGGGGCCCTCGGGACCGTCGTCAACAACTTGGCCGCCCTCGGCGTCGGGGCGATTCGGCCGATCTCGCTGATCGGGGACGATGGCGAGGGGTACGAGTTGCGACAAGAACTCCGGCGGTTGCCCACCGTCGTCGCTGATGGCGTACTCGCCTGGGGCGGACGTCGCACGCCGACATATACCAAGCCGATGCTCGTCAAGGCCGGCCAGCCGCCCCGCGAGCTGAATCGACTCGACATCAAGAATCGCACTCTACTTCGACCGGAGATGGAGGATCGCATCACCCGGATGCTGGAAAACGCGTGGGACGAGGTGGACGCCCTGATCGTCGTGGACCAAGTGAGCGAGCTTGATTGCGGCGTCGTCACGCGCCGCGTGCGCGAGCGGCTCGCGGACCTCGCCGCGAAAGTCCCTGGGCGATTCGTCCTCGCGGACAGCCGGGCCCGGATCCACGAGTTCCGCAACGTCTGCGTGAAGCCCAACCAGTGCGAGGCCGCGAGCTATCCCGGCGGCCCGGCCGCGTTCGCCAGGGCACTCGGGCGACACGTGTTCCAGACGTTGGGGGAAGTCGGTATCGACTTGTTTGCGCCCACCGGCGAGCAGATCCATGTACCGGCCTACCCTGTGACCGGTCCAACCGACATCGTCGGCGCCGGCGACAGCACCAGCGCCGGCATCGCCTGTGCGGTCATGGCCGGCGCCACCTATGAGCAGGCGGCCGCGTTCGGGAACCTGGTCGCGTCCATTACCGTGCAGCAACTCGGGGTGACCGGAACGGCCACGCCGGACCAGGTCCGCGAGCGCTGGCGCCAGGTGTGTCGGGCATGACGGACGACCCGCAGCCGGCCGGCTGGCTCAACCGCACCGTCATCGCGGCTGGGCTCACCAGCCTGCTGGCCGACGTGGCCTATGAGATGGCCACGAGCCTCCTCGCGGGATTCCTCGTCATCCTGAACATTCCGTCCTGGTTCCTAGGTCTCATCGAGGGGACCGGCGACGCTCTGGCGAACTTCGTCAAGCTCGGCATCGGCTACTACTCCGACCGGATCGGCAAGCGCAAGGCCATCGTCGTTCTCGGGTACGCTCTGACGGGCGTCTCGATTTCGCTCTTCGCCTTCGCGGTCGGCTGGCCGCTCATCCTGCTCGGAAAATCTCTCGCGTGGATCGGCAAGGGGCTTCGCGGGCCGCTCCGCGACGCCATCCTCGCCAATTCGGTGCCGCCGCAGGCAGTCGGCCGGGCGTTCGGTTTCCACCGGGCGGGCGACACCATCGGGGCGATCATCGGACCGCTCCTGGGGGCGGCGTTGATCGCATCGATTCCGGCTGCGACACTGTCATTCCTCCCCACGACGGCCGGCGGGGCGGACCGACCGCACCGACTCGTTTTCCTGCTCACGTTAATCCCCGGCATCGGCTCGGCGCTGACGTTCCTGTTGCTGGTTCGCGAACAGCGGTTCACCCCGCGACCGGGAGTCCGCTTTCGCGAGTCGCTGGCCGAGCTTCCCGGGTCATTCCGTCGCTACCTCGTTTCCGTGGGTGTGTTTGGTCTCGGCGACTTCTCCCATTCTCTGCTCATCCTCGCCGCGACGCTCCTGCTCACCCCGCAGTACGGCCTCGAAAACGCGGTCGTCCTCGGCCCCATCCTGTACGCGACGCGCAACACCTGGCAGGCCATCACGGCGTTCCCGGTCGGCGCCCTTAGCGACCGGATCGGCCGTGGCGGGCTTCTCGTTGCGGGGTATCTCCTGGGTGTCGTGGTCATGCTCGGCTTTGCCGCCGGGTTCGTGTGGGGGCTCGGGAATATTGTCTATGTTGCCGGACTGTTCGTGCTGGCGGGGGTCTACGTCGGCGTGCAGGAAGCGCTCGAAGGGGCGATGACCGCGGACCTGATCCCCGACCGCACCCGCCGCGGGACCGCGTACGGCGTCCTGGGCTGCGTCAACGGCATCGGCGACTTCGTCTCGAGCCTCGTGGTCGGTTTGCTGCTGACGTGGCAGGCAGAGGCCGCGTTCGTGTACGCGGCCACGTGGATGGTGTTGGGCGCCGGGGCGATGGCGCTGGTCCGGCCCGGCGTCATTCGCCAGGGGCCGTGACCGGGTCGAACCGCATCACCTGCGTGTCGCTGACCGTGACTAGAGTTTGTCGGAGCATTTCGCCAAGTGCGGCCAGCAACCGGTCGATCGCCTCCGGGGTATCGACAACCTCGATCCGCACGGGGAGATCCTCGCTCAGGCTGAGCAATCGGGCGGTGTGCAGCCGGTGGTGCATCCCATAGCCCTCGAAGCTGCGGAAGGCCGTGGCCCCGGCGATGCCGAGCTGCAGACAGGTATGAATAATGGCCGAGTAGAGCGGCCGCCCGTGCCATTGATCGGTGCTGTTCGCGTAGATGTGTAGGACCTTGGCGGAGTGGAACGTTGGCATCGTCTGCCCTCCTGGTCAGGACGGCGGGCGGCCGAACAACGCATGCACCGTCAAGACCGCCAGGAGTATACCAGCAAACCCGCAAACGACGCTCCCCACGACGTTCGCGAGCGCGAGCCAATAGCTCCCGTCTCGCACGAGCTGGTAGGTTTCCCATTCAAAGGTGGAGAACGTGGTGAAGCCGCCGCACAGCCCCGTCCCGAGGAGCAGGTAGGCCCACCGGTAATCAGGCGGCAGCCGTTCGATGACAAGCAGGGCCAGGACTCCAAGCACGAACGACCCACTCACGTTGATGACAAACGTGCCCCACGGGAAGCCGGTCCCACCGGCCCACTCGTCCACCCAGCGCCCGATGTAGTAGCGGAGAATGCCGCCCACGGCGCTGCCGAGCCCGACCAGGACGATCGGGTGGTTGAGGAATTCCATAAAACGGTTCGCCCACCTCGCGGCGGACCTCCCGACTCCGACAGGTCTTGGATGGCCCATGAAAAAACCCCCGGGGTTGTCCGGGGGTGTGTGGAGTTCGTTGCGCACTCCCACCGGCGGCCGGTAGGAGTCATCAGTCCCGGCGCGCCGGGACGGTTCAGGCGGACCCCATCGCCTTGCAATTGTCGGATGAGATTCTAACGGCCAAGACCGGGAAAACAATCTCGCCCTTCGACGCGCCACCAACGAGACGAGCCGGGCGGGTGACCCGCCCGGCTCGCAATTGCAGTTGTCGACTTACCAGCCGATGTGGATGGAGACGAAGGGCGTCCCCATATACCCGTACCCGCCGAACCCGCCGCAGATCCACCACGGGTAGTAGCAGGTCCCGTAATCCACGAACCAGTAGCACGGGTAGTAGCAGTAGTCCGTCGCGCACCAGTAGTAGTAGCAGCAGGTCGACGGGCAGTAGTAGTAGTGGCAACCGAAGCACGGGTCCCAGATGCAGTGATGCCAGTGGCTGTGGTACTTGCCGAGGTAGCAATACAGGCCCGATGACAGCGGGGTCCCGAACTTCAGGTGGTAGTTCCCGGCCGTGTAGTCATTCTTGTTCACCACGAACATCTGGTTCGCGGTCACCGTCGTCAGGTTCAATTTTTCCACCGTCACCGCGTCGTGCGGGACGTGGATGCTGTCGAGCTTGATTGGCTTTACCTTGAAGTCTGTTGGCGGCTTCGTTGCCAGGACCGTCTCCGGCTTGGTCTTCGAGAGGTCAATTGGCGGCTTGATCTTCGCCAACTCGGCGCGGTCGAACTTCACGTCCTTGGGCAACTTCAGCCCCGGCCCCTTGGGCAGGTCCACCGGGCCGGCGACCGTCGGCCGTTCGTGGACGAGGACCGGCCGGTCCATCGGCTTGGTCTTCACTTCCGACTTGGGGTCGGGACCGGCAGGGATCGGGAAGCCGGGCTTGATCACTGGCGGCTTCACCGGGTCCATAGGCGGCAGGATGACCGGAGTCTTGGGTAGTGGTCTCGGATCCGGCTTCGGGTCCGCCTTGGGGAGTAGGACAATCGGCGTCGGATCCACCTTCAGCGGCGGCAACTTCGTGTCGATCTTGGGCAAACCGACTGGGGGCACCGGCTTGGGGTCCGCGACCTTCTTTTCAACGGGGTCCTTGACCTTACCCGGGCCGGACTTGGGCGGCTCGGCGTTGGCGATCGTGACCGATAGGCCGAGGCCAGCAACCAGGAGGGCGAGACGGGTCATTGGAGGCGAACGCATGGTGATTCCTCGATTCGCGGATGGGCTGGCACCGACCCATCGAGGTTGTTTTCAGGGGCTAGGGGTGTCACTCTGTCTGCCAGGGAGATGCCGGGAAAGGAGGGACTTGCGCCGGTCGCGGCGAGCGGGGAGAAGTGTAACGACCGGGCGGGAGTCGAGTCCGCTCGCGAAAACGAAAACGGATACCGAAGGGGGCATGCGCCGCCGTCAGCCCTCGAACGCCATGCTCGCGAAGCTGACGCTCTCATACCCCTCCGGGTGGACGAACCGCCCATAATGCAGGATCTTGCCGCGCGTGGGCCGGGCCGCCTCGAGGGCCACGTACGTCGGCGGCAGCCCGCAGATGCGGCGGGCGTCCTCCTCCGCGGCGATCACGTCGAAGTAGCCGTCCGCATCGGACTGGGCGGCCATTTGCAAAAGCAGATCGTCCTGCCGCTTGCTGTGCTCGAGCATCTGCTCGTTGACCAGACCCTCGTCGTCAAACTTCGGGCCGATGTGGGCGAGGTCGCCGCTGATGACGTAGCAGACCGGTTCCTTCGCCTCGGCCTCCGCGGCGCCCAGTGCCGCAACCATCTGGGCCACGTCCGGGCGGTCCCCCGGCCGCGCCCGCGCGCCGACGCAATCGAAGAACGAGCCGACTAGCAACGGGACGATCCGGAACGGCCGGCCGGCGAAGGCGAACTGCATCCCGACCACCTCGAGTTCGATCGAGTGCTCCGGCGCATGCGCGAACGGGTCGTCGAAGAGCCCGTCGCCGAAATACTCGACAATTCGATCGATGTGCGCCTGGTCAGTCTCGACCCGCCCCAACGGGGAGCAGAAGTTCTGCCGGGTGAGGGTGAATCGCCTACCGGAAAAGTGCGAGGTGGCGATGACCACGAAGAGCGATGCGTCCGTGCGCTCGACCAGCTCCTTGAACCCCCATCCGTACGTGACCCCACCGCGCTGGTAATCCATGTGTGGCAGCAGCACGGCCCGAACCGGTCCTTCGGTGGCCACGCGGCAGCCCGGCGCACCCGGGAGGCCCGGGCCGCCGGTGGCAGTGAACAGCCGGCGCAGCTGTTTGCGGGCGCTGTCGGGATCGGCGTCGTAGCACCCGATACACACCGGCGGTCGGTCCGGGACGGTGAGCCGGTCGAACAGGCGGGGGGACTCGAGGAAGAACTCTTGGTCGAGGGCCTCGACCAGGTTCGTGAGGGCGTCGAGCGGCACGGCCTCCCCGAACATGATGACCGATTCGGCCCGGACGTCGGCCAGGGTCTTGCGGCCGTCGAATAAGCGGATCAAGTCGAAGGCGTCCCTGGAGAGCGGAAACGGGCCCCCGAGGCGGAAATGGTCGATGATGACGACAATCTGCGGTTCCGGCCCGGCCATCACCTGGAGGCCGGGCCGTAACTTGGGTGTGTCGAGGTCAGGCATGCCACTGTTCCGGAGGCTCGCCGGCCGCCGTCCTGGGGCCGGGCGCAGAGGAATAGTATGTCGAGAATGTCGGCGGGAGGGAAGGTGACTCGGCGCCGCACTCAATTCCACCGGGCCACGTCGGACGCGGCCCGTCCGAGTAGATCGCGGACGTCGTCCGCATCCGGGGCGTTCGGGCGGGTCGCGAGATACGCCTTCAAGTGGTCGATCGCAACTCCCGGGCGGCCGCCGCGGACGAGTACGACTCCGAGGTCGCGCCGCAACTCCACGTCGTGCGGGGCGAGCTGCCGCTGACGGCCCAGGACGCGGGCGGTCCGGGCGAAGTCTTCGGCCTGGGCGTAGATGCCGCGAAGGTTGTTGAGTATCCGCATGACGATCAGGCCTCGCGGGGTCGCGGACAGCAGCTCGGGCGTGACCGCGAACGGGCGACCGGTGACGGCCTCGACCAGCTGCTCGCACGCTTCGGGCGTCAGGATTTGCCCATCGTGGAACGGGTCGAACAGCACCTCCTCGTGGCCGTCGCCTGCCTTGGCGATGAAGTGCCCCGGTAGACCGACGCCGACTACGTGCAAACCCGCCCGGCGGCCGACGGCCATCGCCAGGACGGACAGGGTGATCGGGATGCCGAGTCTCCGATCCAACACGTCGTTCAAGTAGCTGTTCCGCGGGTCGTAATAAGCGTCCGAATTGCCCTGAAACGCCTCCTCCTCGAACAGGAACTCGGAAAGTACGGCGACTTGATCTTCGAGTGCGCCAATGAGGCGGGGGCGGACCCGCTCGGCCAAGGCGTCGAGCCGGGCCAGGGATTCGCACACGTCCAGGTGCGGGTATTCATCGGCGGCCAAACGAAGGGCAACCTCGGCCACTTCGATGTCCGCGGCCGGGTCGTGGGCGAGCCTGGCTAGAAAGGAGTCGAGCATCAGGGGTCAGAATACTGGTTTGTACCTGACCCCTGATCACTCGCTGCCGAATCAGGCGCGCTCCGCGATCTCCCAGCCCCTGCGGTACTCGCGCTTGATGTACTGCGAGGCCTCCTTGCAGTTCGGACACTCGAGCTTGGCCGCGTCGAACTCCAGCACCTTCTTGCCGGCGCGGATAGCGATGTTGCCCAGCAGGATTGCCTCGGTCAGCATGCCGGCGTAGTCGAAGTTGGAATAGGCGATCTCCGGCTTGCCGGCCCGCATCGCCTCGACCCACTCCTCCTTCATCCCGAGGTCCTCGCGGCCGTTGATGGGGAGGCGCTCCGGCTTGGTGAGGTTTGCCGGTTGTTCCACGTCCCCGATGATCGTGAACTGGGCCCCGTAGTCGTTCGGGGAGAAGAGGATCGCCTTGTCGCCGACGATGATCGACCCGCTGTCGGCGAGCGTCTGGCCCTGCCTGAGAACCTTCGCGAGCAGGTCCTTGGGCGGAAGGACTTTTTGCCGGTTGTTCCGCTGCCCCTCGTACCAGAAGAAGTCGAGGGCGGCCTGGTGCGGCTTGTCGCCCCGGGCCGGGAACTTGAACTTGATCTTGGCCGAGGTCGGGCAGGTCTCGGGGTTTACGTCCGTGGCGTCCGCCTCGATGGTGGTCGGGCTGGCGAGCTCACAGGCCCGGAACGCCATGTTGGCCGTGTGGCAGGCCATATCGCCGAGCGCCCCCGTCCCGAAGTCCCACCAGCCGCGCCACGCGAACGGGTGGTACGCCGGGTCGTACGGCCGCTCGGGGGCCGGGCCGAGGAACACGTCCCAGTTCACGTGCTTCGGCGGGGTGGGGTACGACAATTCGCCCGGCGACCGCTTACGAATGGCGGCAAGGGCGGCCTCCTTGGCGGCCCCGACCTTCAGGATCGCCTCGGGCCCCTGCGGCCAGATCGGCCGGTTGGTCCAGACGTGGATTTCCTTGATCTTGCCCAACAACCCGTCCTGGACCAGCTCAACAGCCCGCCGCAGCCCGTTGTGGGCCGACCCCTGGTTGCCCATCTGCGTGCACACGCCGTACTTCTTCGCCGTCTCCCGCATCAGCCGGGCCTCCCACACCGAGTGGCACAGCGGCTTCTGGCAGTAGACGTGCTTCTTCATCCGCATGGCCGTAATGCTGGCGATCGCGTGGCTGTGGTCGGCCGTGGACACGGTGACCGCGTCAATATCCTTGCCCATCTCGTCGAGCATCTTCCGGAAATCGGAGTAGAGTCGCGGCTTCGACTCCGATAGGGGGGGCTCTTTGCCCTTCTTGTCTTTCCGGTTGAGCGTCTCCAACATTTTGCCTTCATCGATGTCGCACAGGGCGACCACCTGGCCGACGCGAGCGGCCTGGGTGATGTCGCTCTGACCCTTACCGCCGACGCCGATGCCCGCGAAGCGGACTTTCTCGGAGGGGGTGTCGGCGGCCCGGGCCGCCGAGAACGCGTCGGCGGTGAAAAAGTACCCGAGAGTGGCGGCGCTGCCGCCGAGGAACAGGCGTCGGTCCATCGTTTCTTCGGACATGGGGAGAGGAGCTCCAAGGAGGGAAGGAAGTAGGCGGTGGGCGATAGTGTAGACGGCCGCAGTGCCGGCCGCAAACAATTCCCGCGGCGGCCGCTCGGGCGAAACTCGAGTGCCCTCTTCCTCCACCTCGGGCGAAATGATAGCGTGACCCTCGACCGCACCGGATCCCGACGACAATGGCCCACACATGGCGGACAGTGACCGCGGCGAGGCAAAAGAGAACCTCCGCGGGGATCCACCCGAAATCCGACGTCGTCTTCGCACTGATGGTCGACGGCACCGTGAGGCCAATGAAGAAGACAATGTCCGAGGCAACCTGGCGCGCCCTGACTACCTACGCCGGGGGCGAGTTAGTCGCCCCGGATTAATCTCTGGAAGCAGGCCATGCCCCGACGCGACGACGAGTTCGAAGACGAGGACGACGGCCGCCCGCGCCGCCGCCACCCGCGGGACGACGAGGACGAACCGGACGACCGCCCGGCCCGGGCCCGGCGCCGGGCGGCCGACGAGGACGACCGCCCCCGGCGGCCCAAGAAGAAGAACACCGGCCTCTTGATTGGCATCCTGGTCGGGGTCTTCGCCGTCTGTTGCGGCGGCGGCGCGGTCGGCGCCTGGTGGGTATTCTCCCGCACCAGGGAGGCCTTCAACAAGGCGGTCGACGTGGTCGAGGAAACCGCCGAGTTGAACCAATCGCGATTAAATCTGCAGCGGATTGGGACGGCCGTCCAGGACTACGACAACGCGATGGCCACGATGCCAAACAACAGCTACAAGACGGAAGCCGGGCCGAAACCGTCGAGCCGGCCGCTGCTGAGCTGGCGCGTGCACATCCTCCCGAACCTCGGGCAGGACGCGCTGTACCGGCGGTTCAAGCTCGACGAGCCGTGGGACTCGGCGAACAACCGGCCCCTCGTGTCGCAAATGCCCGACGTCTATATTACGCCGGAGGCCCGCAAGAAGGCGGGCGACGGGAAGACGTTCTACCGCGGGTTCGTGCACCAGGGTGCGATCTTCGAAAAGCCCCAGATGCCCGGCGCCCCAACGCCACGGATCCGCATCACTGATATCGTGGACGGGACGTCCAACACAATTCTTGTCGTGGAGGCCGGCGAGGCGATCGAGTGGACGCGGCCGGACGACCTCGACTGGTCCCCGGGCCGCCCGCGACCCACGCTCGGCGGGATCGCGCCGAAGCTGCCGTATTGCAACGTCCTGATGTGCGACCTGACGGTGCGCAGGTTGCGCAAAGACGCGTCGGATCAGACCCTGCAATGGCTGATCATCCGGAACGACGGTAACGTCATCCCCCAGAACTGGGAACACCCATGATCGCGCACCGGCGCTTCGGAGACGGCCATGGCTCGTGACGACGAGTTCGAAGACGAGGATCGCCCGCGCCGGCGCCGCCCGCGGGACGATGATGATGACAACCGCCCGGCCCGGGCGCACCGCCGGGCGGACGACGAGGCCGAGCCGGACGACCGCCCGGACCGGTCCCGCCGCCGGGCCGCCGACGAGGACGAGGACGACCGGCCGCGGCGCCCGGGGAAGAAGAAGAACACCGGCTTGCTGATCGGCATCCTGGTCGGGGTGTTCGTCGTCTGCTGCGGCGGGGGCGGCCTCGGCGGATACTGGCTGTTTACCCGCACAAAAGAGGTCGTCAACAAGGCCGTTGAAGGGGCACAGGAGACGGCCGACTCCGACAACTCTCGACGGAACATGACCCAGATCGGGTTGGCACTTCACAACTACAACGACAACAACGCCGCCCTCCCCAACAACAGTTACGACGACCAATTCAAGGCCGGGGCCAAGCCAACCTTCAAGCCGCTACTGAGCTGGCGCGTCCACCTGCTGCCGTACCTGAACGAAGACGGACTATACCGCCAGTTCAAGCTCGACGAGCCGTGGGACTCAGCGAACAACCGGCCGCTCCTGGCGCAGATGCCCGCCGTCTACGGCACGCCGGACGCCCGGAAAAAGGCCGGGGAGGGGAAGACCTTCTACCGCGGGTTCAGCCACCAGGGGGCGCTGTTCGAGAAGCCCCGCGGCCCGGGACAGCCGGTGCCTCGCCTCCGGCTTCCCGCGAGCTTCCCGGACGGGCTCTCCAATACCCTGGCGGTCGTGGAGGCGGGCGAAGCGGTGGAATGGACCAAGCCGGAGGACCTCGATTGGTCGCCCGGCCGCCCGCGGCCGGCGCTCGGCGGGATCAGCCCGAACGTGCCCTACTGCAAAGTCCTGATGATGGACGGGTCGGTCCACCAACTCCGCAAGGACGTGCCGGACCAGACGCTGCAATGGCTGATCACACGCAACGACGGGATGATCATCCCGCCGAACTGGGAGTATCCATGACGGTCGAGCGCCCTGATGAGCCGGACGAAATGCGCGAGCCTTCCGGGTCCGCCCCGATGATCGCCGCTCTCGTCGGCGGCGCCATTCTGTGTGCCGGTACGGTCGGTGCGATCGGGTACCTGGGCTGTCAGGCGTGGAAGAACGCGGCGGAGCACCGGGCCGAGGCGGCGGCAGTGGAGGCGGAACAGGCCGCCCGCGACAAGCAAGTGCCGGCGCCGAAAGCCGAGCGGTGAGAGGCGCGACATGGCGGGCCCCGACCCGGTTGGCGGCGCACGCGACCCCCTCTATAATCCCTGAAATTCCAGGCAATCCCACGGGCGCCAGCCGATGACCGATCCCGACACGCCGCCGAAGTACAAGCGCGTCCTGCTCAAGATGAGTGGCGAGGCGTTCGGCCATCGCGGGCAGAGCGGGATCAGTATCGACGAAACGCTCGGAATCGCCCGGCAGATCCAGCGGACTGCCCAGACGGGCGTGCAGATCGCCGTCGTCATCGGCGGCGGCAACATCCTTCGCGGGGCCCAGTTCTCCGCCAAGGGCGAGGTCATCAAGGAGGCGACCGCCCACTATATGGGTATGCTCGCGACGCTGATGAACGGCCTCGCCCTCCAGGAGGCGCTGGAGAGCCTCGGCATGCAGACCCGGCTTCAGACGGCTCTGCGGGTCGATAGCGTGGCCGAGTTCTTCATCCGCCGCCGAGCCGCGCGGCACCTGGAC
>DATFWZ010000023.1:0-7710 GCA_035258765.1 Gemmataceae bacterium
CGAGTTCCTCGACAACGTGCTCCCGGCCGAGCAGACGGCCGAGGTGGAGCAGTCCGCCCTTGACAGCGACATGAAGCTGGCCGAGGTGGCCGCGTGCCACCAGATCCTGACGCTGGTGCTCGGTGAGCCGGCAAAGGTCCCGCCCACCGCCCGGCGGCGCATGTACCGGCTGGTGCGCGGGCCGGAGTCGCTGCCGTACCGGAAGCCGACGGCCGCGAACGCTCCGGTCGCCGGGATGGCTGCCCCGGAGGCGGTGGACGAGTTCCACGACGACGACCTGCTCGAGTCGGTCTTCGGGCCGCGGAAAGTGCTGTGGCTGCTCGGGCTGCTCGCGGTCATGGGACTGTTGATCCTGGCGGTGTGGCTGGCCGTGCCGCCGGCCCCGCCGCGGCCGGCACCGGGATATGTCGCGCTCTCCGCGGCGCCGCTGCGGTCGGAACCGACGGCGAAAGTTCCCCCCGCCCCCGCGAAGCCGCCGGAAGGTCCCGGGGTCGCCGACAAGAAGCTGGAGGTACCGCCCGAGCCGAAGCCACCCGAGCCGAAGGCACCGGAACCAAAGCCGCCCGAGCCGAAGTCGGTTGAGCCGGGGGCGGCCGAGGCCGGGCCTGCGCCGCGTCTCCTCGGCGGACCGCCGGCGCCCAAGGAGCCGGACTCGGAGCGGCGGGCCGCGGCCACCTGGGACACTCCGAATCAGCCGCTGTTGTTCCGCAAGCGGGAGACCATGCGGTGGGAGAAGGCGACAGCCGCCGACCCGCGCATGTCTACCACGGACCTTCTCCTTGCCCTTCCCGGATTCCACCCGGAAGTGTTGCTGGACACGGGGGTGCGCCTCCAGCTCTGGGGCAATGTGCAGGACTTCGTACCGGTCCCGGTGTCCGAGACGCGGGTGACCCTGCATGTGCCGCCGCAGTCGCTGGCCGCGGACTTCACCTTGCACGGCGGGCGGGTATTCGTCACCGCCCCGAAGGCGGCGGGGCCGGTGGTCGTCCGGCTGCGGGTCGCCGAGGAGGTGTGGGACGTCACGCTGGCCGACGCGCAGACGGAAGTGGCCATTGACGTGTACGGGGAACCGGCCCGGGGTGGGCTGTTCAAACGCGATTTGCAGGAGGCGCCGCGAGTGCTTGCCTACCTCGGAGTGGTTCAGGGCGTGGCCTCTGTCCGGGCCGGGTTCGAGATGTCCGGAGACCTGACGGCTGGGGCCAAGTATAAGTGGGACAGCAAGGGCGGGAAGCCGGGCCCGGCGCCGAAGTCGGACCCGGACGAAGCCGGGCCCATGAATCGTTGGCGGAAGGAGGTGCCTGGGACCCCGGCGACCAGGGACGCGGCCGCGGCAGTGGCCGAAATGGCTCGGCGGATTGGGTTTGGCCAGGGGCCGTTCGACATCGACTTCGACGCCACCCTCAAGGCCGTGCGCGAGCCGGTGGCCCGCCGCGCGCTGTGCGCCTGGATGCTCGCGGCCGTGGACAGCCTGTCGTACCTCGTGGACGCGCTGGACGAGGACTCGCCAGGCGTCCGCGACGAGGCCGCTCGGGCCCTGCAGCACTGGTGCGCCCAGGGTCCGGGTCGGGAGGACACCCTGGTGGAGGCCCTGGCCATGAAGTCCGCGTTCAGCGATCAGCAGCGGAACCTGGTGGTGGAGCTGATGCGGGCACCCGACCGGCCACCGGCGACACCGAGCGTGGACCTGCTGTTCGAGCTGCTCGGGCACGACAAGCTGGCGGTCCGCGAGCTAGCCCGGGTGCAACTGGCCCGGATCGACCCGGCCGGGGCGAAAGAGTCGAACTACGACGCCGGGTCGGACCGCCGGGGCATGCAGGCGGGTGCCTGGCAGAAGTCGTGGAAGAAGCGGGCCGCGAAAGGGAAGGAGTGACGGTCCGGAGCCGTGGCAATCCGTGGATCCGCGCGGCCACGCACCTTGTAGTCACCCGGCCGAACGCGAACAATACATCAGGGCGGTTGCACCTCGGACGTGGCCTCCCCCACGCCCACCCGGAGAGGCCCATGAACCCATACCCGACGCTCTGCGATGACTTCGGCGTTTACGTGTACCTGAACACCAAGGTGGACCTGCCGAGCGGGTCCGAGACGGTCCTGCACTTCTTCGACACGGTTCAGAAAGCGTTTCCCGAGCTGACGGAGTTTGAGCGCCGCGACTCGGGCGAGTACGTGCTCCAAGAGGACCGGGAGCAGGACGCCACCCGGTCGGTGTCGCTCGACGTGCGCCGGCTGGTCAGCGCATTCAACAACCCGGCGACGCTGGAGGACGCGGACCGGCAGCACGAGCGCGTCCTGGGCCTGGCGCCCTACCACCTGGACCTGATCGGCTTGAATTGCGAGTCCCTCGAGGTGGTGTTCTCGTTCGACTTCGTCTACCCGGGGAACCACGACGAGGTGATCGCGGAGGCGCTGGCGCCGAACAGCCCGTTCGACCCCTTGATGCAGCACCCGGGGGCGAAGGTCCTGCACTACGAACCGTCGATGGTGATCGCCCTGGACGAGAAGTGCCGGCTCCAGGCCCGACTGTGGGTGGAGTCGCGGACGAACACGTACCAGGTGCAGACCGGCCAGTACCCCGAGGCCCCGATCAGCGTCTACGTCATGGTCAATCAGGTGTGGGGCAACACGGCCCCCGCATCGTTCGTGGAGTCATACCAGAACCAGCGGAAGATCGTCCAGGACCTGGTTGACACATACGTGATCCCGAACGTCCTGCGGCCTTTGCATCAGACCATCTCTTCCAAGTGAGCGCGACGAGGCCGCGGGTCTGAATGGAAGCTTGGGCGGTCCTCCGTACAATTCTCGCGGGCGGGCGTGAGGACGCGTTCCTCGGCCCGCCCGTTTGATTTCCCCCCACCGACTCGCCATGACCACACCGTTGACCTACTCCTCCTTCGCCCTCAGCCTGACCGCGGAGACCGCGTTCGACGTGCTGGCCGTGGCCAAGAACCTCAAGGCCCGGGGGAAGGACGTCATCGAGCTTCAGATCGGCGACAGCCCGTTCCCGAGTACGAAGTCGGCCCTCGCCGCGGGGACAAAAGCCATTGCCGACGGCCAGACGCGGTACTGCCCGTCGCTGGGGCTGCCGGAATTTCGCTCGGCGATCGCGGCGACTGTGCGCAACGAGTTCGGCATCCCGGCTGGGCCGGAGAACGTCGTGGTTGGCCCGGGGGCCAAGGTGTTCGAGCAGTTCTTCTGCGAGCTATTCGTCGAACCGGGGGACGAGGTCCTGGTGTTCTCCCCGCAGTTCCCGACGTTCGAACCGAACATCCGCCGTCGCGGCGGTGTGCCGGTGGCCGTCGCGCTCAAGCAGGAGAACGCATTCCGCCCGGACCCAAGCGCGGTCGCGCACTTCCTGAGTAACGCCCGGCGCCCGAAGGCGATCTTTCTGAATTCCCCACATAACCCGACCGGCGGGGTGGCGACGCGGGAGGACCTGACGACGATCGCCGACTTGATCCGCGGCAGGAACGTGGCCCTGTTCAGCGACGAGCCGTACTGCCACATGGTGTGGGGCGACCGGCACCGGTCGATCCTGGCCGAGCCCGGGATGCTGAGCCAGTGTGTCGGCGCTTACACGTTCAGCAAGTCGTACAGCATGAGCGGCTGGCGGGTGGGCTACGCGATCAGTTCCGCGCGGAACGTGGAGCTGATCGGGAAGATGATCAACACCTCGCTGTCCTGCGTCCCCCCGATCACCCAGCTTGCCGGGACGGCCGCACTCGAGCACGACGCTGCGGAGCGCGACCGGACGATGGCGATGTTCCGGACGAAGGTCGAGCTGCTGGTGAGCGAGCTGCGAAAAGTGGACGGCGTGACGGTACTGATGCCGGCGGGAACCTTCTACGTGTTCCCGAACGTGAGCGCGATTTGCCGGCGGCTCGGGATCACGTCACACGGCCTGGCCATGTATTTGCTGGAAGGGGCCGATGAGAAGAAGGGGGTGGCGTGCCTGGGCGGCGAGTGCTTCGGGGCGGGCGGTCAAGGGTTTGTGCGGTTCAGTTGCTCGGAGCCGGACGAGCGCTTGGTGGGGGCGGTGCGTTTCCTGGCGGAGGCCGTGACGCGGGCGGACCGGGTGAACGCGTACCTGGAAGCGCACCCGAAGTACCGGGCATGATGCCCGCCCGGAGGACCGCCCATGGCCGTTGTCATTCGCTGGACGCGGAGCGCGTGGAATCGCTTCGAGCAGTGGATCGGTGAGTACGAATCACCATTCCACGATCCGCGGTCGGTTCTTTCATTCTATCGCGACCTGATTGAAGGCGCAATTGACCGGGCGAACAGTATCCCACCCCACGCGGCGCCGATGGCCGGTGTCCACCCGCCTTGCTGGATCTGGGAGTTCGTCCAAGGTCGATTGTGGCTGATTCTTACCAGGAGGGGTGGCCGACCAGGCTGGCTTGGACGATTGTTTGGCGTAAGCGGCCAGATTGTCATCGAGCGGGTGTTTCTGCACCCCCCGCACGCGTCCGATCTAACAACTCTTGACTCGTAAACCTCCGCTCCGGATTCTGCAAGCTTTGTTCCAGATCTTCGACATACCCGGTCGGGAATGGGGGGGGAGTTGTCTTGCCGGGAGGAGCAACGTTTGGCCGGAACTGACCGAGTTCTTTGCCGTCCAGTCGGACCACCATCGGCATCGGAATCGGCTGCCGGTCGAGTTCATCCTTGATCAGTAAAGCGAGCAGCCGGGCCTTCTGCTCGGCCGTCAAAGTCGAAATTGACGGCAGGTCGGTTGCGGCGGCACTCACGGTCGGCCCTCCGGGCGGTACACCCGCATCGTAGCAGAATCTGTACCACCGTTCCACGCCGTCACTTCTTGCTCACCCGGCGCTGCACCAGTTCTTTCATGACCTCGTTCAGCGGCCGCGTGTTGAACACGTCTGCCTTCTCCAGCCAGCCGCGGCGGGCGACGTCCACGCCGTAGGTGTATAGCTCCAGCTCGGCCTCGGAGTGGGCGTCCGGGTTGATCACGATCGGGATCCCCATCGCCTTCGCCCGCTTGACGCACGTCCAGTCGATGTCCAGGCGCAGCGGCTGGGCGTTGATTTCGATCATCTTCCCGTGCCGGGCGGCGACCTTGAGCACCTCATCCAGATCGATCTTGTACCCCTCGCGCTGCAACAACAACCGGCCAGTGGCGTGTCCGAGCATGGTCGTCGCCGGGTGAGCCAGCGCCTTGCACACGCGGGCTGTCATCTTCTCCATTGGCAGCCCGAACAGGGTGTGCACGCTCACCACTACATAGTCGAAGGTCGTCAGCAATTCGTCTGGGTAGTCGAGCGAGCCGTCCTCCAGGATGTCACACTCGGTGCCCTTGAAGATGTGGACTCCGAGCTTGCGTGAGTTGAGGGCATCGATTTCCTTGTGCTGTTTGCGGACCGATGCCGGCGTCAGGCCGCGAGCAATTTTGAGGGATTGCGAGTGGTCCCCGACCCCGAAATACTCGAACCCGAGCGCCTTGGCCGCGAGCGCCATCTGCTCGAGGGTGGCCGCCCCGTCGCTGTAGGTGGTGTGGTTGTGAAAGACGCCGCGGATGTCCGTCGCGTTCACCAACCGGGGGAGAGCGTTCTTCTCCGCCGCCTCGACTTCGCCGGTGTCCTCCCGAAGTTCCGGCGGGACGTAGGCCAGGCCGAGGACCTTGTAGACGTCCTCCTCGGTCCGGCACGCGGGTGGCTTCTTCCCACCGGTTAGGCCGTACTCGTTCAGGCTCCACCCGCGTTCGATGGCCCGCTGCCGCAGCCGGATGTTGTGCTCCTTGCTGCCGGTGAAGTACATGAGGGCGAACGGGAACATTTCGTCCGGGACCACACGCAAATCGGCGTTCAGCACAACCTTGGTGCCACCGAGTGCCATGCCGGCCACGATGCTCGACTTGGTGTCCCCGTGCCCGGTTACCTGCTTGACGTGCGGCAGCGACACGAACCCGTCCATGATCGGCTTCGCGTTGGTCGCGCTCACCAAGAGGTCGATGTCCTTGGCCGTTTCCTTTCGCCGGCGCAGGCTGCCGCACAGGGCCGAGCGAATGACCCCCGGCATCTTGGTGACCTGGTCCAGGAGGGCGATGCCGAGCGGGTACGCCAGGTCAATGCGCACCCGCTGACCGACCTCGCCGACGAACCGCAACCCTTCCAGGATCTTCTGTTGCGATTTCTCCCCGAAGCCCTTCAAAACCGCGACCTGGCCGGCCTCACAGGCCGCCTTCAGGGTATCCAGGCTGTCAATCTTGAGCTCCTCGTAAAGTGCCCTCACCTTCTTTGGACCGACGCCCGGGAGCCGGAGCATCTGCTGAAGCCCCGGGGGGACCTTGGAGCGCAACTCCTTCAGCTGTGGTAACTCACCCGTCCGGACCAGGGCGACGATCTTCTCTCGCATCGAGTCGCCGATCCCGCGAACCTCACCGATCTTGCCCTCGTCCACGAGCGCGCGGAAGTCGCCCTCGAGTTGCAGCAGCGCCCGAGCGGCGTTGTGGTACGCCTGGGTTCGGAAAGTGCTCTCGCCGCGGATTTCGAGGAGGGTGCCGATCTCCTCGAGAGCGGCGGCGACGTCTTCCTTTGTCATGACCTGACTCCCAAGACGGCAGTCCGGCAAAAACCGGTCCACTACGGACGGAATTGGGGGTGGATTGAGGATAGCAGGGCGCCGCGGGCGCAGGAAATGTCAAACGTGAAACAGCCCGTCGGGCCGGTTTGCCCACCTGCCCGACGGGAGGCCGATTCAGGCCGCCAGCCGCAACCGCGCCGGCTGAATGGGGGTGTGGATCAGGATTTCCAGCCCGTTGACGATGCGGTCCGGCCCGCGGCCGTCGATCATCATTCGGGCGCACCGACACATGCCGACGCGCTCCAGCTGGTCGTCGAGGATGTAGTTCACGGCATCGCGGAGGGTGTTGACAGTCACGTCGGCGGCCTTGCCCAGGTAGGTCGCGGCCCCGTCCTCGTCCATCTTCTTCGCGCTGGCGACGTGCCGGGCGTTCTGAGTGATGATCAGTTGCGGGACGCCGACGCAGGCCATTTCCAGAGTCAGGCCGTCGCCACAGGTGAGGGCGAAGTGGGCCCGCGGCAGCCGCGTACCGAGTTCACTCGGCTCCGTCAGCAACTCGAGGCGGCCTTTGTTCTTCTCGGCCAGCTTTCGTAGGTCGCTCAGATGGGGGTGGTGGCTGCGCGCCAGGACGGACAGCTTCTCGACGCGGGACGCGGCGAGCAGGTCCTGGGCTCGCTGCACGGACTGGCCGGCGAAGTCATCCTCCCCGAACGCGATGATTCCGCGGTGGCCGCCCTGCGGCTCGCCGGACCGGAGCGCCCGCTGGCGGCGGAACACCGATCGCACGATGGCGTACTTCCGTCCGAGCAGGAACTGGGCCCCCGGTTCCCAATCGTACTCCTTGAGCGGCTTGCCGAGCAGCGGATTGATGACCAGCCGGTTCGGGAAGCGGACGCGGGCCTCGGAGTCGATCACGACGACCGTGGTGCCGGTGCTCGACAACTCGCGTAGGTACTCTTCCTGAATGCCGGGGGCATTGACTATGACCGCGGCCGCCCCGAGGCGGCGAACTTCGCGAATGGTTTCATCACAGTCCTCGGCCGTGCCGACTGGGTGGCCGGCGGTCAGGTAGTCGTTGCCGCCGCGGACGATCTGCGACAGGAGCGGAAACGGCTCGATCCGGCCGAGGAAATACGCGGGGCGACGACGCCGCTGGAGAGCCGCGGCGTA
>DATFWZ010000024.1:0-6373 GCA_035258765.1 Gemmataceae bacterium
CACGCCGAAGGGGAAATGGCCGGCCTGCTCGCGACTATGCAGTAACCCCGAGCGCGGCCCGGAGTCGTTGGATTTGCTCGGCCATCGGTCGCGGGGCCGTCGGCGTCTTCTTCCCGCGCTCGCCATCGACTTCCAGCCAGAGAAACGTCGGCTCGTCGTCCTCGAAGACTTCCGCGGCCCCCTTGCGCCACGGCTCCAGGTCCGCGAACATGTACACGCGCCGGAAGCCGGCCGCCCGGGCCATGAATTCGTAATTCGTGCCTCGCGACCCGGCCACGTCCTGGCCGCCGGTCACTTCATACAGGCCGTTGTCAATGAGGACCACGGTCAACGGGGCGGGATGATTCGCGACCGTCACCAGGCAGCCGAGGTTCATGAGCAGCGACCCGTCGCCGGTGATCGCGATCACGCCGCGCCCGGTCGCAAGTGCCAGACCGAGGCCGAGCGCCACTCCCTGCCCCATGCTCGAAGGCAGGTACGCGAAGTCGAGCGGCGTGTCGGAGATGGCCGGCCAGAATTCGATTGATCCCATTGTGGTCAGGACCACTCGGTCCCGGCGATGGGCCACCAGCACCTCGAGGGCTTCGCGATGGGTCATGGGGGTCACTCTCCGAGTAACAATGCCCGCGCCCCCGGCGCCGTAGCAAGCTCGCGGACCGCCGCGGCGAACCCCGCCTCGTCCGCGTCCGCCAAAAGGGTGTATGGCAGCTGCCACGCCTTGAGGTACGGCTCGGTAAAGACCGGGCAGCTGTCCGCGGACTTGCCGGCCGCGGATGCCTGGTAACTGCGCACGCCGACTATTAACTTCAGCGGCAGCTTGAGGTCGTGAACGACATTCCGCAGCGAGTCCCCGGCCTCGAAGAGGCCGGTACACTGCACGACGACAATCGGCCGCGCGCCGCCGAGCATCAGCCCTGCGGCCACGCCGATCGCCTCCCCCTCGCGGCAGGGTCGGATCAACTTCAGACCGGGCGACTTCGCCAGCGCCGACTCCCACGTACCGACGAAGCTGTCCGGGATCCAGACGACGTGCGAAAACCCCGCCTCGGCGATGTGTCGAACGGCAGCGGCGGGGTCGAGCATTGGAGTCACGAGTGAGCAGTGATCAGTGATCAGTAAGCAGTGCCGGCGATCGACACGCCGCGCCCGAAACTAGTGACTGCCTACTGCTCACTGCTTACTGCTTACTGATTGCTGCCAGGCGGTCACCGGTGATTCTCGTGGCAGGCCTCGCACGTCTCGTTGAGCTTGGCGAGTGTGTTCTTGGCCGCCTCCTTGTCCTTTTTCGCGACGGCCGTCTGCAGTTCCTTGGCCTCGGCCGCGAACTGGGCGGTTAGCTTGCCCCACGACTTCTCGTCGCCCTTCTCGGGCTTCGACTTGGCGTGCTTGCCGATGAAGCCGGCGGCGTCGCCGTACTGCTTCATGAGCTTGTCCACTTCGGCCCAGTCCGTGGGGTCGGCGTCCACAGCCCTCTTCAGGGCCCGGTGAATGTTCTTCTTGCCGGAGAAGTTGTCCTCCATGATCTTCAGGAACGGTGGCGGGTCGCCGGGCGCATCGGCCTGGGCGGGAGGGGAATTGAGAAAGAGGGCCGCGGCGGTGAATACGACACCGCACACGCTCGCCGCAACGAAACGCAGCATCCGACAGACTCCGGGTTACGCGGGTGGGGACGCCCCGGCGGGCCGGTGCGTCGTTCTCGGGTGAGCCCCTTGGGCGGGGCGGGACGGCGGGGTGGGCTGGAAGGTGGCGCCCGGGGTAGGTTCAGGGATTGGACGCCAGGAGAGTCTAGCTTATTTCACGGGGCCGAGGGCGTCACCCCCGGCCCGTGCATTCCGATCAGGTTCCCTCGTTCGTGTCGTGGATCAGCGGCTCCAGCTCCTTGGTGTTTCGCTCGACGGCCAGGACGATTTTCCGTTCCTCGACCCCGTCGGCCGACTCGGCGATCGCCGGCAGAATCTGCCGGCCGTCCGGGAAGCTGTAGCGCATCGTGAACGTCCCGTCCGGGCGGAGCTTGACCGGCTCGCCCTGGATGGTCACGCGGGCCCCGGCCTGGGTCCGGCCGAACACGATCATCTCGGCGTCAATGCTGAAGAAGAACTTCCGCTCCTTCCCGGGCGGGGGCGGAACGGAATTGGCAAGCGCTGGGGCGTTCATTGGCCGGCGCAGCCTCTCCTCGAAGAACTCGCGCAGGGCCCGCGTGTCACCGGCGGTCGGGTCGAAACCACTGGACATCGCGTAGAGCCGATCGGCCTGCTTGGCGTCCACATCCGACCAGTTTTCGTCAATCGTGTCGCTCACACCGGCCTTCGGGGTGGTGACCACGTTGGACCGGGCCAGGACATAGAACTGGCCGCGCCTGGAAACGTAACCGACGTCCACCCGGTACGACCGCGGCGGCTGGTTGACCTCGACGTACCAGTTGTTGCAGCCGCCGTGGATCTCCACGTCGCGGACGATCGCCTCGGCGGTGCTGGTCGTGTCCTGCGAGGAAACGTCAAAGACGCGGAGGATGGGCCGGGCCCCGTGCCAGTCCTGCCCGAGTGCCGCCTCCGCCCGCTGGACCGACTGGTGGGTCAGCTCCCAGAAGGCGTGCAGCCAGTACGGGTCGCGGACGACGACGACGATCCGGTCCTTGGACGAGCCGCCCTGGAGGTTCCGCGGCGGCTTGCCAAGCACCGGCTGCGCCGGCACGGCGGGCTCCGCCTTCTTCACCTCCGGCTTGCCCTTTTTCGCGACGGGCACCGCGGGGGCGGCGGGCTTGCCATTCCCATGGTACCGGCCGTTCAGCGACGGCGCGGGCGCAGACGACGCCGCCTGGGCCTTGGCGGCCTTGGCCTTCTCACGCTCCTTGGCCTTCTTCTTCATGGCCCGGGTGATGGCGCGGACGAGGTCTTCTTTGCGCATCGACGTATAGCCGGCAATCCCGAGCGCGCGGGCGCGGTCGGTGAGGTCTTTCTTCGAGGCGTTCTGGAGCTGTTCGGGAGTCATAAGACGGCAACTCCGTCCCACGTCGGCCGCACCGGGACCGCGGGGGACCGTAACGGGCCTCCGTGCCGGTCGGACAGGCCGCCGGATCCGTTCCGGCCGGCGCTCAAGTACGACTCAGTGGGAACAGGCCGGCAACTCATGTGAATTGCGAGCCGTCCTCGGATGAGCCGACGTTCGCCACGGACCACCGATTCAGTTCCCCTGCTCACCCGGCGCGGCAACGAAGGCGGGGCGTCCCCGGACAGAGGACCGACACCAACCTCAGTCAGGCGGCAACGGGAGGGGCGGGGGTGGCGGTCACGGCCGCGAACTTCTTGCGGGCGAGTCGGCTCGACTGGGGGGCAGTGCGGTGTCGCCTCGCGGCGACACCGGATGCGCCTCGGTCGTCGTAACTGGGTGTGAGACAACCAGATTCGCACGCATCCACACAATTCATGGTAAAGATTCATTGATCCGTTGTCAACGATAAAATCGCCGCCGGAGTGTATCGCTTTGTGGGGTCATGTGACTTTTGAACCACGAAACCTGAATCGCGTGTGCACACGCGCGTCCCCGTAAGCTGCACGTAAGTCATGAATTCTTAAATGCTTGTAACTTCTTACTGCCTCGCAGTTCCACCCAAATATCGGCGCTCAACTTCAGGTGGCAATCGCAATTGATTGTCGCGGGTCGGTCAACGGACGTGCTACAAGTGAGTCCCATCCACACAGAGCAAAAGTCCGGCAAAACACCCCGGCCGTCAGGGTCAGACAAGCGAGCTCGG
Organism: Gemmataceae bacterium; assembly: GCA_035258765.1. Taxonomy (GTDB): domain Bacteria; phylum Planctomycetota; class Planctomycetia; order Gemmatales; family Gemmataceae; genus SIAJ01. The sequence continues at coordinate 3,752 of DATFWZ010000024.1, forward strand.
ATGACGACGGCGACGACGCTGGTTTGACGCTCGTTCCCAGATTCTCTTCGGCGAGCAGCGCGAAGTTCGGCCCTGCGGCAGACGACGGTGCGCGTCGCGCACGCACCTCGCACCCACTGCGCTTGTATTGCGCACGCGCCGCGCAGACGGTCACGCTTTGCCCGCCTCCTTGAATCCGCCGACCACGACCACTAATCTCACTCTCCCGACGCCCTCTCGTGGGCCGTCCTGACGTTCCTCACGGAGCCCCCACCCCATGTCGGCCTTTGTCACGAAGGAAGCCCCCGATTTCACCGCCGATGCCGTCGTCCACGAAGAATTCAAGACCATCAAACTCTCCGACTACCGCGGCAGGTACGTCGTCCTCTTCTTCTACCCGCTCGACTTCACGTTCGTTTGCCCGACCGAGATCATCGCCTTCTCGGACAAGATCGACGAGTTCCGCAAGCGCGGGGCCGAGGTGCTCGGGTGCTCGGTGGACAGCAAGTTCTGCCACCTGGCCTGGATCCGCACCCCGCGAACCGAGGGCGGACTCGGCGGGTTGAAGTACCCACTCCTGTCCGACCTGACCAAGCGGATCAGCAGCGAGTATGGCGTGCTCCTCGACAACGGCGTGGCCCTTCGCGGGACGTTCCTGATCGACCGCAAGGGAGTTCTCCGACACGCCCTGGTCAACGACTTGCCGCTGGGCCGGAACATCGACGAGACGATCCGAATGATCGACGCCTTGCACTTCTTCGAGCAGCACGGGGAAGTGTGCCCGGCGAACTGGAAGCCGGGATCGCTGGCGATCGACACCAAGAACGCCGGAAAGTACCTGCGGGCGACTCACGCCTGATCCGACGAGCCGGGAGCGTGAGCGACACGTGCTTCTTCCTCGAGTCGCTCACGCTCCCGGCTCGCCGCTGACGCCGCTCCGCTCGCCGAGCCGGGCATCGATCCGGCTCATCGCGCCCTGCAACCCGAGCCCGTTCGCCGACTGGATCGCCAGCCCCGGGCGCGCGTTGGCCTCCAACAACACCGTGCCCCGCCCGGCCGCGGGCACCACATCGACGCCCAGGTAGCCGAGCCCGGTCGCCCGGGCCACGGTCCGCGCCATCGCCAGCACGGCCGGCCAGTCGGGCACCTCGCGGTCAGCCAACGGCTCGCCGGTGTCCGGGTGCCGAGTCACAACCCGTCGGCGCCACACCGCTCGCGTCGTTCGCCCGCACTCAATCTCCACGCCGACCCCGACACCCCCCTGGTGCAGGTTCGCCCGCCCACCGGATTCGAGGGTCGGGAGCCGAAGCATCGCCATCGCCGGTTCGCCGCGATAGACAAGCACGCGCACGTCCGGCGTCCCGCGATAGCTGATGCGCTCGAATGCCGAGTGCGTTCGCAGCCGCTCTTGGAGCACCGCCCGGTCCGGGCGGCCGCCGAGGGAGTAGAGGCCGGACAGCACGTCGGCCACGTGACGCCGCAATTCATCCAGTGTGGCGACCGACCCGTTGTGCCGTAAGTAGCCGCCGTCGGCAGGTCCCGTCAGGATAACCACACCGCGACCGGACGACCCTCGGGCCGGCTTGATCACGCAGTCCGGCGCCGCGACCAGTGACTCGCCCAAATGCCGCACGTCCCCGTACCGCTCGAACACGGCATGCACCCGCGGGGTGGGCACGCCGACCCGCCGGCATATTTCGAGGATCCGGAGCTTGTCGTCGACGAGTGGGAATAAAGCCCGGGGGTTATGCCCGAGGATGCCCGCGGCGTTCCGGGCGTTGATCCCGAGCACCCCGCGATCGCGTAGGCGGAGGGCGACGCGCAGCCAGTTCATTCGCCCCCCTTCGCGTCGGCGGCCAGGTCGCGGAACCGGCGCAGCTCGGTCACCCGGTAGCCGGTGTACCGGCCGAGCAGCAGTTGCCCGGCGATCACCAGCCCGAGTGTCTCCGGCGCCTCGACCACCTGCCGCCGCACCGGCTCGGCCCGCACGACCAGGAACACGGCCAGTGAGGTCAACAGGGTGTTGGCCATGACCCGCAGTGAGGCGCCGGTCCCGTCCTCCTCCTCCAGCGTCCAGAACCGCTCGACGAGCCCGGTGACGATGACCAGCGGGAGGAACGGCAGGGCCCGGGCGACCGAATGGCCGCGGGCGTGCGAGAACAATACGAACGCGACGAGCAGCGCGCAGGTGATACTCAGCATGACGGCCGCCCGCGGCACCTGCAAGAGATTCAGCCCGGTGAGCGCCCGGCGGAGCACCCAGCCGAAAGAGAGGACGGTGATCAGGACGAACACGCCGAGCGCGGATTCCACTTCGCGGAACGCGAGGCCGAGGAGGGCTGGGGCGAAGGTGCCGAACGTGTGCAGCCCGATCACGTTCCGGACGATGCAGCAGACCAGTGCCGCGACCGGCAGCAGTAGCAGGAACTCGACGAGTTGTCGTTCGGCTGACGGCAAGTCCGGGGGGATGAGCGGGGTGGACCCGGACCGGAGCCACAGGAGCCCGACCGCCGTCAGGGCGACGACCAGGGCGACCAGCGTCGTCGGCGACCGGAACGGGGGCACGACTCGCCTCCTGCGGGGGTGCCAGTGTAATGTATGATCTGCCCGCCCGCGAGCACCCCGCATGGACGCCCCGCTCAG
>DATFWZ010000025.1:0-2309 GCA_035258765.1 Gemmataceae bacterium
TTTTCCGAATACTCGCCGTCGCCCAGGCTGCCAAACCTTCAAGTCACCACGGCGGGTAAGTCGGTCGAGTGAGAATTGCGTTTCATGGGGTGTGTGTGAATGAAAGATATGAAACGGGCGACCGGCCGACCGGGCCGCGACGATCCTGGGAGACGCCGAAAAAACGTCCCCAAACATCCCCCAGCCACAAAGCAGCCTCGTTACCGCGCCGGCACCCCGCCGGCGGTGACCGGCGCCGTCCACCGCGAGGTGTCCCCAAATATCCCCCGCGTCAGGAGGGCACCCGCAAAGAACACCACCAAAACCCACCCGATCGCCTCCACCACGCCCGACTTGAACTGGATCGCGCTCACGTACACCATCGCCACAAAGAGCAGGTGCGTCAACCACTGGTACGCGGTGAACCAGCCCCCCGCCCGCCGGCCCGCCACCAACGCGATCAACACCTCCAAACCCCACAGCACCGTCAGGGCGTAGTTCGTCGCCGCGACCGGCCACGTCTGCTTCGCGGCGATCGCCCGGAAGTCCCATCCGAAAAACACCCCGACCGCGACGTACAAGTGCGCCAGGTACGCCAGGTAGGCGAACGTCCAGAAAAGTCGCCAGTAGACGTACACCCCCCGCGGGGCCCGGCGCAGGTCGTAGAGGGCGAAGAGCACCAGCGCCGGGACGGCCAGGAGGAATGTCGCCCAGATCGTGTACGCGGCCCGGGCCAGGGTCGGGTTCGGCCGCGTCTCCGCGGCGAGGTTCGCGATTGTTAGCAAGAGCGCGAACGGGACGAAGGCGTGGACGAACTCCCGCCAGGTGGTGCGATCGGTCCCCATTTGTCCCCCCTGTCTGCGGCCGGCTAAAGCCGGGACTCCAACGGCGTTTTTCACCGTCCCGGCTTTAGCCGGCCGGCCGCGGCTGCACCGCGATCTCGACCAGGACGTGCTTGGCGTCCTGGCCGGTGAGCAACTGCTCGATGAACGCCTTCCACTCCGCCACCCGCCGGCCGGTCGGGTCGCCGGTGAGCACCCAGATCGTGCACGCGTGCTGGTAGCGGCCGCGGAGGGCCTCGAATCGGTCAACCAGGTTCAGGACCCGCTCGAGCTGATCGGCCGCCCGGGCTTCCCCAATGTTGGCCTCCGGCAGGGACGCCTTCATTTCCGTCACCTTTTGTCGCTGCTCCTGGCGGTCCTTCGCGGTGCGGCCGGGGATCGGCAGGTGGACGTTGAGGTCGTCGATGATGAGGCAGCGGACGCCGGGGCGGTAGTCATCGGGCATGCCGCCGAGGTCGTCGAGGACGCGGGGGTTCTCGAGCACCTTCACGGCCGAGGTGTCGTAGACGCCGAGCCCGTGCGAGATGAACTCGCACCCGAGTGAGACGGCGAGGCCGCTGCGATCGGCCGCGGCCCCGCCGGTGATGACCACATGCCGGCACGCGTCGTCGGACCACTGGCGCAGGAACTGTTGATAGTCCTGAATGGTCGCGATCGACGCGGCCGGCAAGAACGCCTCCGGGTCGCGGTACTTGACGAGCCGGGTGTAGTTGAACGGCATCCCGGAATAGTCGAACCGGCGCATGCGCGGGAGCCAGATCTTGAACAGTTGCAGGTAGACGATCGGCACGCCAACGACCAGGACCGCGGCGAGCATCCACCACGCGGGGCTGCTGAATCCGAAGAGCGAGATGGCCAGGAGCATGCCGAAGGCCCAGAAGAAGATGTCCGAGATCCCGTCGGCGATCAGCTCGCGTTTGTTCGTCCAGAAGTGGGTGGAGCGTATGCCCGCGTCGAGGATGAAGTCGGTTACTTCTTTCAAGACCGGAACGGCCAGCGGCAGCCAGACCATCCACGACGCGAATCCGTGTTGGATGACGATCAGGGCCCAGACCGCGGCCAGGACGAAGCCCATGGTGGCGTGGGCCATCTGGTTGGAGAGCCAGGCGTACTCGGCGGAGTACGCGGTCAGCATGTCGGACCCGAAGCTGTTGCGGAAGAACGTCGAGAGCGCCTGGCGGACGGTGCCTGGAGACTTCCGCGGGGCGGGAAGATCGACGGACACGGGTTCCTCGGAATCCGGTGCCCTCATGGTCGGTGCCATCATGTACTCCGGACCGGGTGCCCTCTCCGGGGTCTTCACACTGCTCTTGGGGATGAGTCGGCCGCTACGGGTGAGGATCATTTCCTCGACCTGCCCGCGCGGCAGGCCGAGTGCGCGGACGAGTTGCGGGACCTGCTTGTCGAGCGGGGCGGCGGGATCGGTCCCGGGCCCGTACAGCTCCAGGTAGCGGTCGATCAGTTCGTCCTGGCAACTTGTTTGCGCGG
>DATFWZ010000026.1:0-9795 GCA_035258765.1 Gemmataceae bacterium
TAAGTCGCGTACCCGGTTGTCGTCTGTCGCGCCGGCCGACTTCGCTACGTTGATGAGTTCCGCCTGGGTGAGCGGCGAAAGGACTGCGGCATGGTCGAGCAGCGCGCGTACAACGTTTTCCTCCCCCGGGTAGTAGGTCGCAAGGCGCTCTTTAAACTGGCGGAGATTGCATGGGTCGTGTGGAGCGGTGAGCAGCCGCCTGACTATCAGATCAATGTCGTCGGCGGTCACGGGCCGGCCACCCATCCGCAGCTCGGACACGACCCAGTGGACGTAGTAGGGAAAACCACCCGTCTGCGCGGCGATTGTCCCTGGCACGTCAGTATCGCAGGTCAACCCCTCACCGGATAAGAGGCGGCTTGCCAGCTCAGTAGCAGCGGGTGGTTCGAGGGGTGGGACCTCGACCAACCTCATGTCGTTAACCGGCTGGTTCCGGTAGCCGTATTGCTTGAGCGCGCCGAGAAGGTGGTGAAGCCCGATCGAGCCGCACAGGACCATGCGAAACCCGTGACCGGTGGCCGGGGATTGTCGGAGGCCTCGTAATACGTCGAGTACTTCCATCGCTGTCTGCGGGCCGTCGCGCTGGGGGTCCGCGATGGCGGCCAGCATCCACGGCATCTCGTCGAACAGAAACACGACCCGTTTCCCCGCGGCAGTCTGCTGCTCTACCAAGTCTTCAATTGCCTCAGTCAATAAAGCCTTCCAGTAGCCGTCCGGTCGGTCTTTCTTTTCGGGGAATTTGAACCCGCCGACTTCCCCGCCGCGGAGCGATTCGAAGAAGTTCTTCAGTCGATGCCCCTGCCGACTCCAGAAAGTGAGCCGATCTTGTACTTTCCGACAGACCTGTTCGGCAAACTCCGCGGCCGAGTGAACCTGCTCTAGGTCCAGAGACACGGGCTCCCATCCAACGGGCGGTTCCGCTTGCATTTTGTGAAGGATGCTCGTCTTTCCGATCCGGCGCTCAGCTTCCAGGCGAATGCTGTTCGTGTCCAATACCCGCCACAGATCGGCGATGAAAGACTCGCGGCCAAAGATGTGCTCGATCGGGAGTTGAGCGCCAGGAGCAGCCTTCATTTTTCGACTGGGGGTTAGCTGCTTTGATCTATGACAAACTCATTGTACATTAGATTTTTTGTATGTCAAGCCAAGGACAATGCGGTATAGCTTTGCGCTTCACGAACTACGCCGTATCTGCTCTGCGAACCGACAGATACGTCTTAATTGGAGCATATTCGCGATCGCACCGAGAAGTCCGGGCCCTCTCACCACCTCCGCGACAGCTCCGACAGCTCCGGCAAGTCCTCGAAGTTCGATCCGTGCGGCAACGCCCACTTCCAGACCCGCTTCCCGTCCCGGTTCGATACCCGCGACTCCACCCGCGCCGCCGCCTTGGCCCGGTACAGGGTCCGCTCGCTGATCCCGATCGCCATCGCCTCCTCCAATACCTCCACCGCCGGGCGCTCGCCTTTGTCGAGCGCTCGCACCAGCCAGTCCGCGGCCATGACGACGTCCGGTCGCTCGGCCGCGGTCGCCGGCCTCGGTCCGCGGGCCGCGTCCTCGGCTGTCGTACTGGTCGGACCGAGCCACTCGATCACCGCCTGGCCGTTCGTGACTCCCACGCGGTAGCTGAGGGCCGGCGGGAGCGGACCGAGGTTGGCCTTGGTCGGCGTCAGGACGAACTTCGAGACATCGGCCGGGTCGCGTGCCGTGAGGAAGCCAGCCCGGGCGGCGCCGATGACGCCTATTGAGCCGAGGCCGCGAGTGATAATCCGCGCGGAGTGCAGCTTGATCAGGTGGCGAACCAGCACAATGGCCGGCCCGTAGGTCACCGCCAATCGGACCAGGTCTTGCATCGTTCGTCGTACGACACGCATGGATGAAACGAAGAGACCGAATGGGTCGAATACCAGTAGCCCCGGGCGATTCTCGCGGACCAGATCCTCGACCACTTCAATGTCGTCCGGTAACAGCGGCGACCCGTCCGCGTCATCCGGCGTGCCGCGGACGACAACCCGGCTCGTATCGCCGCCCGCCGCCGCCAGCCGCGGGAGTACCGTTCGTTCGCGCTCGTCTTCGGCACAGAACAATAGCGCCGTCCCTTGGCCGGACCCCCCGGTCCCGTCCGGCCACCGCCCGCCCCGGGTCAGCCGGGCGGCCAGGTCGATGGTCAACAAGGACTTGGCCGAACCCGGGTCCCCGTCCAGAACGGTCACGGACCCGCGCGGGATTACGTTTGGCCAAAGCCAGTGGCCATTCGCCCCCGGTGTCGGAGGAGTCCCGATGTTTTCAATTGATTCGACGTTGCTCATCAGACACCTCATGGAGAAGTGCGCAGCCTGTCCCGATGACTCTTCAATGGCGTGCGGAGAGTCGGGCGTGCGAGTTACGAGATGTCCGACCGCGGGCGACATGCCGGCGGCCGGTTCGGGACGTCGAGGAGGCCGGAAAGCCACCTCCGCAGCTGAAGATTGCCAAGTTGACACAAACACACGTGGCAATCTTCAACTTCGCGCCGGGCGAAACCCGATCGGCTCGTCCCCAGCGCCCGTCCCTCTGCTCATATTGCGGTGCCCCCGATTTCGTAACCCCCATTCGCCCCTTTTTCCCCTCCCGGGCGTTCGCGATAATCAACCCGGCGGGGCCGGCGAGTCACGCTGGCCCGTTCGAAGGCGCTTCCATTCCATGTCCCCATTCCTCTCCCTCGTCGAATCGACCGACCCCGGCGTCTACTCCCTCACCACCCGCACCCGCGGGCCGGAAGGGACGCTTCCCCTCACCGACGAGCTGTTGCGGCACGCCCCGAGCGGCTTCCTGTTCGGGTGGACGCAGAACGTCGGCATGGGTCTCCAGCCGGAGCTGCTTGGGAAGCAAGAGTTTCTCATCCTCTCGACCCACGGCGGCCTGCGGGCCGACGACGGGAGCCCGGTTGCCCTCGGATTCCACTCCGGGCACTACGAAGTCGGCCTGCTGGTGAAGGCCGCGGCCGAGGAGTTTCGGCGGCTCGGGAGTGTGCCGTTCGCGGGGGCCTGCACCGACCCGTGCGACGGCCGCACGCAAGGCACGACCGGCATGTACGACAGCCTGCCCTATCGGAACGACGCGTCGCTCGTCCTGCGGCGGCTGATGCGGTCGCTGCCGACGCGATCCGGCGTGCTCGGCGTGGCAACATGCGACAAGGGATTGCCGGCGATGATGATGGCCCTGGCCGGGGAGGAGCGCGTCCCGATTGTGCTCGTCCCTGGGGGAGTAATGCTCGCGACCGAAGGGCACGAGGACACCGGCAAGGTGCAGACGATCGGGGCCCGCTACGCGGCGGGCGAGATCACGCTCGAGCAGGCCGCGGAGGAGGGGTGTCACTCGTGCGCATCGCCCGGCGGGGGGTGCCAGTTCCTCGGCACCGCGGCCACGTCACAGGTTGTCGCCGAGGCGCTCGGGATGTCCCTTCCCCATTCTGCCCTCGCCCCGTCCGGGCAGCCGGTGTGGCTCGACATGGCCCGGCGATCGGCGCGGGCCCTGGTCCAGCTTGCAAAACGTGGGCGGACTTCGCGACAGATCCTCACGGAGGCGGCGTTCCGGAATGCCATCACTGTGCACGCCGCGTTCGGCGGGAGCACGAACCTGTTGCTCCATGTCCCCGCAGTGGCGTTCCACGCGAAAGTTCGCCGGCCGACGGTGGACGACTGGGCGGACGTGAACCGGAAAGTCCCGCGGATCGTGGACTCGCTACCGAACGGCCCGGTCGGCCACCCGACTATTCGCGTCTTCCTCGCCGGCGGCGTCCCGGAAGTCATGCTGCACCTGCGAAACGCCAACCTGCTCGACCTGAACTGCCTGACAGTGACTGGCGAGTCCGTGGGGAAGAATCTGGAGTGGTGGGAGACGAGTGAGCGTCGGAAGCGATTCCGAGACCTGCTTGCGAACAAAGACGGGGTGGACCCGGACGACGTCATCATGAGCTTCGAGCGCGCGAGGGCGAAGGGGCTGACCGCTTCGCTGACATTCCCGCGCGGGAACCTGTGTCCCGAGGGGTCGGTCATCAAATCGACATCCATTGATCCGTCGGTGGTCGATGCCGACGGGGTGTACCGAAAGGTCGGCACGGCGAAGGTGTTCACGACGGAGAAGGCGGCAATAGCGGCGATCAAGGGGCAGGGGCCGACGAAGGTCGTCGCGGGGGACGTGTTGGTCCTGGTCGCCCGCGGGCCGATGGGCAGCGGGATGGAGGAAGAGTACCAGGTCACGTCGGCGCTGAAGCACATCAGTTGGGGCAAGCACGTCGCGGTGCTGACCGACGCCCGGTTCAGTGGCGTCTCAACCGGGGCGTGCATCGGTCACGTGTCCCCGGAGGCCCTGGCCGGCGGCCCAATTGGTAAGTTGCGCGACGGGGACCGCGTGCAAATCGTTATCGACCGGAACACGCTTCGCGGGTCGGTCGATCTGGTCGGGGATGTTTCGGGAGTCCACGGGGTGGAATGGGGGACGCGAGAGCTCGCGATCCGTGAACCTCGGCCGGACCTGGCGCCGGATGAGGCACTCCCCGAGGACACCAGGTTGTGGGCGGTACTGCAGAATGCGAGTGGCGGTGTATGGGGCGGGTGCGTTTATGACGCGGAGGCGATCGCGGCGAGGCTGCGTCGTCCGTGACTGAATCCGTATGTTGGCAGTGGATTTGCTTTCTCTTCCGCATATCCATGATGAAATCCTAGTCCGGCCCCAGGGAGGTGGTCCGATGTCGGCGGAGCAATGGGAATCGGCCGACCTGAAAGGAATGCTGTCCCTGGCCGCCGGGCGGCTGAGCCCGCGGAAGCTCGACCTGTTCAACGTCTGGTGCTGCCACACCCTGCGCCCCTACCTGACAGACCGCCGAAGCCTGGCCGCGGTCCGATACGCCGAAGAGCATGTGGACAAGGGGTGGCCGGACACCCCGGAGTGGGCCGCCGTCCGCGACGCTGCCCAGCAGGCGGTGGACGAGCTGACCCGGTGGGTCCGGCTCGCTCCGAACCCGGCTGAGCTGCGGAACCGCCGCGTGTTCGCCCACTCCGCCAAGGTCGCGCAGCAGGCGGTCACCAATGACCTGCCCAATCGCGGGGTCATCTCCAACGCCCAGTTCTCCGCCTACGCCCACGGGTGGGCCAACGACGACGAGCCGGACACGTTTTTCGACGACACGCCCGCGAGCGACGCGCTGCGGCAGGCCCGCGTGCGGCTGCAAGAGGCGGTCTTCCGCGACATCGTCGGCAACCCGTTCCACCCCGTCGCGTTTGACCCGCGCTGGTGGACGTCGGACGCGGTCGGCCTCGCCCGGGCGATCTACGAGGACCGGGCGTCCGCGCGAATGCCGATCCTGGCGGACGCCCTGATGGACGCCGGCTGCGCGGACGACACGATCATTGGCCATTGCCGCGGGCCCGGACCGCACGTGCGCGGGTGCTGGGTGGTGGACCTGGTGTTGGGGAAGGGGTAAGCCGGGTCGCGCGGTGTGGTAAGCTGATTAGGAAGGAGGATAGTGGATGCCCGTGTTGACGCTCCCCGCCACACCGCTGCGGCCGGTCGCAGCCCGACCGACCCGGAAGCGGTTCACCGTCCGCGAATTCCACGAAATGTGGGAGGCCGGCTGGTTCGATCAATGCAAGCCCATGCTGATCGCGGGGGAGGTCTACGAGATGGCCAAGCCGGGCCCGGCCCACAATACCTCGCTCACCCTGGCGGACTACATTTTCAAGGCCATCTTTGCCGCCGGTTATGTGGTCCGAATCCAAATGCCCCTGGTACTGGGCCAGACGTCTGACCCTGAGCCGGACCTCGCGGTCGTGGGCGGTTCACCCCGGGACTACGCAACCCACCCGAGTTCGGATTTATTGGTCGTCGAAGTCGCCGATACATCCCTCGACATGGACACCGGGGCGAAGGCCCAACTCTATGCCGCGGCCGGAATCGCCGACTATTGGGTCATTGACTTGGACAGCCGCCAAGTGATCGTCTACCGCGACCCCCGGCCCGATCCGGGCAATCCGTTCGGGGCGTCGTACGCGACTGTCAAGCCGCTACCAGCCGGGCAGGCGGTCGCGCCCCTCGCCGCGCCTCAAGCGCTGGTGAATGTCGCTGACATGTTGCCGTGAGTCACGACTCCACGTCCGCGATGACGATCCGCCCGTCCTGCCCGCCGGATGCCACCGTTAGTCCGTCCGGGGAAATGGCCAGGCACCGCACCTGACCGCACATCCAGTCGAACGACGCTCGAAGTGCCCCCGTCACTGCGTCCCAGAAGCGGACGCTCCCGTCGCTGCTCGCGGTGACCAGCCGCGACCCGTCCGGGGTGTATGCCACCTTCCACACTTTTCCCTGATGGCCGGAGAGGAGTAATCCGGCCAGGCCGGTTTGCGCGTCAAAAACCCGGACGGAGTGCCCGAATGCGGCGGCCAGGGTGCTGCCGTCCGGGGCGATCGCGAGCGAATGCGGCCACCGGCGCACCTCGGTCAGAATGCGAGTGACCCCGCGGGCCGGCCACCAAAGGGCGATCGCCGATTGGGATCCGTATGTGATGACGGCCGCGTCCGGGGACGGGCACAAGGCGTGGAACAACCGGTCGCGCGCCGGTGCCTCGCGGAACGACGGCTCAAACCCGTCAAGGGCCCAGATCCGGACCTGCTGTGAGGCCGTGACCAGGTACCGACTGTCCGGTAGGAAGGCGAGGTCGTAAGCGGGCTTGTACGGCCTGTACCGCGTGACGGCAATTTCCGCCACCGGCATACCGTCAGGAAGCCGCCAGACGCGGACCAGGTTACAGTCGTCGGCGGCCGCGACGAGTTTGCCGTCCGGCGATAGGGCGACCGCCCGGCCCCGGTCGCGGTGCCCGGGCAACTTGCGGATCAACTCGCCCGTCCGCGCGTCCCAGACCCAGACGGCCGCACTCTGCCCGCCGACGGACGCCAAGGTCCGCCCGTCCGGGGCGAACGCCAGCCCGTGAACGTCCTTCCGATGGGCGGCGATGATGCGCATGCGGCACCGCGCGAGTGGAGCGAGTGCGAGTCTTGCGCAGAGCGTGGGGCGAGATCCCACGGCGCACCGGTGACTTGATCGTACCGCGACTGGTTTTGATATGCGATATAACTTGCCGTCGTGCGGGGGGATACGCGTATGACCGTGCAACTAATCCGCGAGATCCCAGACCACGATGTGGCCGTCGGCACTCCCCGCGGCCGCCAGCATGCCATCGGGTGAGATCGCCAGTGTCGCCACCCGGCCGATTTGCCAGTCGAAGGACTCGCGCTGCGTGAGAGAATGCTCGTCGTACGCCCAAAGGCGCACGGCCTCGTCTCCTCCGCTTAGGAAGAAGGGTCGTTGCGGATGGACCGCCACGGCGGCCGCGGGCTGGTGGGGGCCCTGAGCCCGAGTCACCAGTTGCGCAGTTAAGGCGTCGATTAGCGCCACTCCCTCAGAAGTGCCAACCGCGACGATGTGGGAGTCTGGACACCAGGCGAGACTGTGAATCCGAATCGGCTGCGAGACTGTCCTTCGCCAGGACTCGTCAAAGACGTTCAGGAAACAAATCCCGTCGGCGGAGCCGGTGCGGGCGACGGCGAGGCGACCATCCGGCGAGGGTACGATCCAGTCAATTGATGTCGGAGCTCCCACCGTGAGGAGACGCTGGCCGTCCGCAGTGTCCCAGGCCAGGACGGAGTAGTCGAAGTGCCGGGAATGAAAGCGGGCGCCGACGCCCCAGAGTCGTGACCCGGTGGGCGAGAAGGTGAGCGTCAACGTGCCAAGCGACAGATTGTCGTCTGTCCAGACCCAGTTAGACCCCCGGTAGAGTTGGACGCCGGTGACCCCGAACTGAAGGTCGAGTTCGCCAAGCGGAACCGCCACCAAAGACAGGTCCGGCGACCATTCCGTACCAAAATCAATCGCCGGGTGGTGAAGCTCCTCCCGTCGCCCCGGGTCGGCGAATGTCCAGACCTGCGGCGGAGCGCCCAGGCCACGGACAGCCAGGCCGCTGCCGTCGGGAACAAACCAGACGCGCACAACTGCTCGCCAACCGGTGTCGAACCGAACCACGGCTTGCCTCCGGCCGGGGATGCACCTGCCGTATAATACCGGCCGCCCGTCCGCGTCGCATTCGAGTCAGTATCCGATGCGCCCGTCCCCCCGCATCCTGATGTGTCCCCCGGACCACTACGGGATCGAGTACGAGATCAATCCGTGGATGAAGCGGACCCTCGCCTCCGTCCGCGATGTCGCCTGGCACCAGTGGAAGACCCTGCGCGAGGCGCTCCTCGACCTGCGCGTCCAGGTTGATGAGTTGATCCCCCGGCCAGGACTGCCCGACCTCGTCTTCATCGCGAACGCGGGACTCGTGTTCCACGAGCGGTTCTTTTCGTCGCGGTTCTATCACGATGTGCGGGCCCGCGAGTCGCCGTACTTCGACGAGTGGTTCCGCGACCACGGGTTCGAGGTCGTCCACCTGCCGGACGGCATGTACCACGAAGGGGCCGGGGACGCCCTGTTCTGCGGCGAGAACCTGTTCGCCGGGTACCGCACGCGGTCGGACGTCCGCGCTCACCAGTGGGTTGCCGACCGGATCGGCGTCCGAGTGTTGCCGCTTGAGCTCGTCAACCCGCGGTTCTACCACCTGGACACTTGCTTCTGTCCGCTCGCTCCGGGCGAGGCGGTGTACTACCCGGACGCGTTCGACGCCTACGGCCGGCGCGTGATGCAGACCCACGTCGAGAAGCTGATAGCCGTGAACGAGGCGGAGGCGCATCGGTTCGGGTGCAATGCGGTCGTAGTGGGCAAGACCGTGATCCACAACAGCCGCTGCCCACGGATGGCTGACGACCTGGCCCGACTCGGGTATGCGCCGATTGAGGTGGAGCTCGACGAGTTCCTGAAGGCCGGCGGCAGTGCCAAGTGCTTGACGCTGCGACTCGACGGCGAGGAAGCGGCGGTGTGGTGAATCCATTCTTTGGCGCAACCGGCACGACCCGTGCGCCCGGCGCGGCCGACCCACCCTGTCGTGGCCGTTCTCTCTTGTATTGTTTGACCGGCCATTTAGAATCAGGGGTATGTGTCGGCCCCCACTTCACTTGGGGCCGGCCGTTCCCCGTCCGTAATCACCGCCGCCCGTCCCCGACGTGCGAGGTTCCGTCATGGCACAGACCTATACCCTCGACGAGGCCGCCGACAAACTCAACCTGTCGGTCGAGGAACTCAAGCGCCGCCTGCGCGGCGAGTGGTCTCAGGTCCGGGCGTTCCGGGACGGGGCCACGCTCCGCTTCCGGGCGAACGAGATCGACGAGCTGGCCCGCAGCATCGGCCTGGGCTCGGCCGAGGACCTGCCGATGGCCGAGTCGTCCCCGCTCGACCTGCCGGCCGGGGCCCCGGACGACAGCGGCGACATCCCGGCCGCGCAGCCGGTCAAGAAAGGCGATTCCGGCGCCCCGCTCAAGCTCGACGACTCCGATGAGGCGTTCGTCCTGACCCCGGACGCGGCCAAGCCCCCGAGCAGCAAGAAGATCAAGAAGGAACACGATAGCGACGTCAAGCTCGAGAAGGCGGACAAGCGGGCAGCCAGGGCCGACGACGAGGAGTCGATCCTCACCGATGAGTTCAACCTTCCGGCCGAGGGCGGGGGAAGTGGCAAGCTGAGCGGCAAGTCCGGGAAACTCTCCAGCGCCCAGCTGAAATCGGGCGACTCCGGGAAGATGAAGCCGGCCGAGGCTACCAAGCCGGACTCGGGCAAGGTCAAGGCCGGGGACTCCGGGAAAGGGAAGGCGCCGGCTGCCGATGACTCCAGCG
>DATFWZ010000027.1:0-5835 GCA_035258765.1 Gemmataceae bacterium
TTCATCAGCTCCTGGAGCGAGACTTCGTCGTCCACGAACAGGACCCGAAGGCTGTTAGGCGGCGTGGCCAATGGCGTCCTCCGTCGCGACCGCGGCCGGCATCCTTGCCGGGCCGAAGGGCAGGCGGCCGTCGCGGGCCTCGTGCCCTCGGGCGGGGGTGAGCGGCACCCGCACCGTGAACGTACTGCCGTGGCCGGGGCCGGCGCTGGCCGCCTGAATCTCCCCGCCGTGCTGCTCGACAATGTGGTGGCTGATGAACAGCCCCAGCCCGGTCCCCTTCCCTGTGCGACTCCGCGTATAGAACGGTTCGAAGATGTTGTCCAGTACATCCGGGGCCATGCCGCAACCGGTGTCCGTGAACACCATCTCGGCCATCGCCCCGCTCGATTTCAGCGTGATCGTCAGGACCCCCCCGTCGGCCATGCTTTCCAGGGCGTTCACGACGAGGTTGAGCACCACCGACTTGACGTCCTCGGCGCAGACCCCGGCGACCACGCGGCTGTACGGCTGGAAGACGATTCGCTTGCCGCGACAGTGCTGCAGGTGCTGGGCGATCTCCAGGACACTTTGAACCAGCTCGGAGAGGTCGGTCGGCTCGCGGCGGCGCTCGCCGACGCGGCTGAACTCCAATAACCGGCTCGTGATCCCCTTGCAGCGGAACGCTTCCTGCTGGATCATCCGCAGGTACTTCTGGACGACGTCCGTCTCGTGCGGGTTGCGCTGGAGGTAGTCGCCCAGGCGGGTCTGCAGGGCCTCGGCGCAAAACGCGATGCTCGCGAGCGGGTTGTTGATCTCGTGAGCGACTCCGGCGGCCAGGAAGCCGACACTCACCATCCGCTCCGACCGCACCAGCTGCCGGCTGCGCTCGTCCACTTGCTGCTCGAGGTCCTGGTAGACCGCGTGCAGTCGGGCGGTCATGTCGTTGAACGCGACGGCCAGGTCTTCCAGCTCGTCTCCTGATTGCAAGTCGATGGGGTGGTCGAAGTCGCCGTCGGTGACGCGGCTGACGCCGGCCTGGAGGTCGCGGATCGGCTTGAACACCCAGCCGGAGAACAGGCTGACCAGAGTCACGAGCAGCAAAAGGGCAACACCCGTCGCGACGCCGACGATGATCCACGCCCGGCGGTTCTCGTTCCGGGCCTGGCCGATCCGGTTGTACATGTCCTGGGCGACTTCGTTCCGCAGGTCGTCGATGTTCTTCAGCAGGATCTGGTGATGCTTGCAGACCACCTGGTCCTCGGACAGCGACTTACTCACTGCGACCTGCTGCGGCTCGCGGAACTGGGTGAGGGCCGCGTCGAGGTCCGCGAAGGCCTTGTCGATGACGAGGATGAGCTGGGAGTCCTGGTACGGGTCGGGGTCGCGGCCGCGGCGAACAGTTTCGTCGAAGACGGCCTTGTACTCGGTGAACGTCTTCCGGGCGGCCTCAAGGTTCTGGCGGGCGACGCGGACCTCGCCCGTCTGGCCGTCGTCCGGGACGACGAGGTCGGTTCGATTGGCGGGTTCGGCGGGCTTACCGGAAGCCGGCGGGGCGACGATGGCGGCGGCCTTGGGCTTCAGCTCGTCGAGCTTGAGGAGCTCGGCCAGCTTGCTGTCCGTCGTCTTCATGGTGCCCATGTAGGACGACAGGCCGTAAGCCGCCCCCGCGATGAGCGCCGCGACGCACCCGACCACCAGCCCGAGGCCGAGCAACAGTTTGTTGCGCAGACGCCAGCGACGGGCCACCGCGAACCTCCTTGTTCGGGGATCGGGCCGAACGTCGGAAGTCGTTGCCGCTTTGGCGGAAAGGCCCCCGGTTCGACGGGCGGAGACTATCAGAAGCGTTCTTACAATGGGAGGGCAACTTTTACCGCCTGCGCACAGTCATTCTTACCAGCGGATGACGGGGAGATTATCCAGCTTCGCGTGCTTGCCGCCGCGAAGTGAGAAGCGACGAAGGCCGCGGCATTGGCGGGTGTCGAAGTGAGTTGGAAAAGTCAGTGCCGCTGCCGATGCAGTGTGAACATCGCCACTTCGGGTCGGACGCCGAAGCGGAACCGCCACCCGTAACCGACGCCCTTGTTGACGTACACCGGCGTGCGGCCGTGGTGGTAGAGCCCCGCGGCGAACCGGCGGGCCTTCTTGCCGATGAAGAACCGGCCGACACCCGGCCAGTTCACCTGGCCGCCGTGAGTGTGGCCGCTGAGCATCAGGTCGCAGCGCTCCTCGCCGACGTGCTCGACGGTGAGCGGGTTGTGAGCGAGCACCAGTCGCGGCGATCGCGGACACAAGTCGCGCAGGGCGGACTTCAAGTCGCACTCGCCCGACCACAGGTCGTCGATCCCAGCCACCTGCAGGGGCGACCCGTGGCGGTGGACGACCTCGGCCTTGTTGCGGAGGACGCGGACGCCGTGGTCGGACAGGGCGTCGGCGACGGCCTTGTGCAGGCCGCGGTGCCGGCGGAACCCGAGTGCGTTTCGGACTGAGAAGTCGTGGTTGCCGAGGACCGCGAAGACGCCCAGGGGGGCCTGCAGCCGGCTGAGCGTCCGGGCGATGTCCTTGACGTGCCGGTAGCCCTTGTGGACGAAGTCGCCGGTGAGGGCGATCAGGTCCGGGTGGGCGGCGAGCGTGCGGTCAACGACGTCGGGCAGGTACCGGGCCGGCAGGTGCTCGCCGCCGTGGAAGTCGGTCAGGTGGGCAACTTTGAGGCCTTCGAGGCCGTGCGGCAGGTCGCGGACAGCCAGGGGGATTCGATTGATTTCCAGCCACGTGGGCTCAACTTTGCGGCCGTAGCTGACGCGGGCCCAGGTCCGGCCGAGCCAACGGGCGGCGGTGGCCCCGGTCGGGGTCGGGACAGCCATCGTGGCGCGCAATCGGGTCATGGAGGTAATGTGGGCGCGGTGGGTATCAAAACTTCGGGCCGGCCCCCCATTCTAGGACGGTGACCGGCCCGAGACAAACGGTTCGAGGCGACCGGTCACGGTGCGGCGTCCTCGTCGCCGCCGAAGTCTTCCTCTTCCTCGTCGTCGTCCTCGTCCTC
Source organism: Gemmataceae bacterium (assembly GCA_035258765.1). GTDB lineage: Bacteria > Planctomycetota > Planctomycetia > Gemmatales > Gemmataceae > SIAJ01. Next base: position 3,020 of record DATFWZ010000027.1, read on the forward strand.
GTCGTCCTCGTCGTCGTCGAACTCTTCGTCGTCGAATTCCTCGTCGTCGAGGTCGTCGTCGAGGTCGTCGTCATCGAGGTCGTCGTCGAACTCGTCGTCGTCGAGGTCGTCGTCGAACTCGTCGTCGTCCTCGTCCAGGTCGTCGAAGTCGTCGTCCTCGTCCTCGTCGTCTTCGTCTTCGTCCTTGCCCTCTTCTTCAACGTCGCCGCCCCCTTCGTCGTCGTCGCGGGCGGCCCAGGCGGGCGCGAGCTCGCCCGGCAGGGGCCACGGGTCGGTCGCCGGGGCGTCGTCCGCCGCGGCGAGGACGGCCGTGAGGAGCTCGGTGCGGCCGGTCATCGGAATGTCCTCATGTCGGAGTGGTGAGTCCTTGATCTTGGTCTGGCTATCGGAATTCCTTTCGGGAAAATCCAGCCAGAAAGCCGCACCCGGGGGGGACCCGATCCCGGTTGCGGAAGCCTTTCTTATGTTGGTGGCACCGGCCCGATCCCATGTCGCCGTAAGCCCCTGCGCCACGGGTGGGGCCCGAATCGTAGACGCTTCTTAGGAACCCCCTCTGAGGGCGTCAAGCGCCGTTTCGGCATTCCGGAACGCCCCCCGCTCGACCGCGGTTTCCGCCCCTCCTAGGCTGATCAGGGCCCTGATTTTGTAGTCCCCGGAGCGCCCGAATGGCGGACGCCGCCACCCCCCAGACACCCGAACGCACGCTCGAACGGGGCCCCGACGGCGGCCCGCTTTACACCGAGACGCCGCAAGAAATCCGCGAAGGCCAGCCGTATTCCGGGACCATCGCCGAGCCGTGGAACGCCGCGACCGCCTTCCTCTTCGTGGTCATCGTAGTGGCGTGGCTCGTCCGTTTGCGCGGCCGGTTCAAGGACCACCCGTTCATGGCCGTGGCGCTGCCGATCCTGCTCGTCGGCGGCATCGGCGGGACTCTCTACCACGGTCTACGAATCTGGCGGGCCTTCTTCCTGATGGACGTTATTCCGATCAGCGTGTTGGCCCTGATGGTCAGCATTTACTTGTGGATCCGGCTCGGTCCGAAGATTCAACACCTCTTGTCGATGCTCGCGGCGCTGGCTTTGATTCAAGCATTCGGGTTCTGGCAGCTGCCGCGACACTGGGCCATCAATGTCTCCTACGCCCTGCTCGGTCTGCTGGTGCTCATCCCCGTCGCAGTGGTGTTGATCCGCACCCGGTTTCGCGAAGTCGGCTGGATCGCGACGGCGCTGGTTGCGTTCGGGATCGCCTTGTTTTGCCGACTCGCGGACGCGTGGCAGCCGCCGCTTTTGCCAATGGGAACTCATTGGCTCTGGCACACGTTCGGGGCGATCGCCACCGCGGCGCTGAGCGAGTACGTTTACCGCCTCGAGGGCGTCGGCCTTCGCAGGACCCCCTCCCGTTAACTGCCGAGCACATCGGTCAACAGCGGCGGTATCTTGCCGAACCGGGCCGCGTACTCCTCGGCCGTCGGCACGAGCCGGATCTTCACCTTCGACTCGTGATGCAGGGCAATGTCCGAGAATTTGTGGTCGAGGAACGGGTTGCGGAACCGGTCGAGCGTCTGCCTCGCGAACAGCTCGGGCTGATCCACCCGGCCTTCGAGCGTCGGCACGATCTCCTCGAACAAGAGTCGTTGTAGCCACCGGCCGAGGTCCGGGTCATTGACCGCGTCGCGGACGATGGCGAACCCGCGGGGCACGGCCTTGATCAGGAGGGCCGTGTGTGCCGCGTTGAGAATGCGGACCTTCCGGAGGAAATACGGCTTCACGTCCGGGCAGCGGACGATGGCCGGGTGCGAAATAAACGGGTTCGCCCGCGGGTTGTCCTCCAGGGCCCAGAACGCGAACGGCTCCGCGGCGATCAGCATCGGGTCGGCCGCGAGCAGCGGGTGGTCCTTGGGCGTGCCCGAGACGATTCGGTCCACCAGCGTGTGCAGCCAGACGCAATCGTCGCGCAGCCACGCGCGGAACGACGACGAGTAGTCCCACTTGTCGCACAGTCCGAGCAGGGTTTTTCGCAGAATCTCGGCGTTCCCCTCCATGAGTTCGCAGGGGATGATCGTCACCCCGGGTCGGCGCGCCTCGAACCGGTCCTTGAGGAGGACGAGCAGCTTCGCGGGGAACGATCTCGGCGGAGCGTCGGTCGGCTTGTCCACGTCGTCGAGCGTGTACCCGGCCTCGGTGGTGTTGGAGAGGACGAGCCGGAGCTGCGGCGACCGGGCGACGGCCCGAACTTCGTCCCATTTTGTCGCGGCGACGAGGGCCCGGCTGATGCTGGTCACTTGCTCGACGCGGTCCACGACCTGGCCGTTCTCGATTCCGCGAATGACGACGTGGTATTTCCCCCCCTGCTGCGTCAGGGCCCCGGCCCGGTCGCCGCCGGTGGACTGGACGAGCACGACCCGGCCGACGTTCTGACCCTGGCGGTTGGCTTCTTCAATGAACAGGTCGGCGAACGCCCGCAAGAAGCGGCCGGAGCCGAACTGGAGGATGGTTTCGGGGAGGGACATGCGGGCACCGGATCGGGTGGGCGATACGCGGTACAGAATAGACCCGGGCCGCCCGGTGCCCAGTAGATTCAAGCGCCGGCGGAGGGCGGTGCCGCGCCCGAGGGCGGTGTCGGCAGGTTCTCGGGTTCGCGGTGTCGGTAAATCAGTGTGACCGCGAACAGGAGAAAGATCGCGTGGCTCATCAAGGCCATGGAGGTAAGTGCAAGCATGACCGACGACTCGATCAACGTTGCCTCACTCGCAGCTCCCCCGTAGCTTGGGCCGGACAGCCTGAAGTGGTCCATTGTCCTGATCACCGGATGCACGA
>DATFWZ010000028.1:0-2850 GCA_035258765.1 Gemmataceae bacterium
GCCGACAACGACTCGATGTTTGGTGGGATCGGGCAGGACGCCCTCCAGGGCGACGACGGGGACGACCGCCTGGACGGCGGGACCGGGAGGGACTCCATGGATGGGGGCACTGGGTTCGACCTGCTGTTCGCCAACATGGGCTACGAGACCCTCTCGCACGGCGAGCACGTCGAGATCACTGTCCCGGGCGGCTCGCCGCAGAACGATAGCTGGAGCTGCGGGCCGAACTCGGCGTCGCGCCTCTTGCGGTCCTACGGGATCGGCGTTTCGTACGACACGCTGAAGGCGGACGCCCAGAACTCCAACATCATCTCCCAGTACGGCCTCGGCACCCCGCCGCCGAGCCTGCAATCGATCATGAAGAAGTACAAGTCGGACGTGCACCTGGCGTCCAACGCGTCGTTCCAGAGCGTCCTGGACCGCCTCGGCGAGGGCCGGCCGGTAATCGCCCTGTTGGGATGGGGTGAAACGACGGTCCCGGTATTCGAGCCCTGGAGCCCGGTGCCGGTCGAATTCGACACGGCCCCGGACACCCTGCACTACGTCTGCCTGACCGGGTTCGACATGTCGTCGAGCACGATCTTCTACACCGACACGAACGGGGCCGCCAAGTCGATGAGCTTCAGCGCATTCCAGAAGAAGTGGAACTGGCCGGGCGACGGGCTGGTTTATGACGGCCTGGCCGCGATGGGTGTGAAGAAGCAGACGATGTTGTGGTAATCAGCGACCCGGGGACTTGCGCGGTTTGTGCCGGCCGTGCGCTCCGGCGACCGCGAAACCTCGTGTAATCTTTTCACCCCCGCCCGGGCACCTGCCGGGCGGGAGCGATAATTCACCCGGCGGACCGGAATACCACGGGGGACCGTCACCATGCGCAAGCTACTCATCCTGGCCGTGCTCGCCACCGTCACCGGCTGTCAGGGGACCGGCATGTTCGCCAGCCGACCGAAAGACCGGGAGCGGTCGAGCCGCGCCCCGGACCCGCTGCTCAGCCCGGACCTGGAAGAGCAACAGCGCTGGGGCCGGGCCCGGTACTCCTACCCGGACGAGGACCCGAAAATCGCCCCGGCCACGTACAGCGAGCGGCCCACGCCGAGCGGGCGGTAGTGAGCGATAGGACGTATAGGTCCCATGGAACTTATACGTCCTATGGATCACTGTCTCATTTCCCCAGCAGCCTCAAAGCCGCCTCCACCAGCATCTCCCCCGACCCGGCCGCGCACCGCGTGCTCTCGACCTCGTAATTCCCCTGCGGGTACGCCGGCTTGTCCGGTATGTAGCCGACGGACCCGTTGGCCAGCTCGGCAAGAAGCGTGTGCCGGTAGGGCGACCCTTTCTTGATCGCCAGTCCCAGCTCGACGAAGATCTCCCCCGGCAGCGACACCCAGGCCAGCTGGTCCCCCAGGGTGATCACCTGGACCTCCACCTCCCACGGCTTGCCATCGCGGGCGGCCACGTCGAGCACCTTGAACGCCTTCACCTTCTCGAGGAATGTCGTCTTCGGCTCCTTCACCCGCTTGACGATGTCCCTCGCGGCGGCGACGTCCGCGTCCGTGACCGCGACGAGCGGCAACTTCACGACCTCGCTCCGGACGCGCAGGGCGTCGGCCGCGACCGGCTTCAGGTCGGGCGTGGTTCGCAGCACCGCGGCCGCCAGGAGGGTGCCGATTCGGCGAGCCTCGTGAGGGCCCTTTTGCGGATCGGCCCAGTTGATGTTCCGGTGGTTGATATTGCCGCAGCAGCCATTGGCGAAGACGGTCAGCATGTCGGGCCCGCGATAGTCGGCCAGCAGCTTCGACAGCACCCCCGGGTAGTCGGCCGATACGCCCTCCCCGCCCACCGTGTCCGGGTGCATCGCGAAGTTGACGTACGTGGCCACGGGCGTGTTCTTCGACGTGTCGAAATAGACCACGCCGACGTCCGGGTCGATCGGCCCGGCCGGGCGGACGATGTCGGGATGGCGCTTGGCCGGATTCCAACTGACCGAGCCGTCCTTCATTTGGAACCGGCGGTTGAAGCTGAGTCCGTCCTCCCGGCCGAGCGCCGCAGAGACCCGGACCGGGGCCAGTCGCTTCTGCGCCGCGGCCACGCTCTTCGCGATCAGCTCGGGGAGCTTGTCGGTGTACCGCCGGCCGAGGTCGGATGTCGCCCCGACCAGCTCGTCCAGGGCCGACTCGCGGGCGATGACCGGGCCGGTGTGGGTGTGCGTGGCGCTGATCATGACGTGTGCGCCCGGAATGCCGGTGGCGGCTTCCACCTGCCGGCGGGCCTCCGAGACGACGTGTCGCGGCAGGGAAATCAGGTCGCAGACCACGAGGGCGGCCTTCGTGTCCCCGACCTCGAGGACGATCGCCTTGGCGTGGATGTCGTCGAGGACGGTTTTGGAGCCGCGCTGGGAGTAGTACCCGGCGAGCGGAGTGCCCTCCGGCGGGTTGATGACGACGGCCGCGGCGCCAACGCGAAGTTCGGCCGCGAAGGCCGGGGTGACAAGAAGAAGCAACGCGAGCGAGCGCACGACGAGGTCCTCGGTAAGAAGGTGGCCGGGTGTCGATTTTACGCGCGATTGCTTCAACTAGCCGCCGGGCGCCTCCCCTGGTTAAAGCCGCCGACGCGCCCGCGTGACGCGCTCCTGACAACCGTTAGCCGCGACGCGAAGCGGAGCGCGTCACCTGGTCGCCCCGGGGAGCTTGGTCAAGGTCCCCGACCCGTCCGCGTGACGCGCTCCGCTTCGCGTCGCGGCTAACGGCGGACATGGAGCAACGCATGATCGCGGCCCACGTCATCTTCTCGGCCTACGGCATGTGGCTCCCGAAAGACCCGCGCGGATCGTGGTCCGATTTCGTCGCATCT
>DATFWZ010000029.1:0-16195 GCA_035258765.1 Gemmataceae bacterium
GACTCGTCCAGCCTTCGCGCTCCGCTCCGCCAAGCCTCCGCGTCGCGGCTTCACGACGCCGCTGGGATCGACGAGAGTCGGCGGGGCAGCAGCGACACGCCGAGACTCAACCGGACTCACCGTGAAGCCGCGACGCGGAGACTTGGCGGAGCGGAGCGCGTCACGCGGGCGGGCCGGGGACCTCGATTTAGCGCCCCGACTCGTCCAGGTGACGCGCTCCGCTCCGCCAAGCCTCCGCGTCGCGGCTAACGGAGATTTTTTTGATCCGCCCCACTCCCCCGCTGCCTTTATCCTGGTAAACAGCGGTTGGGAGCACCGACATGCGACTCTCCCGAAACCCGGTCCATCGCGTTCGCGAATACCTGCTCGCCCACGACCTCGAAGCCCTGCCCGATCCCGAGCTGCTCTCTCGCTTCGCGGCCACGCGCGACGAGGGTTCATTCACCGCCCTGGTCCGCCGGCATAGTCCGCTCGTCCTGGGGACGGCCCGCCGCGTCTGCCCGGACGCGGACGACGCGGACGATGTCTTCCAGGCCGCGTTCCTGACCCTTTCCCGCAAGGCCGGATCGCTGCGCTGTGACGGGACGGTCGCCCCGTGGCTACATCGCGTTACCTTTCGGCTCGCGCTGCGGGCTCGAAAGAAGGCTCGCACCGCGACCGAGACCGCCCCGCCCGCGATCGACACGAACGACCCGCTTTCCCAGATTACCGGCCGCGAACTGTGCTCGGTCATCGACGAAGAGTTGTCCCGCCTATCGGCCCGGCTGCAAGCACCGATCGTCCTGTGTTGCTTACTGGGGCTCACCCGCGACGAGGCGGCCACCAAGCTCGGCTGGTCAATCGCGACCTTGAAGCGCCGGCTGGGCCGGGCCCGGGAGGTCCTCGAACAGCGGCTCCGGAGTCGCGGGGTCACGCTGCCCGCGGCACTCGCGCCTGCGGCGCTCGGCGCGATGACCGCCGGCGACGCAATCGGCGAAGTCGGCCGCAAGACGGTTCTCACCGCGGTCGGCCAGGCCGAAGTGCCCGCCCGCGTCGGGCTTCTGTGTGCCGGATCGGGCATGGCCGTGAAGGTTTGGGCCGTTCTGGCGACCGCGGCGTCCGTCGTTGCCGTCGGACTCCTCTTCGGCCTGCGCTCGTCGCCCCCGGGGACCGACCCGAAGACCCCCGCCAAGCCGCCGGTGCCCGCCGAGCCAGCGACGGCTTCGGTCGATATCCTTGGAGACCCCTTGCCCGACGGGGCCGTCGCCCGGATCGGCACATCGCGGTTCCGGCACGACGAGTGGCTCCACCTCGCGACCTGGTCGCCGGACGGCAAGTACATCGCCAGCTCTGCGGGCCGGATCGCGATCATCTGGGACGCCCAGACGGGCCGTGAGCTGGCCCGGCACGCGTTCGAGGACACCGAGTTCCCGCCCCGCGTACCGCGAAAGCCTTCGGACTGGCCGAGTGGAGTGGAAGCCCTGGAATGGGCGCCCGATGGCTCCGCCCTGACCACCGCCTTCAACGGCGCCGTGCAAGTGTGGTCGTGGAATGGCGAGACAAGGCGGCTCACCCTCCAGAACAAGGATGTCCACGGCGCGGGCGTCACGACGGGAGCCGTCCAGTTCGTGGACCCACTTCGTCTGCTCACTGCTACCGGATCCCGTCTTACCATCACCGACTTACCAATGAAGACCGACCTCGGGACGCTTTCGCTCGGCGACGAGACGTTTGGCCGGATGGAGGTATCGCCCGACGGATCAACGGCGGCGGTCGCGACCGGCGGAGATCGCGGGCGGTTACTCCTGTTCGACATCCGGTCGCCCGACCGGGCGCCCAGGGAGCTCGCGGGACTCGCGTCGAAGATGGCATTCAGCCGCGACGGGAAGGTATTTGCCGCCGTGCTTCCTCTGGACGACAAGAAATCGACGATCCTCGTGTGGGACGCGACGACCTGGGCCAGGTGTCGCGAGATCCCCTACCCCGACGAGCGGCCCGGGGAAGTGCGCGTGCTGGCCCTGTCGCCCGACGGGAAGACAGTCGTCGCCGGGGGCGGCGACAAGATCCTCCACTGGTGGGACACCACGACCGGCAAGGAATTCCGCAAGATCGGGCCGGGTCGCGTCTACTTCAACCGGGCGTCATTCCGCCCGGACGGCAAGGTGCTTCTGACCGTCAGCCACGAGAACCACGTCCGGCTCTGGGACGTCGAGAGCGGGAAGCAATTGCCGGTTGCGGACGGGCCGGCCTGGACGATCAGCGCCGCGGCATTCACACCCGACGGCAAGCGGGCCCTGGCGCTCTCCGAGCAGACCCTCTACTGCTGCGACGCGGCCACGGGTCGGGAGCTATGGAGGCAGACGGGACACACCGACACTGCCGTTCAGCTCGTCATCACGCCGGACGGGAAAACCGCGATCACCAGCGGCAACGAGGGGGCGATCATCTTCTGGAACGTCGCCGACGGCCGCCCGCTACGGAAGATCGAGAACCCGCGACACAGCGCCGACATCATCGCCCTGACCCCGGACGGCAAGACCCTGGCCGCGATCGGCGGCGAGACGCCGCACGACACCGTCGTCCGCCGGTGGGACGTCGCGACCGGGAATCCGTACAAGGAAGTCCCGCTCCCGCCCAAGGCCGCCCGGTACGCGGCCTACTCCATCCGGTATGCCGCGGACGGCAAGGCCTTTGCCATCGCCAGCGGGACGGAGTCGCAGGTCCTGGTGTTCGACCCGGACGCCGGAATGATCTCGCAGATCTTCGCGAAGGCCGACGGCGGAATCAACTGTGCCGAGTACTCCGCCGACGGCCGCACGATCGCCGCGGGGACGGCCGGGGGTTCCGTGTACCTGTGGGAGGTCGCCACGGGGCAACAGCGACTTCACCTGAAAGACGTCGGTTACACGACCTTCCTGTCCTTCTCGCCGGACGGGCGGATTCTGGCGATCGCGAACAATGGAACACACCGGCTCCATACCGGCGACAAGGTCATCGAGCACACTCAAGACCGGACGGTTGTTCGGCTGATCGACGCGTACACCGGTCGCGAGTTTCATCGGTTCCCGGGTCATACCGGCAGCGTCTATCGCTTAACCTGGTCGGCAGACGGGCGGCGACTCATGTCGGGCAGCTTCGATTCCAGCTGCCTGATCTGGGACGTGTCGCCGGCGATCCGGGGGAAATTGCCCTCGGCACCCGAGTCGGAGGAGGAGGTCGAGCGGCTGCGGGAAGACCTCGGCTCCCCGACGGCCGCGACGGCCTACGCGTCGATGGCCAAGCTGACCGGTTCACCCACTACGACCGTTGCCGAGTTGACGAAGCACCTCCGCCCGGTGGCAGCCGCGGACTCTGAACGCGTGGACAAGCTGATCCGCGACCTCGACAGCGCCGAATTCGCGGCCCGCGGGCGGGCGACCGCGGAACTGCAACGAATGGGCGAGGCGGCCGAAGGGGCGCTTCGCACAGCCCTGACCGGGAAGCTGTCGGCCGAGGCCCGCGACCGCGCGGAAAAGATAGTGGCCGAGTTCAAGTCGACCGGCGCGCGACTATGGCAAGGCCGGGCGATCGAAGTCCTCGAGCGCTCGGGCGATCCCGCGGCGCGGCGGCTACTTACCGAGGTCGCCGCCGGGGCCGACGGCGCCTGGCTGACACGGGAAGCGAAGGCGAGCCTGGGTCGAATGTACCCGGAGCGCTAGCGCCTCGTAGGGCCCGCTTGCCGGGCGGGACGGCACGCTCGCTGCGAGGAATTCGATCTCTGCGGGGCGCCCAGCCAAGTCCAGCCCGGCTGGTTTCGCCGCCGAAGCCCTCCGGAGGATACCGGAGGAGTATGCGGGACTACCAGTTCGACGGATCATATGTTGTTGCAAGCTGTCGGAGGTCTATCGGGCTTGCAACGAAACGGAGCGGGGCGGCGGCCACTGTGCCTAGCGATTTGCCCCGCTTCTGACCCGGGGGGGTATGTGAAAAATGTTGGCGGTCTTGGCACCCTTGGCACCCTTACCCCGTCGGAAGACGAATGGAGGCATCGGGGGAGCTCGGGAGGCACCAAAAAAACGTCCCCAAACATCTCCCGGACCGAAGAACCACCCGGGCGAATATTTTGGCAGTCCTGGCAGCCTTGACCTCCGCGAGAGTATGCCCAAACATCTCTAATCGCCCTTCCACGTCAATGTCACCCGGGCGACCGGGCCGGGGAGTCGTAGGCGGAGCATCGGGATCGGGTCGGTGACGTCCACGTCCCGCTCGACGGTCACATAACCCGGTGTGACTCGCCAATTCTTGTGATGGTGCAGGCTCAGAACGACGACGCCGTCCTCGTCCGGTTCCAGGTCCGCGAGGGCCACCCGGTTCCAGTCCATCTGCGTGACCTGGCCGCGACCCTTGAGCACGAACGTCGGCCGCCGGTCGAGAGCGAACATCGTCCCCGCCCCGTCCTTGAACTCCGCGATAATCGTCGTCGCCGAAAGTCGCCGGAACCGGGCGATCGATTCGCTAGACCGGCAAATGGCACGGGTGATGTTGTAGCGCTCGAAGAATCGATGCAACTCCTCGTCTGTCCAGTCGGCGACCGGGCGGTTCATCAGCTTACCGTCCGCTAGGCGCGCCTGCAGGTAGTCGATCGTGACGTCAGGCGACAGGCCGCCGAGGAACGGCCGCTGAGTCAGCTCGGGCAGTAGGGCCGTCCAGCCGCCGCCGCCCGGGGCGTCCGTCCCATCCTCCCAGATGATGCGCCCGTCGGGGGTGCTCCGTTCGCGTATAGTCCGAACGATGTCCTGGCGTGTCCCGCCAAGTCCCACTTCGAGGGGCGCGATGTCGTACGTTCGGGGCAAGTCGAGCCCGTAAGTCAGGCCCCCCAGGCCGACAACGAGCCAGACCAGGCCCAGCGGTCGGAATCCCGCGGACGTTCCGATGCCGCCGATGAGCGCGGCCAATGCACACGAGCACGGGATCGCGGCACACCAGACGCCGACGATGAGCGCCTTCTGAGCTCCCACTTCCGCTACCGCCGGCCACAATCGCCCCGCCCCGCCCGCGGCCATGTTGGCAATGCTCCCGACCGCCAGCAATCCCGCACCCATTGGGTTGTGACGCACCATGACTAACAGGCCGACCAGTCCAAGACCGCAGACCACCAGGTCAACCGCATCGCTGGGGAGGAACGCCTCCCATTCCTGCAGCGCCGCGGGCCAGAGCGAGCCGGGCGCCTCCGCTCCGCCGTAGGGTACATACATCCTGACGTGAACCAGCCATTCCGAGAGCCAAAACGAGTTGGCCGCGAGCCCGATGACGTTGGCCGACAGCAACCCGATGTGCCAGGCGAAGCGCACGCCCCGAAACATCCAGAGGTGGAACAAGAGCGCCAGCGCGACGACGCCGGCCATGAGGAGCGGCTGCATGAACCAGCCGATCGCGGAGCTGGCGGTCAGGACAAGCCATTCGGTCGGCCCAGGCGCCCTTCCGTAGCGGGCCAGCCAGGACAGGTAGACGGGCACGCACATTCCGCCGACGAGCATGTCGATGTCGCCAGCCTCCAGGAGGACCCGGCAGGGCGGCGACCACCACAGGGTGATGCCGACAAGGCCGCTGAGACAAGCGCCCGCCGGCTTCAACCCGATCCCGCGGCCCGCGAGGACGAACGCCAAAGGCGCGAGCAAACAACAGACCGCGAGGCCGACCTTGTAGGAACCGGCACCCGGGCCGCCGATGAAGTAGAAGAGCTCCGCCGGTCGGCTGCCGGCGTCGAACACCGGAGTCTTCAAGTAGCCTGCCTGGAATGCCGGGTCGTAACAGGTGGTGGTCTTGCGCAGGTGCCAGACGCGATTGGCGAGGAGCCCGTGGTAACCGTGAAGTGCGTGCCGCCCGTCGAGGACGGGTTCGTCACTGGTCAGGCGGTCGAAAGGATTGTCGGTGCCGAACAGTCGAAGGGTTAACCAGGCCTGGACGGCGACGAGCAGCGCAAGGACCACCAGCCAGCCCGGCGATCGGCGGAATCCAACGTCGGCGGACACGTCCATGTCTTCCCGCCTCGGTCACAAAGCGCGGGATCGTACCCAGCCTGGGCAGAATGGGCAAGGCGGGTTTGTTGAATCCCCGTCCGGGCGGCCGGTATCATAATCAGTGTAACCTTACGGAGTGCTTCGCGATGAACCTGGAACTTAAGTACTGCTCGGTCTGAAACTACGAACCCAAAGCCGTCAGTTTGACGGCCCGCGTGTTGGAGCAGTTCAAGCAGAGGATCTCCGGTTTGACGCTCGTCCCCGTCGGCGGTGGCGCCTTTGAGTTGAGTGCGAACGGGGAACTCCTGTATTCGAAGCTGAAGACCGGCGAGTTCCCGAACGAGCAGTCGATCATCGACGTGCTGGAAAAGAAGTTGCCCAAGAGATAGCCCGATGACCGAGCCCGACTACCGACGGCCAATCGTTGACCCGGTTGGCCGTCGGTCTTTTCATTCGGAGGACCGCATGGGACTGTTCGGCCGCCGCAAGCGCCTGACCGACTACGCGTCGTGCGCGGGTTGAGCCGGCAAGATCTCCCCACAGGGGATCGCTCAGGTCCTGAGCCATTTGCCGAAGCTCACGGACGCCCGCGTCCTCGTCGGCACTGAGACGCACGACGACGCGGGCGTCTATCAACTGACCGACGACATTGCCATCGTCCAGACCGTGGACTTTTTCCCGCCGGTCGTGGACGACCCGTACGTGTACGGCCAGATCGCGGCGGCGAACGCGCTCAGCGACGTCTACGCGATGGGGGCGGAGCCGCGGACGGTCCTGAATCTGCTCGCCTTCCCGGACGACGAGCTCGGGGGTTTGGACTGGATCGAGCGGATCGCCCAGGGCGGCGCCGAGCGGTGCACCGCGGCCGGCGCGGTGATCCTGGGCGGCCACAGCGTCCGCGACAAGGAAATCAAGTTCGGTCTGTCCGTCACCGGGACCGTCCATCCGAAGAAGGTCTTCACGAACGCGGGCGCCCGGCCCGGCGACAAGCTGGTGCTCACCAAGGCCCTGGGGACCGGATTCGTCACGACTGCCGCGAAAAAGGAACAGTGTCCGGAATCGACTTTGAAGGCCGCGTGCGACAGCATGGTGCAGTTGAACGCCCCGGGTCGCGACGCGGCCCTCGCCGTCGGCGGGGTGCATGCGATCACGGACATCACCGGCTTTGGCCTCTGCGGTCACGCCTACGAGATGGCGGCCGGTTCGGGTGTCACGCTCGCGATCGAGGTCAACGCCCTACCCCTCCTGCCAGGGGCCGAGGCGCTTACGAGCTTTCGCACCCGGGCCAGCAAAACGAACCGGGAATACGTCGAGCGGTCCATGCGTCTCGACGGGCACATCGATCCAATACGAGCCGAGTTCCTCTGGGACGCCCAGACGAGTGGCGGACTCCTTGTAAGCATTGAGCGCGACAAAGCCGAAACGTTCGTCGAGGAAGCCCGCAAGCGCGGGGCGGCGCGGGCGAGCGTGATCGGCGAGGTAACCGAGAAACAGGGCGATGTGGCTTTGGTTTTTCGGGGATGAGCCGCTTGCGGTTTCGCCGTTTGCGCGAAGCCGCAAGCGGCTGGCACGATCAGAGCAATTCGGCAATCGGCGTCGGGTCGTCCAGCACGTTGACGGGGCGGCCGGATGGGTCGAGCAGTTGCAGTTTCGGGTCGATTCCTAGCACGTCGTAGATTGTCGCGTGGATGTTGCACGGCATCACGGCCCGATCCTTCGGCCGCTCGCCCTTGGCATCGGTGGAACCGACAACGATTCCCCCCTTCACTCCGCCGCCACCCATGAGGCAGAACATCGCGTTGCCCCAGTGGTCGCGGCCCGGCGTGCCCATCGACATCGGCGCGCCGCCGTTGCCGCCGTCGTTCATCTTCGGCGTCCGGCTGAATTCCCCGCAGAGGACGACGAGAGTCTCGTCGAGCAGCCCGCGATCGTCCAGATCGAGGAATAGCGACGCCACCAGGCTGTCCACGATCGGCAGGTTCGTCTCGTAGCCCTTCTTCAAATCCCAGTGATGGTCCCAGCCGCCGAGGTGAACAGTCACGAACGTGCAGCCGGCCTCCGCGAGCCGCCGGGCCAGGAGCGTGCTCTGCCCCCACGGGTGCCGGCCGTACTGGTCGCGGAGTTTCGGGTCTTCCTTGGAAATGTCGAACGCCCGCCGGGCCGCGTCGCCGCTGACGAACTTGTAGGCCTCCTCGGAGAACTTGTCGATCGCCTGCACGTCCGGCCGCTCGTCGAGATGTTTCCGCATCGAGTCGAACCGGGCGGATAGCGTGCGGCGGTCGTCGAGCTGGTGGATCGACAGGCCCGCGGTCAGGTCGAGGTTGGGAACCTTGAACCCGGGCGAACCGGCATCGTGGACGGTTTCGAACGGGTTGTGTTGCGACCCCAACATGTGGCCGCCGAAATAGCCCGGTCGAATTCCGATGCTCATCCCGTACGGGATGGCGACGTATCCCGGCAGCCCGGCCTGTCGTGGGCCCAGTTCGCGGCTCGCGACCGCGCCGATCCCCGGGAACTTCTGGGCCGTGTTGGCCCCGCTCACGCCAAGGTCCTTGGTGGTTAGCATCCGGTGGCCACCGGCGAAGTGGTCGCCCGTGTCGTGGTGCAGCGAGCGGACGATGGAGAACTTGTCGGTGATCTTCGCCTGCTTCGGGTATAGCTCGGTGACATCAAGCCCGGGGACCTTCGACCGGATCGGCTTCCAGAGCCCGCGGTACTCGGCCGGGGCGTCGGGCTTCATGTCGTACATGTCCATGTGCCCGGGCCCACCGTCGAGCCAGATCAGGATTGCCTTCGTGTTCTTCTTGCCGCCGACGGAAGGCGCGGACTCAGACTTGGCCTGAAGGATTCGCGGCAGGCCGAGCGACGCCATCCCGGCGACGCCAAGCTGGAGGAAGGAGCGCCGGCTGACGCCGTCGCAATAGCCGGCAGTGCGGCCCAGATCGATTCGGAACATGAGGTCTCCCGAAAGCCAGGAGTGTGGCGGGAGTTAAGGCGGGCAATACGCGCGGGCGAGGCGGGATCTTCAGGCGGGTTGGATGAAGGATACCATGCGACCGGCCGTGGGACAAGAAGCGATCTCGCGAATTGGTCCGCGACCTGATTGGCGGCTTGATTCCGTCATTTGTCGGTGAACAGCAATTGCGCAGTGGATCTTACGTTGCGACATGGCTCAGATTGCCAAACGCACCCCCACGCCGCGACGGACGAGCCGCAATCTTGCAGCGACTTCTGAGTGGACCCGCGGAAGGGTTGGGAGCGAACCGGGCGCTGGTCCTTACAATACGGTGGTGACCGAACCCCGTATCCGCGAGAGCTGCTACACGTGACGACCGACCGCATCAGTGACTACCTGACGCAGTTCGCCCAGACGCGCACCCAGATGCTTGAACAACTCGGCAGGGTGATCGTCGGACAGAACGACGTCATCGAGCAGATCCTGGCCGCCGTCTTCACCCGCGGGCACTGCCTGCTGGTCGGCGTCCCCGGACTGGCCAAGACGCTCATGGTGTCGTCCATGGCCCAGATCCTGGACGTGTCATTCAAGCGAATCCAGTTCACGCCCGACCTGATGCCGTCCGACATCACCGGCACCACGATCCTCGACGAAAATGAGCAAGGGCGACGGGAATTCCGGTTTGTCCACGGCCCGGTGTTCGCCAATATCGTCCTGGCCGATGAGATCAACCGCACTCCGCCCAAGACCCAGGCCGCCCTGCTCCAGTCGATGCAGGAGCGGCAGGTGACCGTCGGCCAGGAGACCTACGACCTTCCCGACCCCTTCTTCGTCATCGCCACGCAGAACCCGATCGAGCAGGAAGGGACATATCCCCTGCCCGAAGCTCAGCTCGACCGGTTCATGTTCAACGTCAAGGTGGACTATCCGAACATCGACGAGGAGAAGCGGATCCTCTCGATGACCGCCAAGGACGAGTCCGGGGAGATTCAAAAGGTCCTGAGCGGGAAGGCGATCGTCAACCTGCAAAAGCTCGTGCGCAGCGTGCCGGTGGGGGACTTCGTGATCGACTTCGTCACCCGGCTGGTTCGGGCGACGCGGCCCAAGGACCCGACGGCCCCGGACTTCGTGAAGAAGATGGTGGACTGGGGCGCCGGGGTCCGAGCGGGTCAATACCTGATCCAGGCCGGGAAGGCGTTCGCGGCGATGGAGGGCCGATTCAGCGTCGCGATCGACGACGTCCGTAAGGCGGCCGAGCCAGTTCTGCGCCACCGCATCGGGACGAACTTCCAGGCGCAGGCGGAGGGGAAGACGAGCGAGGACATCATCGCGATGCTGCTGAAGTCGGTGGGCGAGCCGGAGCCGCCCAAGTACGGCGCCAAGAAGCGATTGGGGTGAGAGGAAGTGTGGTACCGGGTCTTCTGCCGCTCTGCCGACGAAGTGCCGCCCGCCGCCATTCTTGGCAAGCTCCGCGATGAGGCCTTGCCCGTTGAGGGTCGGTTTCGCAGGGACGACCTCGGCTGGACGGCGGGCGAGCTGGCCATTGGCAAAGGCGCACCGGTCTACCTCGAGCGGTACCTGGCGACGGCGGACTCGATTCGCGACGACTTGAACACCTGGGCTGCGTGGCTCGAAACCCTCGATTACTCGCCGAACAACACGTCCTTGATGGAACTCGTGATCCAGACGCAGCAACTGGTCATAATCCGAAAGCCTTTGGACCACTCGAACGAAGTTGAAGTCGATCGCGTCTGCCGGGCGGTTTGTCTCTTCATCGCCGCGTCGGCCGACGGTGTTTTCCAGGTGGAGGATGATGGCTGGTACGCCGCGGACGGCGGTCTGATCCTCAAAGAATACTGAATGGCCAGGCGCGTATGATGATGGTACGTCTCGCACTCAGCCAACCGAACCGGAATGTCCACCGCCGAGCGCTACCTCAACCCGAATGTCATCGCCCAGGTCGGGCGTCTCGACCTGCGGGCCAAGTTCATTGTCGAGGGCTTCCTCTCCGGGCTGCACGCGAGCCCGTTCCAGGGCTTTTCCGTCGAGTTTTCCGAGCACCGCAAGTACAGCCCGGGGGACGACTTGAAAGACCTGGACTGGAATGTCTACGCGAAGACCGACCGGTATTACGTCAAGAAGTTCCAGGCCGAGACGAACGTCACTGGCTACCTCGTAATGGATCTGTCCGCGTCGATGGACTGGTGCGGCGTCCGCGAGATGGAGAAGGCCAAGGTGGGCGGGACGCACCACCTGAGAACCTCCCAGTTCGCCGAGCAGGGCGAGCGGCTGACGAAGTTCGAGTATTCGATCTGCCTGGCCGCGGCGCTCGGCTACCTGATGATTCACCAGCAGGACCCCGTCGCACTGGTGACGTGCGCGGACAAGATTCGCGACGTCATCCCGCCGCGGAGCAAGCGCACCCAACTCGGCAATATCTTGGCCCTCCTCGCCAACTTGAAGCCGGCGGGTCAGACGGACCTCGCCCACGGTCTGCACCAACTCGCCGCCATGATCCGGACCAAGAGCCTGATCATGGTGTTCAGCGACCTGCTCACCGACCCGGATCCCTTACTCAAGGCCCTCTACCACTTGCGGCACCGCGGGAATGAGATCATCCTGTTCCACGTCTTGGACGAGGCGGAGGTCGAGTTCCCGTTTGAGGGGCTCGTGGAGTTCGTGGACGTTGAAAGCGCCGAGGAAATGCAGCTCGACGCCAAGGGCATGCGCGAAGACTACCAGCGGGGTCTCCAAGAATTCCAGTCGGTGTTCAAGGAGGAGGCGTCGAAGGCGAACATCGATTACGTCCCCCTCCACACCGGGATCACATTCGACAAGGCCCTGATTGAGTACCTGATCTCCCGACAGCGCCGGTTCTGACACACCATGTCGTTCCTGACCGCCGGGTTCTGGGAAGTGTGCGCGGTGCTCGCCGTGACGGCAGCGGCGTGTGCGGTCCCCGGTTCGTTCGTCGTCCTCCGGCGCATGGCCTTGCTCACCGACGCGATCGGACATGTTCTCTTGCTCGGCATTGTCCTTGCATTTCTCGTCACGCACGACCTCCAGTCGCCACTCTTGATCCTCGGGGCAGCGGGCATTGGCCTGGTGACGGTCGGACTGGTCGAGACCGTGTCGCGGTCGCGGCTGGTCAAGGAGGACGCGGCCATCGGGCTTGTGTTCCCGGCCCTGTTCGCACTCGGGGTGATTCTGGCCACGCTTTACACCAGAAATGTGCACCTGGACGTGGACCGAGTGTTGCTCGGCAGCCCGGAGCTGGCACCGCTCAACCGGATGACGGTGGGCGACTATGACCTGGGCCCGTTTTCGCTACTGGTCATGGCGGGGGTCCTGGTCCTGGACATAGCGTTTGTGGTGCTCCTTTTCAAGGAATTGAAGCTCTCGACCTTCGACGTCGGCTTGGCCGCGGCGCTCGGGTTTTTCCCAGCAGTTATCCATTACGCGTTCATGGGGCTGGTGTCACTTACCGCGGTCACGGCATTCGATGCCGTCGGGCCCGTGTTGGTCGTGGCATTTTTCGTGGTCCCGCCCGCAACCGCGTATCTCCTCACCGACCGGCTCGGCGTCATGGTGGTTTTCGGCGCCGCGATTGGCGCGGCCGGTGCGATCATCGGGACGGCGGCCGCGTACCAGCTCGGCGTAACGATCTCGGGGACCGTCGCAGTCGTGATGGGACTGATTTTTTCGAGCGCGCTGATCGCATCTCCGCGCCACGGCCTAATCACCGAGGCCGTCCGGCGGTTCAGGCACCGGCGGGACTTTTTCGACACCATGCTCGCAATCCACCTGCTTCACCATGAGGGTACGATGGCCGAGGAAGCGGAGAACCGTGTCGACACACTTCACGTCCATCTGAACTGGCCACAGGAAAAGGCGCGGGCGGTGGTCGGTCGTGTCGTGCATCGAGGGTGGGCGATGAAGCGGGGCGAAATGCTGGTTCTGACCCCGGCCGGCCGGTCCGTGGCCCGGTGGGCGATTGGGGCGGAGTCCCCGGCCGTCGGAGAATCGGTATCCTGACCGTGGCCCCCGACCCGGCCGACGAAGGAATCTCCATGCCGCGGATCACGATTAACGCCGAGCCTCTCAACTTGCCCGATCCGCTGACGGTTGCCGGCCTGCTTCGCGACCTCGGCCGTGACCCGCGCCGAATTGCCGTCGAGGTGAACGAAATCGTCGTCCGCCGCGACGAGCAGGAGCGCCGGCTATTGGCCGACGGCGACCGGATCGAGATCGTCACGCTCGTCGGCGGAGGCGAGCAGCGCGAACCGCCCCCGGACCAGCCGTTGCGGATCGGCAAATTCACCTTCCGATCCCGCCTGTTCACCGGGACGGGGAAGTACGCGACCTACGACCTGATGCGCGACTGCCTGGCCGCGAGCGGGTGTGACGTAACGACCGTCGCCGTCCGTCGGGAGCGGCTCCTCGACAAGGACGGGCGTAACCTCCTCGATTATCTCGATCTGTCGCGGTACACGGTCTTGCCAAATACGGCCGGCTGCTTCAGCGCCGACGACGCGATCCGCCACGCCCGACTCGCGCGAGAATTGCTGACGAACCTGGGCAACCCCGGAGCCGACTGGGTCAAGCTGGAGTGCCTCGCAGACAAGAAGACCCTGCTCCCCGACCCGATTGACACCCTCCGGGCGACAGAAATCCTCGTCAAGGAGGGGTTTCAGGTCCTCGTCTATACCACCGACGACCCAGTCCTCGCCAAGCGCCTTAAGGGTGCCGGGGCAACGAGCGTGATGCCGGCGGGGAGCCCAATCGGGAGCGGACAGGGTGTACTGAATCCAAACAACATCCGGATCATCCTCGAGTACTTGAAGGACGGAGACCCCGACTACCCGGTGATTGTGGACGCGGGGGTCGGGACGGCGAGCGACGTCTCCGCCGCGATGGAGCTCGGGTGCGACGGCGTGTTGCTCAACACCGCCATCGCGTCCGCCCAGGACCCGTTGCGCATGGCGTGGGCGATGCGCTACGCGTGTGAGGCCGGGCGGCTAGCGTTCCGCGCGGGGCGAATTCCGAAGAAACTCTACGCCTCGGCCAGCAGCCCGATGGACGGCAGAATCGCACCGTCATCTGGCCCGTGACTCAGCCCGCGACTTCCCCGAGGACAGTCGGAAGGATCTCGGCGAGCCGGTCGATCTCCGCCGTCGTGTTGTAGAAGTGTGTGGAAACGCGGAGGAGTAGCCGGTCGGGCCGCTCGATCACCGGCACTTCGATCCGGCGCTTCCAGATCGCCTGGCGAAGCGCGTTCGCGTCCTTCGGCCCGACGACCGGCAATTCGAACGCGGTCATCGACCCGCGAAGCGCCGGGAGCGGTGGCGTGGCCGGCGGGAGACCAATTGCGCCAATCCGCGATCGCGTGTACTCGACCAACTCCGCGATCCGTTGTCGAATCCGGTCAACCCCGATCCCGGCCTGAAAATCAATCGCCTCCGGCACGGCCAGCCATGGACAGACGTCGCGCGTCCCCTCGAACTCCAGGAACCGGGTTCGCGGAGTCGACCCGAAGGTGTCCCGCGCGTCGGGGTCGCGGCGGCTCGCGTCTTGCTCGCCGAGGGGGTACTGCTCCGCTCGATATCCCCAACTTACGTGCAAGGGTTGCAGGCGATGTTGATTCCCAGGACCCAGGACAAGGAAGCCGGCGCCGGTCGGGGCAAGCATCCATTTGTGACAGTTACCGGTGTAGAATTCGGCCCCCACGTCCGACACGTTCAAGTGGATCATGGCCGGAGCATGTGCGCCGTCGACGACCGTCACGATGCCGCGCCGACGGGCCTCTGCACACAGATCTTTCGCGGGTAGGACCAATCCGGTAGGCGAGAGGACGTGGCTGAAGAAGAAGAGGCGGGTTCGCTGGGTCATCGCGCGGGTCGCGGCGTCAATGATTTCGTCGGGTGAGCCCGCCATCGTCGGCAGCGGAAATGCCCGCAGCGTCATTCCGAGTCTCTGGGCCGCCCGCTCCCAACACCAGCGCATCGCCCCGTATTCGTGATCGGTGAGCAGGATCTCCCCCGGCGCGGTTAGCAACAAGCCCGAGGCGACGAGGTTGATCGCCGCGGACACGTTGGCCGTGAAGACGAGTCGTTGCGGAAGCACTCCGAGGTAGGCTGCCAGGCGCTCGCGAGCATTCCAAAGCAATGGCGGAAGCTGGCGAACGAAGAAGTGAGTCGGCTCCGCGGCCAGCATCCGCCGGAGTTCCGTCACCCGCTCGAATACGGGAACCGGTAATGGCCCGAACGACCCCGTATTGAGATTGATGATGCTCGGTTCGAGGATCATCCGGCCGCGCTCGCCGGCCCAGGCCCGGTCGGATGCGGCCGGGTCTCGCGGACCCGGGTCGTTCGTATCCATAATAGCTCTGTTGGTCCTCGTGGTGCGGAGTCTGGCCGGATGGTCCCGCGCGAACCGCCTTACCCGCCGCCCCCCCGGCACGCTTCGGCGGGCTTGGGCCGCCATACCGGCGGGTCGCGGGTCGGCCGCGCGTTGGGCCTGCTCGGAAGCTTGGTCGGCATATCCCTTTTCATTACCGCCCCGGCCCTGACGGCCTGGGCGGCCCTGGCCTGCCTGCTCGCAACCGAGTCGTCGGTCATTCTGCGACTCGGCGGGTTCATCGTCTGTACGCTCTTCACGCTGATCTACTTCAAGTCATTACTGCCGCGGCGCCTGCCGATACCGCCCGGGCTCATCCCGATTCACGCGGACGACGAGCCCACGGCCCACGCATTCGTCGCCCGCGTGGCGGCGGACATCGACGCGCCGGCCCCGCGATCCATCTACCTCGGCCCGGGAACGGATCTTCGCTTGACGGCTCGACTCTGTCTCCTTGACCTCATCCGCCGCCCGCGCTGGGAGTTGAGCGTCGGCCTCTGGCTGTGGCAGGGTGTCAGTTTGAGCGAGATCCAGGCATTCGTGGGCCGGACACTTGCCCCCTTGTCGCGCGGCCGGGTGGAACGATTTCGCGTAACCGCCCGGGCCCTGCTCGATGCACTGACTGGAGGGGTGGATCGTCTCGACGACGCGTCAACGGACCCGGGTTCCGTTGTCTTTGGGCTCGCGCGCGTCATCCGCGCTGTGCACGTCGGCGCCACATTTCCCCTACGCATCCTGGGACGACTATTTTTGTGGCTCGACGAGTCGCGGCAGGCGGCGTTTGCCGATGACCTGGTGGCAGTCCGGGTCGCCGGAAGCGACGCGATGGTCCACGCGATCCTCCGGTCCGACTTCACCGCGGCCG
>DATFWZ010000030.1:0-9565 GCA_035258765.1 Gemmataceae bacterium
GGCTTCCGAGTCAAAGACGCGCCGCGTCCCATGGCATTCCCCGCCTCTCGGCGGCGGATCGGAATAGGGTTCACCTTCTATTCAACCGCAACGGACGGAAAGCACAAGGTACTTCGCCGGCCGGGCTAGAGACTTACGCACATCCGCCCAAATCAGCCCCCCGTAGGACAGGCTTCCCAACTTGTCCTACGGGACGCCCTTCGAGCGATCTCGCACCGGGGCGAGTGGATTCGGTCCGTAGAACAGGTCGGGAAACCTGTCCTACGGACCCTCGCCGGCCCCCCAAAAAGCACACGGCGGTCGGGAGGAAGGACCTACTGTCATTCCCCCGACCGCCGTGGTTTGTTTCAGACAACTGCCTACCGAAGTTCCAAGTTCCAAAGTGGGCAGCTAGGAACTGGAATCCGCGGCATTACTTCCTGCCGAGCTGGTCGCTGGCCTTCTCGCCCTTGCTGTCGAGCTCAGCGAAGATCTCGTCCACGGACTTATTCTCGACCGACGTGGGATCGATCTTCTTGGTCAGGGCCAGCTTCTCGCGCTGGATCTCGATCCGCTTGCGAAGCTTGGCCAGGTCTTCCTTCACCTTCGCCATTCGCGACCCATCGTTCTGGTACTTGCTCTGGACCTGCTCGATCTTGGCCAGCTTGATCTCGGCCTCAACGTCGGTCACCGCCGTTTCCAGCTCGGCCTTCTGGGTGACCAGGGCCTGCAGGTGCTGTTCGGCCATGGTGCGAGTCCGCTCGCGGATTGCGAGCATCTTCTCCTGAGCCTTGAATTCGTCGTTCAAGGCCTTGTGGTTGGACACCTCGGCGGCCAGGAGCTCCTTGGCCTTGGACGTGGAGATGTTCCGGCCGTCCCACTTGATGAACGAGGTCTCGCCCTTGAACAGGTCGCGGCGGGCCTCGACGGCCGACCGGCTCTTCTCGACGCTGACCCGCAGCTCGTCGACGCGCTTGGTCAGGTAGCGGACCTCGACGTTCTCCTCGGCCAGGGCGCCCTTGGCCTTGTCAATGTCGCGGTCGAGCGAGGCGACCTCGTGCTTGATGCGGCGAATCTCGTCCTCGGGCTTGATCTTCGACTCGATCGAGCGCTCGGCGCGATCGACCCAGCCCCAGGCCAGGTCGCCGAGCTTGGTCTGGGTGAGCACGGCCGCGGTAAGCAGCCCGGCCGCGCCGACGACGAAGACTTTCTTCAACATGAACGTTCTCCGACAGGGGTAAGTCTCGACGCAGCCGGTTACCGGATCGGCGTGCGGTCAACAAAGAGGATTTCGCACGCGGGCGGCGCATATTTGGAAAAGGAGTCGGGGTGGTATGGATTTTTTTCAAAGCCGGCGAACGTTCACAGGCGCTACCCGGACTATGTTCCCGAAGTGCCTTGGCAGCACTAACTACGGCCGAGGGTGGGCTCGGCATGTGGCCCCCTTTACGCAGCTGCTCGGGGGGACATCCGAACGTCACCCATGGCCGTCCGAGCATTGGACACCGCCCCTCGGAAGTTCGCTTGGTTTGGCACCTAACCGAAAATGCCACAATTGGTTACGGCATTCAATGCGGAACCGCTCCGCGCTGACATGCAGGTCCGGAATCGCGCCACGCCGTGTACTACACCTTGCGAGTTGCCCCGCTTCCGATCGGACTCACCGCCGTGCGGCTAGGATAACCGCGTTGAAATCGGGAGGTGCCAGAAATGCCCAGCGCCGAGATCGACGACACTTACGCCGAAGCCTTCCGAAGCCTGTACGCCGAGGTCCTGATCACGGCAAAGGATCGGCGCTGGCTCGACGAGGCGGTGCGAGCCGCCACGGGGAACGCGTCGTCCACGATCCTTTGCGACTGCGAGGCCGGGCTCGATCGATACGTCGGCCCGGGCGGGGACGAGTCGTTCCCGACGCCCGACAGTCGGCCCGGAGCCATCGTTCAGTTTCACGTCCCGCGGTTTCGGAAAGATCGCGTGGAGGCCCTGGAGCGGTCGGTGCTCGTCCGCGTCAGCCAGAACGTGATGACCTGCCCGACGTGCGCCTGCTTCAACGTGCTCACTGACAGCGAGACATTTTTCAAAATGGGCCGCAAGGTGGCCTTCTTCGGCGACGGGTACCAGTTCCGCGACACGCGTGACGGCCGCAAGGGGTGGGTGGTGCCGATCCTGTCGGGCGAATTCTTCATCGAGCGGCGGGTCGGGTACCGCGATGGACTTATGGGCGGGAATTTGTGGTTTTTCGGGGCGACGGCCGACGGGGCGCTGGAAGCCGCGGATCGCGCCGCGGTTGCGGCCGCACGGGTCGCGGGTGTCAGTCTGCCGTTCCCAGGCGGTGTCGCCGCGAGCGGCTCGAAGGCTGGGAGCCGGTATTCGTTCACCGTCGCCAGCACGTACGCGGAGTATTGTCCGACGTTGCGCGAAAAACTCGGCGAGAAGTCGCGGTTGCCCGCCGGTGTCACCTCCGTGCAAGAAATCATCATTAACGGCCGCGACCTGCCGACCATCGTGACCGCGACGCGAGCGGCGGTCGCTGCCGCCGTCGAGACGCCCGGGCTGCTGAAGATCTCCGCCGGGAACTACGGCGGCCGGCTCGGCAAGAGCTTCGTTTACCTGCACCCGGAGAAGCAACCAGCGTAGCGGCGGAGTCGCTCGCGCCGGCGCCCGAAGTTGTCCGGCGGATCCTCACGCTTGGGGTCATCGATGTTTCGGTTTGGCTTTGCCGCCCTCTGGGCGGCTGTGTCCTGCTGTGCGTGCGGCCGCGCCGAGGAGTACAAGGGTGCCCGCGTGGTCAAGTGCGCGGTCACCGGCGAAATGACCATCGAGTTCACCACCGGCGGCAAGAAGCAGACGGCCGCGGTGTGGCCGTATGACCGAATGAAGTGCTACGACGAAGCCGGCAAGGAGATCCTCCCGGCGTTGATCTCCAAGGAGGGAACGGTCCTCGACCTGAGCACGAGTCAAGAAGTCCTCAAGGGGTACGAGGTGATCCTCGAGGCGAAGATCGTGAAGCGCCCCAAGAAGGACGACGACAACAAGCCGGACCTGAAGAAGCCGAAGAAGCAAGACTGACCCGCCGGCAGTCCCCATGCCGACAACGCCCTCGAAGATTTGGTCCCGCGGCCCGCGGGTCGCCCGCATGAACCGATTTGCCGCGGCGCCGAATCGGGGGTATTCCCCTCGGGGGTATACTCTCTCGACAGCGGCCGCGCCCGCAATCGAGCGGGCCGGCGCACTGGGGCGGCCGAGTTGGCCGAAGAGGGCGACTGACGAATGCCGGAGAACTTTGCCCCAGCTTGCGTTCCGGAACCGAGGCCCGGCCGCCGTCGTGTGCTGGTGATCGAGGACCACCGGGACACGGCCGACAGTATGCAGATGCTTCTGGGGTTGATGGGGCACGAGGTCGCCGTGGCCACGAACGGCCCCGACGGACTGCGAATGGCGCGGGAGTGGGCTCCGCGCGTTGTCCTGTGCGACATCGCTCTGCCAGGGCTCGACGGCTACGAAGTGGCCCGCCGGCTACGGGCCGATCCGGCAACCGATCGGCTCGCTCTAATTGCCATTACCGGTTACGGGCACGAGGCGGACCGGCAGCGGTCGCGGGCCGCCGGGTTCGACATCCACCTCGTCAAGCCGGTCGAGCCGGCCGACCTGGACCGCTTGCTCCTGGCGACTCCGGAGTAGTCACTCGGTCCTCACATCCCGAAGGGCATCGGGCCAGAACGTCCCCCAGGTCCTTCGGCTCCACCGGCTTGACGAGGTGGGCGGTGAATCCTGCCTCCGCGGAGCGCTCCCGGTCCTCCGGGCGCCCGTAACCGGTCAGCGCCACCAGCTTGATCCCGTCCAGGCCAGGGGTCGCTCGGATCCGGCGGGCAACTTCATACCCGTCGAGTCCTTTTGGCAGCGCGATGTCGAGGAGGGCGACGTCCGGCCGGAACTCGCGGGCGGCCGCCAACCCGGCCTCCCCGTCATAGGCCACTCGAACCTGGTGGCCGCAGTGGGCCTCGAGCACCATGCGGAGTGAGTCGGCCGCGTCCACGTTGTCGTCCACGACCAGGACGCGCAGCCGCTGCTCGTGGGCCGGCGGAGACTGGCCGGGGCCCGCCCGGGCGGCAGCGTCCGCGGCCGGGAGGGGCAGCCGGACGGTGAATTCGCTCCCGCGTCCCGGGCCCTCGCTCGCGACAGACACCGCGCCACCGTGCATCTGCACGAGGGTCTTCACCAGGGTCAGACCGAGTCCGAGCCCTTCCTTCAACCGGCCTGAGACGCGATCGCCCTGGGTAAACATGTCGAAGATCTTGCCCGCCATGTCCGGACGGATGCCGATCCCGGAGTCGCGCACCCGGACTACGGCTTCCGAACCCTCGACCCCCGCCGCGAGCCGCACGCGGCCGCCCGGCTCCGTGTACTTGGCCGCGTTGTGTAGCAGGTTGGCGAACACCTGCTCCAGGCGCACCGGATCGGCCTGCAATTTCACCGGGTCGGCCGGAAGTTCGATTTCCACAAAGTGCTGGCGCTCCTCCAGGAATGAGCGGACGCCGTCGATCGCGTTGGCGAGTACCTCACGCAGGTCGGTTGACTCGGTCCGCAGCTCGAACTTCCCTTGGGTGATCCGAGACACATCGAGGAGGTCGTCGACCAGACGGGCGATGTGGCTGATCTGCCGGTCCATCATGGCCCGCAGCCGCTCGGCGTCGCCCGGGTCCTTCGACCCGCGGAGCTTCATCAGGAACAGGGCGTTGCGGATGGGGGCGAGCGGGTTGCGCAGCTCGTGCCCGAGCATGGCCAGGAACTCGTCCTTCCGCCGGTCCGCCTCCCTCAGCCGTTCCTCGGCCTCCTTGCGGTCGGTCATGTCGCGCATCACCTTGGTGAACCCGACCAGAGTCCCGCCCTCGTCCCAGACCGCGTTCGTGGTCCCCGACGCCCAGAACCGGGTGCCGTCCTTGCGGGCCATCCACCGGTCGTCGCTCGCGGCTCCTTTGGCCGACGCCTGCCACATCTCCGCCTCCGGGACCCCGGCGGCCGCGTCCTCCGCGGCGAACAGACGGCGGACGTCGCCGCCGACGAATTCGGCTTCGTCGAATCCCAACACCCGACGCACTCCCTCGTTCCACGTCGTGGTCCGACCGGCCGGGTCGAATCGGAAGATGGCGTAGTCGCGGACGCTCTCGACCAGCACCCGGAACTGCTCGGCCGTGGCGCGGCGGTCGGCCTCGGCCCGCCGGCGCTCGGTGACGTCGGCCAGGATGCCGACGGCTCCGGCCAGCGCGCCGTCAGTGGTCCGGACCGGGTCGGCGGTCAGCCGGTACCACCGATCGTCGGTCCGCAAGTCCGTGGTCACGCGGGTCCGGGCCGCGAGGCACCGGGCCAACGGCGAGTCGGCCCCGCCGGCCGGCCAGGCGGGGAGCAGCACATCTGCAGGGCGGCCGACGAGGTCGGCCGCCGACCGGCCGACGATCGCGCTCAAGGCGGCGTTGCACCGGAGGACCCGCCCGAAAGGGTCGAGCAGAAAGACCCCGTCCCCGATCGCGTCGAACGTTGCTTGCCAGGCCCGGGCAGCGGCCTGCGCTGATTCCTCGGCCCGCCGCATCCGCAACAAAGCCCGGACGGTCGCGAGCAAGACCGTCGGCTCGGTGGCGTCGGTCAGGCAGGCGTCGGCCCCGCCGTCGAGGCCCTGCGCCTGCTGCTGGACGTCCGCGGGCGGGGCCGACGTTTCGAGAAGGGGGATAGCCGCCGTCGCCGGGTCGGCTTTCAGCCTCCCGCAAACTTCATAACCCCCGATGTCGGGGAGCTGGAAGTCGAGGATGACGAGGCTCGCCCCGGTCGGGGCCAGCCGCAGCGCTTCCCGCCCGGTTACCGCCTCTGCCACGCGGTAACCGGCCCGGCGCAAGGTGCGCGCGGTTGCATCCCGCTTCGCCGCGTCGCCGTCCACGACCAGGATCAGTGGGGGCGGCTGGTCAGGCATGCCCTTTCTCACTTCCGACGACGCCCGCACGCCCGCGTCCGGCCGGCGGGAGTGCTCATGAGGACGGGAAAGGGCCGATCAACAGCCCCCGGGCGTCGGACCCACCGGAGTCGGCAAGGCCTGATCGAAGGCCTTGCCCAGCCGGGACCGCCCAGGCAAACGGCACCCTCGCCGCGGGCGGTCACCGCAACCGCGTCGCCGTCCTCGCAAAGAGCAGTGTCTTGCAAGTATCGGGCCAATTTGATGCGAATTGCCGGCGGAGCTTAAGCGATGATGTCTCGAATCGGCTCGCCGTGGTCCACGTCGAGCCGTTTCCGACCCGGGAGCTCCAGTTTCCGCGAGTCGAGGCCGAGCTGGCGCAGAATGGTCGCATGGACGTCAGTCACGTAATGCCGGTCCTCGACCGCGTGGAAACCGATCTCGTCCGTCCGGCCATGCACCACTCCCCCCTGGATGCCGCCCCCGGCCAGAAAGACGCTGAACCCATAGATGTGATGATCGCGCCCGTCACTGCCCTGGGACCCCGGGGTCCGGCCGAACTCTGTTGCGAAGACGACAATGGTGTCCGTCAACAGGCCGGTGCGCTTCAAGTCCTTGATGAGCCCGGCGATCGGCTGATCCACGGACAGGCAGTTCTTGGAGTGGTTCGCCTTGAGTCCGCCGTGCGCGTCCCACACGCCGGCGCCGCCGGCCCCGTGCTGCACCTGGACGAACCGCACGCCCCGCTCCACCAGGCGCCGGGCCGCGAGCATTTGCATGCCGAAGTCCTTCGTCTCTGGTCGGTCGATCCCGTAAAGCTTTTTCGTCGCCTCCGGCTCCTTGGCGAAGTCCAGCACCTCTGGCAGTGACTTCTGCATCCGGAACGCGAGCTCGTACGACTTGACCCGCGCGTCGAGGGCCGGGTCGTCCGGGTACTGCGCGGCCCGCAGCTTGTTTAGCCGGCCAACCAGGTCGAACCCAACTCCTTGTTCGGCCGCCGACACTGGGCCTTCCGGCTTGCCGAAGTCGAGCGGGTTGGCCGGATCGACCCGGACCGGCACCGCGTCGTGGGCCGGGCCGAGGTAATGCCCGTCCTTCAGGTTCCAGTACTCCCGCTTGCCCATGCTGACGAACTGCGGCAGGTTGTCGTTCAGTGTCCCAAGCCCGTAGTGGACCCACGCCCCGAGGGTGGGGAACTCCCCGTCGAGCATATGCCGGCCGGTGTGAAACTGCGTCTGCGCCCCGTGGTTGTCGTCGGTCGTGTACATGGAGCGAATGACCGCGATGTCGTCGATGCACTCGCCGATGTGCGGCAACCAGTCACTCACCTCGATGCCGCTCTTGCCGCGCTTCTGGAACTTGACCTGCGTCGGGAAGAGCTTGTTCCGCTGCTGCCCGTTGGCGTCGTTGACGACGACGACGCGAGCCAGCTTGAGCTTGTCCGGATTCTGAACGTCCTTGTAGGGGGTCTCGCCGATCGACTTGCCGGCGTGTTTGTCAAGCTCCGGCTTCGGGTCGAACGTCTCCAGGTGGCTGACACCGCCATTCATGAAGAGCCAGATGACGCTCTTGGCCTTGGGCGGGAAGTGCGGCTTGCCGTCCGGCGGCGCCCATGTGCCCGGGGACGCGTAACCGTCCCGGTGGAGCATGGCAGCCAGCGCCAGCCCGGTGAAGCTCGTCCCCAGGAATGACCGGCGGTTGAGGAACAGGTGGTCCATGGCGAACTCGGCATACCGCGGATCAGCGGATGGTCACGAAGTCATTGTGGTTCAACAGGGCACTCACGAGGTCGGCCCGGGCCTTGGAAAGGGCATCCGGGTGCTTCTGTTCTTTCAACGCCTTCTGCCATTCAACCAGTGCGTCCAGGCACGCCTGCCGTTCCTCGGCCGTCGGGGTCGAGCACAGGATCAGTTCGAACGCAGCGGTGACGAATTCGGCGTCCCCGGCCGCGGCGTACCGCGCCTGGAGCCGGGCGGTGATCGCCTCGGCCATGGTCAGGACAAACTTGCTGTTGGTCAGCGTCAGGGCCTGTTGCGGGACGATGCTCTCGGTGCGCCGGTAGCACTCGAGGACGGCCGCGTCGTCGAACTGCATCAGGAACTTGTGGTGGTCGTTGTGCGAGTGGACGAAGTATAGGCTGCGGCGCCGGGAGTCCGCCTGTGCGTTCACATCAATGGGCGGCCCGCCGGCGGTCGATTCAAGCTGTCCGGCCAGTTGCAACAGGCTGTCGCGAACGGCCTGGGCCTCCATCCGCACCGAGTTCCGCCGCCACAGGTAGTGGTTCTCCGGGTCTGCTTTCAGCGTCTCCGGCGCCACCCCGGCCATGGACGCGGACAGGCGGTACGCGTCGGACGTGACCATGAGCCGGTGTAGGTGTTTGAGGCTCCAACCGTTTTCGTTGAGCTCCACCGCGAGCCAGTCGAGCAGCTCGGGATGCGTCGGCCGTGCCCCCCTGCGACCGAAGTCGAACATGGTGGCCACCAGCGGCTTGCCGAAGTGCCGGGACCAGACGTGGTTGACCGCCACGCGGGCCGCGAGCGGGTTCTTCGGGTCGGCGATCCAATTGGCGAGCGCACTGCGACGGCCGGTGCTCATATGCGGGAAGGATTTGTTTCGTGACGCGTCGGTCTCGACGTTCGACTCCTTGGTCTTGAGCGCGCCTCGCGGCGGGGTGTAGTCGTCCCCGGGCTTGTCGGCCCCCTTCGTCGCGGCGGCGACGGCGGCCTTCACCGCGTCGCGCTTTTTCTCGATGACCGCTTTTTGCGGGGCGGCGGCTTGTGCCAATTCGAGTTCAGACCGGGCCAGATCCTCTTCGGCTTTTGCTAGTGCCGCTTGTTTCTCCAACTTGGCCGCTGCTTTTGCCAGATCCACGAATTCGGCCGCGCGAGGCGTCGCGTATTTCGCCCGCTCGGCGGCGAAGCGAGTCTTGAGCGAGGCCAATTCCGTCTCCGCCGCGGCTACGGACTTCTCGGCAACGGTCAGGGAGAGCCGAGCCCGGTCGGCCGTCGGTCCGGGCCGGTCGCCACCGAACCAGGCAACGAGTATCCGCATCGCCCGGGCATTGGTCGCCGCGTCCCGGGCGCTTGCGACCTTGGCCTCGCCCGCCCGCAGGTAGTTCTGCTCGACGAATGGTCGCAGGTGAGGGGCGAATGCCTCGGGGGGGAGATTCAACGGCTCGATTTGCAGGTCGGCACCGAGCACCGCGGGCAGACCGGGCGTGATCTTCTCACCCGTGAGCGGCCGACGGTCGTCGCCGCGCTCGTGGCGGTAGGTCGCGGCGTCGAGGTTGCAGTCGAACGCCCGCGGCACGCCGGCTTTCTCAAAGTCGGTCTCCCCGGGCACCATGTCGGTGCGGACCTGGTACGGCTCAAAAAATGCCCGGAAGCGGTAATAGTCCGCCTGGCGGATCGGGTCGAATTTGTGGTCGTGACACTTCGTGCAATTGAACGTTAGCCCGAGGAACGCCTTGGCGGTGTGTTCGACCGTCTCGTCCAGCCAAGTGGTGCGGTTGAAGATGAAGTACTGTCGGGCCAAGTAACCAGTCGCCCGGAGCTTGTCGGGATCGGTCGGATAGAGTTCATCGGCGGCGAGCATCTCGCGGACCATTTGGGCGTAGCCCTTGTCCGCGTTAAGCGACTCGACGAT
>DATFWZ010000031.1:0-4203 GCA_035258765.1 Gemmataceae bacterium
CCGGTCCCTCACGCCCCCGGTTCGCCAGGAGGCGCTCCTGGCTCGCCGAGACTAGACCGCCATCGCCTTCGACTCGTCCGCCGCCAGCTCGGCCCGCAGCTCGTCCATCAGCGGCCAGAGCACATCAACGTCGTCCTTGAACACGTCGCCGATCAGGACGTCCGTGACGTGCCCCTTGAGGTCGGGGTGCTTGCGGACGAACCGGCCGAAGCTGAAGCCGTCGTAGAACTCGCACACCAGCCGCCGCATCCGGTCCATGCCCTGGTTGAACCCGGCCTCCCACTGGCGGAGCTGGCGTTCGCTCGTGTCGCCCTTCGCGAGGCCCTCGGAGATCGTGTCCGCGGCCATCGAGCCGGACGTCAACGCGAGTAGCACGCCGGAAGAGTAGAGCGGGTCGAGGAAGCCGTACGCGTCGCCGGCCAGCACCCAGCCGTTGCCGGCCGCTTTCGTGGCCCGGTAGGAGTACTCCTTCTGGGCCCGGAAGATGTCGCACCGGGTGGCGCTTTTGATTCGCGATTGGAGCCCCGGGGCCCGGGCCACTTCCTCGAAGTAGATCGTCTCCATGTCCTTGTTCGGCCGGTTCAGGAACAGGTAGTCGTAGCCGGCAACCACGCCGACGCTGACGATGTCGTCGTGGAGCGGGATGTACCAGAACCACCCGGCCTTGCCCTCGGTCTGGATGACGAGCGTGGCCCCCTCGTCGCGGCCGGTGTCACGATAGGCGCCTTTCCAGTAGGTCCAGAGGGCTGCCTTCTTGAGCACCGGGTCCCACTCGCGCAGGCCGAGCCGGTCGATCAGCATCGAGCTCTGCCCGCTGGTATCGACGATGACCTTCGCCCGGACCTCGCGCTCGGCTCCGTCCTCCAGTTTGATTCGGACGCCGACGGCGCGGTCGCCCTCGAAGAGGACCTCCAGGACGCGGACCCCGCGATGGATGTCGACCCCGTGCTCGGCGGCGTTCTCGAGCATCAGGTGGTCGAACTCGCTCCGGCGCACCTGCCAAGTCTGGCTCGACTCGTGCGGCTTGTTGTCGATGAAGTAGAAGGGTTCCGACAGCCTGCCCCGCTGGTTCACGAACTGCACCGAGTACTTTTTGACGAAGTGGCTGCGCTTCATCTTCGGCAGCATGTTCAGCCGCTCGAGGACGAAGTAGGTCTGCGGGATGAGCGACTCGCCGATGTGGAAGCGGGGGCCCTTCTCGCGCTCGAACAGGTCAACACGATGCCCCTTCTGGGCGAGGAGAGTGGAAGTCGTCGAACCGGCCGGGCCGCCGCCGATGACGACGACTTCGGTCGTGTGCGGGATGGTTGCGGACATGCGCGTACCGGAATTGCAATTGGAGTCTGCGGGCTCAACACGATGATAGCGAGCCGGCCAATGATTGTCTAGACAATTATCGTTGGAACAGTCTAAATGCGATGCGCACCCGCCCAAAGGATCGGAATCCTGTCGCCACATGGCCCTTCGCCTTAGGGTCCCGGGCGAGCCACCCCGTGGGCACGAGATTCCGATCGTGTGCGCGCCGGCCACAACCACTGTTGCAAGTCCGGCCGACAGCATCGGAATCCTGTCGCCACATGGCTTTTCCTCGAGCTGCCAGTGGGCACAAGATCGGAATCTTGTGCCCACGGCCGGAAGCACTTCTCAAATTCCCGGTTTCGAACGCAAATGTTTGGGCCCAGGTCGGATGTGACGGTCCAGAAAAGCTGAGACCGCCCAGTAAGCCCCCTTGGAGCCTTAGCTGGCGGTCTCAGCTTAGTTGCGACTCCGGCGGATCAATACTCTCGCTTCGTCTTCACGCCCGGTTCCGGGCATGGGTAGCGGCCGTCGGAGTCGGCCTTGAGCGGCGCCTCGCCGCCAACGACGAGCTTCTCCACGTTGGGCGCGAATTCGTGTTCGCAGTTGAGCATCTTGTCGCGGGTAATGACCTGCCCGGTGTGTGCGGCCATCCGACCCATCGACGCCACCAGGCTGGCCTCAGTCCCCCGCCGCGCCTCGTTGTACGGCCGGTCCTGCCGGATCGCCCGCATCAGGTCCTCCCACTCGAGCTGGTACGGGTCGGGCTCGTCCTCCATGCACTTCCAGATCAGCTCGCTGTCCACCATCTTCTGCGACTTGAACAGCCGGCAGTGCGACGGGGCGTGTCCGCTTTCGGAAATGACCGCCGACCCGTTGGTCCCGTGGCAGTAGCTGGCGAACTCCTGGTGGCAGCCCTTGATCGTCCGGCCTTCCATGAACAGCTTGGTCCCGTCCGGGAAGGTGAACTCGGTGGTGTAGGTGTCGAAGTTCTGGTCGACCCACTCGATCTTGGGGTCTTCGGGGTCCGCCCGGTAGTGCCGGCCACCATTCGACTTGGCGGAGACCGGCCAGGCGTCCTTCATCCAGCAGCACTCGTCGATGTTATGGATCAGGAAGTCGCTGTAGGCCCCGCCCGAGAGCCACAGGAACCCGTGGAACCGGCGGATCTGGTACTCCAACTCGTTCTTGTCCTGCGGCTTCTTCGGGACCGGCATGTTCCCGGTCGGCCCGGCCAGGCGGTAGGCGCGCAAGAGCGTGATTTCGCCGATCGCCCCGTCGCGGATTTTCTTCCACATTTCCCCGCGGGCCTCGCAGTGCCGGCACATCAGGCCGACGCCGACTTTCAACCCCTTCTGCTCCGACTTCTCGGCCAGGTCGAACATCTTCCGGGCAGTCGGCCCGTCCACCGCGACCGGCTTCTCCATGAAGACGTTTAGCCCCTTCTCAATGGCGTAAGTGAACATCGGCCACCGGAAAACGGGCGGCGTGGCGAGGATCACCACGTCGCCCTTCTGGAGGGCGTCCATGGCGTGCTTGTAGGCGTCAAAACCGACGAACTTCCGGGCCTCCGGGACGTCCACCATTTCCTTGTACTTCTTGCTCAACCCGTTGTAGCTGGTGGTCAGCCGGTCCTTGAACGCATCGGCCATTGCCACGAGCTTTACCGGCCCCTGCTTCGAGGACAGGGCATTGCTCGCGGCCCCCGTCCCGCGGCCCCCGCAGCCGACCAGCGCGACGTTGATGACGTTGCTCTCGCCGGCGTGCAGGCCGGACAGGCCGATCCCGGCCAGGGTGGAGGCGACCGCCAGCCCGCCGCCCGCCTTCAGGGCATCGCGACGAGTCAGGCCGGCATCAGTCTGGGGCATCATGGAGAGTCCTCTTAAAGCAATTGGTTCGAAGTCCGAGCTCGTCGGCCGCCGCGGCACGCGAGTCGATCCGTGGGGGGTGATGGAGAAATTGTCACGGTCGGCCCCCCTGGATGCAAGGGGCAAACGGCGGGGCGTCCGGGTTGTGAGTGCCGAGGAATTGTGTCCCCCCTCTCAGGCCCGTATGATGATCCTGACTTGTGCCCCCACGGGAGGATCGCCCGTGCCTGACCCCGCCGCCCCGGTTACCGATCAGGAGCTCGTCGAGCGCTGCCGTGCCGGCAGTGAGAGTGCCGCGTCGGAGTTGTTCAACCGGTACGTCAGCCGGCTCATGGGCGTGGCCCGCCGCCGCATCGGCGAGCGGATGAACAGCCGGCTCGACCCGGAGGACGTGGTCCAGTCGGTGTTCCGGACCTTCTTCACCAGGCTGAAGAACGACCAGTTCGAGATCACCGACGAGGACGACCTGTCCAAGCTGCTGGTCCGGATCACGCTGCACAAAACGTTGCGGCAGATCGCCTACCACCGCGCCGCCCGGCGCAACCCGAACCACGAGCAGCCGCAGGGCGAGCTGTCCCAGCACGACATCCTGCAGGTCATGACCAAGGAGCCGACGCCGGTCACCGTGGTGACGTTCATCGACCAGCTGGACCACTTCCTGGCCCGGCTGACGCCGGAGGAACAGCAAATTCTGACGCTCCGGCTGCAGGGGCATTCGACCGACGAGATCGCCAAGCAGTTAAACTCGTACGACCGCAAAGTCCGCCGGGTGCTGGAACGGGTCCGGGCCCTGGCCAAGGACGAGGAGCGGCATCTGGCCAGTTGAGCCGCGGACCGGAATTGTGTCACAAGGAAGGGCCCGCCTTCGCTAGCCCCTATAGAGGGCGCGGCCGACACGGCCCCGGCGGCCCGGCCGGGGGCCTTTCCCCCCTCCCGTGTCCGCCGAGGGCCGGCGAATCGCATTATAAGATAGGGCTCCCTCCCGTCGGGCCCCGCTGGAGCCGTTCGCACATGCGCTACGCCACGACCGTCCTGCCCG
>DATFWZ010000032.1:0-10514 GCA_035258765.1 Gemmataceae bacterium
CGAGTTCACGACAGATTGGGAACAGCTCGTCATCCGGGTTCTGATCGAAGATGTTGTAAATGACCTGCACGGCGTCGATGAGCCCGGTGCGCAACGTGCGAATGACATTCGTCGGTTCCCAGCGGTTGACGCTGACGCCGATCGCCTTGATAAGCCCTTCACGCTTCAGACCGGCAACCGCCTTCTGCCAGCGATCGTCCGCGGCCCAGTCGTCCTCCCAGACGTGGAACTGCATCAAATCGATGGCCGGGAGTCCGAGGTTCTTCAGACTCGTCTCGGTCGAGCGGCGGATATAGTCCTCAGGAAACACATCGTCGAGCTTGAACCCGCGGCGCGACGGCCAGGTCCGGTTCTTCGGCGGCACTTTGGAGGCAACGATCAACCCCTGGTCGGCGTTGTTTCGAATGAGCTCGCCGAGCAGCGCCTCGCTGCGCCCCTCACCGTAGGCCAAAGCGGTGTCGAAGAAGGTGCAGCCGAGGTCCACGGCGAGCTGAAGCGACCGGCGCGTCTCCGCGTCGTCGCGCCCCGTCCACCCGGCCAGACCCCACATGCCGTAGCCGACTTCACTCACTCGCCAGCCGAGCCGTCCGAAGGTGCGGTATCCCATGCATTGTCCTCCGCGGATCCATCACTCCTTTTTCTGGCCGAACATCCACTCGTAGAACTTCGGGTCCTTGTAGGCGTTGTCCCAGGAGTTGTGGCCGACGTCCGGGTACTCAGTGTATTTGGGCTTTCCGCCGGCCTTTTCGAGGGCGGCGATCATGTTCCGCGACCTGGCCGGCTTCACCGCCGTATCCCTGGCCCCGTGAAAGGCCCAGACCGGGATAGCCTTGATCTTCGCGGCGGTCGCCTCGTCCGCCCCGCCGCAGATCGGCGCGGCGGCGGCAAACAATTCCGGCCGCCGCGCTAACAGGTCCCACGTCCCATATCCGCCCATCGAGAGTCCGGTGAGATAGACGCGCTTGGGATCGATCGGCAATTCCTTCATGACCTGCTCGATCAACTCAAGCGTCAATCGACCGGCCTCGCCCGGAGCTTTTGGCTGCGTGTGGGAGTCGGCCGACCAGTCCACTTCCACCCACCTCTGCCCCGCGGGGCACTGCGGGGCGACCAGGAAGCACGGGTATTTTTCCTGGGTCTCCTTCGCGACGAAGTGCGGGACGCCGTGGATCAGTTGCTTTTCGTTGTCCGACCCGCGCTCGCCTGCCCCGTGCAGGAATATCACGAGGGGGTATTTCTTTCCCTCCTCGGGGTGAAGCGGTTTGAGGAGTCTGTAGGGCAGCTCCTTGCCGTGGGCGTCGCGGTAGGTGTGCTTCTCGAGTGGCAGGTCGTCCTTGGCCTCGGCCGAGCGGGTGAGGAGGAGCAAGAGAATGGCGATACCGGTCGCGAGCAGGATGAGCTTGAGCATTTGGTCGCGGTCCGCGTGCGGGCGTGCGGGATGGTCTAGGATGGGCCGCGAGGGAGGCAACGGGGTGGTAAATGACAAATCCCCAATGACCCACCAATGACCAAGGAATGACCAAGGCCAAATGACCAATGGGAGCGCCGAGTCTCCACTTCGGCCTTGGGCATTCGGCACACGACCTTCCTTGGTCATTGTTTGGACATTGGGAATTGATCATTGGCCCCGGAGCGGCTCCTGACGCGGCGAGGGGAAGAAATCAGTTGACGCCGCGCGCCGTGCGTCCGTAGTGTACTGGTCAACTGGTACACCCGATCAACGCTCCTGTCATGATCATCCACGTCCGGCCCGATTCGCCGGTGCCGATCTACGAGCAGATTGCCGCCCAGATAATCTTCGGCGTCGCCGGCGGGGACCCGCCCCCGGGCGACCTGGTGCCCAGCGTCCGCGACCTCGCCCAGCAGCTCCTCGTCAATCCGAACACGGTCGCCCGGGCGTACCAGGACCTCGAACGTATGGGCGTCCTCGAGTCGCGACGCGGGCGGGGAATGGAGGTGACCGACGGCGCGCCCGACCTCTGCGCCGCCCGCCGGCGGGAAATCGTCCGCGACCGCATCCGCGACGCGCTCCGGGCGGCGGCCGCGGGCGGGCTGGCAGCCGCGGACGTCATCTCCCTCGTCGAACAAGAGTGGGGAAGGGTCAACGGCCGGGCGCGGCGTCGGCGCCGGGGGGTGCGGGCATGAGCGCGGTCATTTCCGTTCGGCAGCTGACCAAGCGATACGGCAGCAAGGTGGTTGTTGACCGCCTCGACCTGGAAGTCCCCCAGGGGGCCATATACGCGTTTCTCGGCGACAACGGCGCGGGCAAGACGTCGACGATTAAGGTGCTGGTCGGGATGCACCCCCCCGATGGCGGCAGCGCGCGGGTCTTGGGTCAGGACTGCTGGACCAAGGCCGTGACACTGCGACACCGGATCGGTTACGTGCCCGAGCGGCCGCGGTTCTACGAGTGGATGACGGTGGCCGAGATCGGCTGGTTTACTTCGTCCTTCCACCTTGCCGGGTTTCTCAATCGGTACGACGGCTGGGTCCACCGACTCGGCCTGGACCCGAAGAAGCGGTTGCGGGACCTGTCGAAGGGGGGCTACGCCCGCGTCGGCCTGGCGCTGGCCCTGGCGCCCGATCCCGAGGTGTTGATCCTCGACGAGCCGACATCCGGCCTGGACCTACTCACCCGCCGCGACTTTCTGACCAGCATGGTCGAGCTGGCGGCGTCGGGCCGGACGATTTTCATCTCGTCGCACGGGATTTCGGAGGTGGAGCGGGTCGCGAGTCACGTTGGACTGCTGAGTCAGGGTAAGTTGCTCTTTACCGGGCCGATCGAGGAGATCAAGCGCCGGTTTACGCGGATCCAGCTCCGGACGCTGGGTCTCCCGCCTGACTTCGTCGGCGTCGGCCGCGTGCTGCACCGGCAGTCCCTGGGCCGGCAACTCGACGTTCTCGTCCAGGATCCGGCCCCCGACGCCATCGGCCGATTGCGAGCCCTGCCGGACGTGACCGAAGTCGAGGAGGCGGCGCCTGGGCTGGAAGACATCTATGCCGCGGTCATGCGGAACGTCGGCCCTGACGGGCAGGCGGTGACGCTATGATCCAGGCGCTGGTTTGGAAGGAGTGGCGCGAGCAGCGGACGATCGCGCTGGCCGTCCTGGCGTTCGGCGTCCTGGCACTGTTCCTGACCGCCCAATTCGCGCCCGCAACCAGCGGCGGTCCGTCGGTCGTTTCCCGGCTCGGCGCCCGCGAGCTAATGGCCCCGGCCCTGGCATACCTGGCGGGGGCCGTGTGCGGGGCGATGCTACTTGCCGACGAGAAAGAGGCCGGGACGATCGAGTTTCTCGACGCCCTGCCGTGCCTTCGCCGGCAGGTGTGGGTGGGCAAAGCCGTATTCGGGGTCGGTCTCACGCTTATCCAGTCCGTACTCCTGGCCGCGCTGGCGATCGGATTCGGGTGCGTGGACTCGTCGCCGGCGATGATCCGCGGGTATGCCTTGTTTGTGGTTCTGGTTGGCCTGCAATCGCTCGCCTGGGGCGTGTGCGGCGGCGCCACCGCCCGATCGACGCTCGGGGCAGTGTTTCAGGGGAGCCTGTGCGCCATCGCGGCGGGCGTGGTGCTGGCCGTGCCCTTCGTCGCGGTTTTCGGCCCGCGCGAGCTGAGCCGGCCATACGGCACCGCGATCATGGGGTTCTACACCGCCTGGCTGACGGTCGGCCTGGGCGCGTCCGCGGTCATTTTCAGTCAACTCGA
The DNA here is from genome assembly GCA_035258765.1 of Gemmataceae bacterium. Classification (GTDB taxonomy): domain Bacteria; phylum Planctomycetota; class Planctomycetia; order Gemmatales; family Gemmataceae; genus SIAJ01. The sequence continues at coordinate 3,703 of DATFWZ010000032.1, forward strand.
CCGGCGACCGCTCCCACTCGTCGCCACGGGCGCGCGGGCTCGGTCCCAACGGTCGCGGCGGCTGCCGGGGTTCGGAGCCGTCTTCTGGTTGACGGCCCGACAGGCCGTGTGGATCACCATCGGTGCCGCCGCCGGCGGGCTGGCCATTGGCGGTGTGATGGTCGCCCCGGACGCCTACCCGCTCTTCATTTGGCCGGCGGCGACTCTCGGTCTCGGTGTACTGGCCGGCGTAACGATCATGGGGGAGGAACAGACGCGAGGTGTGGCCCTGTTCTGGGCTGAGCGACGGCTCCCGCTGGGCCGGCTGTGGCTGACCAAGGTGACGGCCCATTTCGCCATCGCCGTTGGGGCCTCGGTCCTCATGTTCCTGCCGCTGCTAATCGCTGACTCGAGCCGCCCGTTCCGGACGAGGCTGCTCGGCGAGGTGCGACCCGAGATTATGCGTTTCCTGGGCCTCGGGCTCGTGTACGGATTTGCGGTCGGGCATCTGGCCGGGCTCATGTTCCGCAAGACGATCGTCGCCGGGCTCGCGGCGACGGTCAGCGCGGCCGCCGCCGCCGGGCTGATCCTGCCGAGCCTGTTGGGCGGCGGCGTGACCTGGTGGCAGGTGTGGGCCCCCGCGTTTATCCTCGTCGCGACCGGGCGCTTGCTGCTCTACCCGTGGGCGACCGAGCGTGTCGCGGCCCGCGGCCCGGTCCTCCGGGCGGTCTCCGGGTGCGGGGCGGCCGCGGTCGTGCTGGCCGGCGGCCTGGCGTATCGGGTGCTCGAGGTGCCGGACACGCCGGACCGGCTGACTGCGTCCGGGTTCATCGAAAGCCTGCCCTCGTACGACGCGAATGAGGCCGGCCGGATCGCCCGGGCGGCTGCCTCGCAATACCGACGGGCCGCGACGGACGCCGGGCCGGTGTTCCGGGGCCGGCTGCAGCCCGTCCCGATGGCCCAGACCGGCGGCCGGGCCACGCCCGAGTGGTCGGAGGCGTTGAACCGGGCGGCCCAGTCGGGCTGGGGGCCCGAGTCCGCCACGTTGAAGCCCTGGCTCGACCGCGTGTTCGCCGACGACTGGCACCGGCAGCTCAACGACCTGGCCGAGAAGCCCGTCGGTATGTTCGACGACCCGCGCGACCTCGACTACGCCAACCGGCAGGATGCAACGCGCGACTTGCGTGAAATGGTCGCCGCGCTTCGCACCCGTGGCTTGCAGCGGCAAGCGGAAGGCGACCCGGAGGCGTTCCCGCGACTGATGCGGGGCGGGCTGGCCGCCGCCCGGACGGCCCGACACAAGGGCGGGGTGTATACCGCGGATCTCGCCTTCCAATCCGAAGACCTGATGCTCACAGGGCTGGGGGAGTGGCTCGCGCACTATGAGGGCGGGCCGGAGCCGTTGCGCCGCGTGCTGGCCGACCTCGAGCGGCACGAGCACGACATGCCCATGGGGGCAGACGACTCCTTCTGGGCCGAGCAGATCATCCTCCGGAACACGATGGACCGCGTCGCCAGTTGGCTGCCCGCGTACCTGACGCTCATGCCGGTTCAGTTCGGGACTTCCTCCCCGCAGGCGGATTCCGAGGCGGAACTGGTCGCCTTCTGCTGGGGCGTGCCGTGGGAGCGAGTCCGACGCGAACGCATTCTTCGAGTGAATACGCACCCCGACCGGCGGGTGGAATCACGCTGGCTCTCCGGCTTGCACTACCCGCAGTTGTGGCGGACGGATCGCGCCCCGATGGTCGCGAGTCGCGACCTGCGCGGGCTGGCGCTCCGCCGGCTGGCGCGGGTCCAGGTCGCGCTTCGGCTGTTCCAGACGAAATACGGTCGGCCGGCCGCGGCGTTGGCCGAGCTCGTGCCGACGTACCTTCGAGGCTTGCCGGCGGACCCGTTCACCGGCGCCGCGTTCGGTTACCGGGTCTCGGGGGACGAGACGCTCGAAATGTCTCAAGTGGACCTCGCGGCCGAGCTGCGGACGCGCACCGCGGGGGGAGCAGTCGCGGCGATCGCCTACCCCCTGGGCGGCCTCAACGGCGGCTGGCTGGTCGATGAGCTGATCAGGGCGCAGTTCGCCACCCGGGCGAGCTTTCGGGCGCGCAGCAGCATTGACGCCCCGATTATTGATGCCCCCCAATCCGTCGGGCAAGTCCGTATCGCGCCTGGTTCCGGGATCCTTTGGTCCGCTGGGCCGGACGGCCGCGATGACGGCGGCCGGCGGGCCGGGCCGTTTGGCGGTCCCACCGGGCCGGGAGAAGACTGGATCATCATCGTCCCCCCCGTCCGTCCGTGATCACAGGCCGGTGGAGAGCGTCCGCGTCAGCAATTCGTTGACCCGCCGGGTGAACCCGGCCGGGTCCTTGAGCTTCGACCCCTCGGCGATGACCGCTTGCTCGTACAGGAGTCGGCCGTAGTTCTCCACGCGCGGGTCGTTCGCGTTGCGGTCGAATACCGCCTTGAGAGCTGCCACAGCCGGATGGGCGGGGTTGATCTCCAGCACCCGCTTCGACTCCTCCTCCACGCGCCCGAGCTTGCGCATGAGCCGCTCGTAATGCGCGGTCATCGCGTGCCGGTCCGCGACCAGGCAGGAGGCGCTGTCCTTGAGCCGTCGCGACAGCCGGACGTCGCCGACCTCCGGCAGCCGGGCTTTCAGTTGTCCGAGGAAGACCTGGTATGCCTCCGCGTCGGCCGGCTGGTCGTCCGCGGGTGGGGCCTCGGTGTCCGCCCGATCCACCGGCTTGAGCGCCTTGCCGTTGTACTCTCCAATCACCGGGACCGTGAATTCGTCAATCGGGTCGGTCAGCAACAGGACCTCCCAGCCCTTCGCCTTGAACGCCTCGAGCAGCGGCGACGACTCGATCAGCTCCCGGCCCTCGCCGATCAGGTAGTAGATGTCCTTTTGTTCGGCCGGCATCCGCGACACGTAGTCCGCCAGGGTCGTGTGCCTGCCCGGCTCAGTCCTGGTGGACTGGAAAAGGAGGAGGTCGAGCAGCTTCTCTCGGTTCGACCAGTCGCGGGCCGCGCCGTCCTTGAGCATGACTCCGAGATCTTCGAAGAACGTGACATACTTCTCGTACTCCGCATTCTTCATCGCCTCCAGGGCTTCGAGGACGTTGCGGACGATGTTCTTCTGCATCCGGTCGAGGAGCGGGTTCTGTTGGAGCAATTCGCGGGAGATGTTGAGCGGCAGGTCGGACGAGTCCACGACCCCGCGAACGAACCGCAGATACGGCGGCAGAAGACCCTCGCAGGAGTCCATGATCAGGACCCGCTGGATGTACAGCTTCAGCCCCTTCGGCTCCTCCCAGGTGAACGAGAACGGCTTGCGGGCGGGGATGTACGCGAGGACCCTGAACTCCGTCTTACCCTCGGCCGTGTAGTGGATGACCTTGGCCGGTTTCTCCGTGTCGTTGGTGATCTGCTGGTAGAACGCGTCATACTCCTCCGGCTTGATCTCGGACTTGTTTCGCAGCCAGAGCGCGGTCCGGGCGTTCAAGACGTCCTCGACCTTCTCCGTCTTGTCCCCCTCCTTGCGCTCGACGTCCATGACGACCGGGTGCTCGATGAAGTCGGAGTACTTCTTCACGAGGCTGGACAGCGTCCACGGGTTCAGGAACTCCTTGGCGTCCTCCTTGAGGTGGAGGATGACGTCGGTCCCGCGCGATGGCTTCTCCACTTCTCCAACAGTGAACTCTCCCTGGCCGTCGGACTCCCACTTGACGCCGTCAGCTGGCGACCCGGCTGTGCGGGAGATGACGGTCACCTTGTCCGCCACCATGAACGCGGAGTAGAACCCGACGCCGAACTGACCGATCAGGTCGGGGCGGAGCTGGACGTCCTGCTGCCGGAGCGTTTCGAGGAACGCCCGCGTACCGGACTTGGCGATCGTCCCGAGCTGGTCCACGATCGTGTCGCGGTTCATGCCGATGCCGTTGTCGGACACGGTCAGCGTCCCCGCAGCACTGTCCGGGATCAGCTTGATCTTCCAGTCCTTGTTGCCTTCGAGCCTCTCCTCGCGGCTGAGGGAGTCGAACCGGATCTTGTTGATGGCGTCGGAGGAGTTCGAGATGAGTTCGCGGAGGAAGATCTCGCGGTGTGAATAGAGGGAGTGGGTGATGAGGTGGAGGAGCTGCTTCAGCTCGGTCTTGAACTCCAGCTTTTCGGCAGACATGGTGCGGCTCCACGATGAATCTCTCGTCCTCATCTGCCTCTGATGGCATTCCTCCCCCCTCTCCGCTTCGGAGTGGGGGGTCGGGGGGGAGAGGTCTGGGTTCGCGGGCCCGAAGACCTCTCCCCCATAGCCCCCTCCCCGAAGCGGGGAGGGGGAAGTGAACGAGACGAGTTGTCGGGTGAGAATTATAGCGCCGCCCGTACAATACGGCATGCGCACCCTCGCCGACCTGCCTTTCGACAACTCCTACGCCCGGCTCCCGGCCGCGTTCCACCAGCGCATTGCGCCGACACCGGTTCCCGACGCGTACCTGGTCGCCTTCAACCCGGATGCGGCTCGCCTCATTGACCTCGACCCGACCGAGGCGATGTCCGCGGACTTCGTCCAGTACTTCGCCGGCAACAAGAAGCTGCCCGGGAGCGACCCGGTCGCGATGAAGTACGCGGGCCACCAGTTCGGGACCTACGTCCCGCAGCTCGGCGACGGGCGGGCGATTCTGCTCGGCGAAGTCAAGAACGCGGCCGGCGAGCGCTGGGACCTGCACCTGAAGGGGGCCGGGAAAACGATGTTCTCCCGGTTCGGCGACGGCCGGGCCGTCCTGCGCTCGAGCATCCGCGAATACCTGGCGTGTGAGGCCGTGCACGCCCTCGGCATCCCGACGACGCGAGCCCTCTGCATAGTCGGGACCGACCTGGAGGTCTATCGCGAAGGTGTCGAGAGCGGGGCTCTCATCGTGCGGTTGGCTCCGAGTCACATCCGGTTTGGTTCATTCGAAGTGTTCGCACATCGCGGGCAGTTAGACGCGCTCCGCACCCTGGCCGACTACGTCATCGAATTGCACTACCCGCACTTGAAGGACCCGGACGACAAATACGTAGCGTTCTTGCGCGAGGTTGTCGCCCGGACCGCCCGGCTGATCGCCAAGTGGCAGGCGGTCGGCTTCGCCCACGGCGTGCTGAACACCGACAACATGTCGATCCTCGGGATCACGCTCGACTACGGGCCGTACGGGTTCATGGAGGAGTTCGACCCCGGGTTCATCTGCAACCATTCGGACGACACCGGCCGCTACGCCTTCGACCAGCAGCCGCGAATCGGCTACTGGAACCTGGCCGCCCTCGCCGGGGCGCTGACGTCGCTCATCGCCGTGGACGAGGCGAGGTCCGCGATCAACACGTACGCGGACGTATTCAACGCGCACGTCCAGGAACTCATGGCGGCCAAGCTCGGCTTGGCGACCCCGGCTGAGGGCGACCAGGAACTCTGGAGCGGCTTGCTCGACCTGCTTGCCGAAGCCCGTGCCGACTACACGATCTTCTTCCGGGTCCTCGGCACATTCCGCACCGGGCCGGCGGAGGCGAACGACCCGATCCGGCGGCTCTTCCAGGACCCGGCCAGGTTCGATGCCTGGACGGGACGGTACCGCGACCGGCTCCGCTCGGAAGGCTCCCTCGACGTCGAGCGGAAGGCCCGGATGGACCGTGTGAACCCGAAGTACGTGTTGCGGAACTACCTGGCCCAGATCGCAATCGAGAAGGCAGAGCGGAAGGACTTCAGCGAAGTGGACCGGCTGCGAGGCGTCTTGCGGAGCCCATTCGACGAGCAGCCGGAGATGGAGCACTACGCGCGTCCGGCGCCGGAGTGGGCGAAGCGGCTGCAGGTGAGTTGCTCGTCGTAGAAGGCGAGCGGAGCGGCGTGACGCGGTGAGCCGGGAGCATGAGCGAACGGAGCAAGTCACTCCGGTCGGTCACGCTCCCGGCTCGCCCGTACTGTCACTTCTTTTCCACGACCCAGATGTTCCGATACTGCAGCGGGTTCCCATGCCCCTGCAACTGCAATGGCCCCGGGGTGCCTTCCGGGTCGCTGCGGGCGCCGCCCGTCTTGCCGTCGATCTCGATGTTGTCGTGGATCACGACGCCGTTGTGCTTCGCGGTCAGCCGGGCCTTCTTCGCGACCTTGCCGCCCTCGGCCACCGCGTTAGTGAAGTCCACGTCGTAGGTCTGCCACACCAGCGGCGGCAGGCACATGTTCACCTTCGGCTCCGCCTTCGTGTACACGCCGCCACACTCGTTGTTCTTCCCGTCCAGCCCGAACGAGTCAAGCACCTGGACCTCGTACATGTCCACCTGGTAGAACCCGCTGTTCCCCCGCCCCTGGCCGCGGGCGTCGGGGCGATACGGCAGCATGAACTCGACGTGGACGGTGTAGTCATTGAACTTCTTCTTGGTCCGCAGGTCCTTGCCGTCGGTGTTCAGGAACTTCGTCTTTTCGTCGATCCGGCCTCCGTTCCATGCATCCGTGTTGGTGCCGTCGAACAGTACCAGCGCGCCCTCGGGCGGCTTGGCAGCTATTGTGGGGCTCTCGCGGACTGTTTTCTTCAGTTGCAGCGAACGGCCCTCAGGTGTCGCCAGCGTCAAGACCGCCCCATCCCCCGTTCCGGAGTAATCCGCCTGGCCCGGCGGTGGGAACTTGCTGCTCGCCGAGAACTCGTCCGGGTTCTGGGCGAGGTACTTCCGCTTGCCGGTCGCCGGGGTGAACTCGGCGCCCTTGCCGCTCAGCTTTCCGGCGAGGAGGCTCTTGTTCTTCCCGTCCCACCCGGCGCCCGGCAGGCCGCCGGGAAGGATCACCGCCTGGAACGTGCCCTTGCCGAGTGCGATCACCT